>JASHOV010000122.1 GCA_030038495.1 Streptosporangiaceae bacterium
CCGGAAACCCCGCTGTACAGATCCAGCCTCGGGCCCTACGTGGCGATGGCGAGGACAATGCGGCGCGAGGCCAGGCGCGGACTGACGCTCCCCTGGGTGGTCACCTACGACAATCACTTCGCCGGCCAGCTGACGATCGGCAGCATCGTGTGGGGTTCCTCCCGGTCGGCGCAGGTCGGGTACTGGATCGACGAGGCGTTCGCCGGCCGGGGGATCATCCCGACCGCGCTGGCGATGGCGCTGGATCAGTGCTTCTTCGGCGTCGGCCTGCACAGGATCGAGGCCACGATCCGGCCGGAGAACACCGCGAGCCGGCGGGTGGTGGAGAAGCTCGGTTTCCGCGAGGAAGGCCTGCGGCGCCGGTGCCTGCACATTGACGGTGCGTGGCACGACCACATCTGCTATGCGATGACGGTCGAGGACGTGCCTAACGGGCTCATGCGCCGCTGGCGCAGTACTGTCATGTCGGCCAGGCTGGGCGCTTCCTAGCGGCCAGGCTTTCCCGTTAGCCGCTTACATTCGCGGAGCGCACCCGGTCATATCGGCACGCATGCGGTCCGTACGCATGCGATCTCGCGACACACCGGGCGGAATGCTCGTCAATGCTGTCGCTGCCCTTTACGGTGCGTGACGTGGCTACGCCTGAATCCGTATATTGCCCGCCGCAGATACGGCTGCTGGCGTACGGGCTGACCACCCGTCACCGAGGCGGGGACGGCCCTTGAGCAGCGCACTGCTTTATCTCGCCATCGTCGCGATCTGGGCTTTCGTGCTGATACCGCGATGGCTGCGCCGACCGCATCTGCTCGGCGGAGAGAACACCGATCACGAAGACATGCGGCAGGAACACAACGCGCCCGGCCGGGACGAGGAGGAAACGGGCGGCGAGGCCGACGCCAGCGAGGACGCCGCACCGACCGGGCGCGATGAGCGGCGAAGCAGACCGGCAGCGACCGTCTCCCGATCTAAGGTGCTGCAGGCAAGGCGCCGGATGCTGACCGTTCTGGTCACGCTCATGGTCATGGCGGCGACCTGCACGTATCTGAAGCTCACCTCGTGGTTGATGTGTCTGCCGCCCGCGGGAATGCTCGGCCTGTATCTCCTCCTCCTCCGCGAGGCAGCTGTCGCGGACGCCGAGCGACGCTGGCGAGCGGCCGAGGAGCAGCGCGCCCTGGCCGCACACCAGCGCGCGCGGGCTGCGCGTCCGGCCGGCACCGCGCAGGTCATCGACATCTCGGCGCGGCTCGGCGATCAGCTTTACGACCAGTACGAGGACGCCACGATGCGGGCGGTGGGCGACTAGCGGCGCGGATCAGTCCGTGCGGCGCGGCCGGCGGGTCATGCACTCACTGAGGTCGGCGGCCAGCCGGGCTGACTCCGCCGGGGTCAGCGTCCCGATCCCGATCCGGATTCCTGGCGGCGATGCGATCCTGAACCGCTCCCCCGGCGCCACCGCCCAGCCGCGGCCGAGCAGCGCGGAGGTAACGCCGAGCTCGTCCGCCACCCTTACCCAGACGGCCATGCCCGACCGGCCGGACGCCACCACGCCGCGCTGCGCAAGCTCTCCGATCAGGTGCTCCCGCCGCTGCGCATAGGCAGCCCGCGCGCGTTCCAGCAGCCCGGCAACCCTTGGGTCCCGCCAGAGCGCCGCCACGGTCTCCTGCAGCAGGTAGCTGACCCAGCCGGTGCCGAGGGCCTGGCGGCCCTCCACCCTGGCGATGCTGACGGCATCGCCCGCGAGGACGGCCAGCCGGAGGTCGGGGCCGAGCGACTTGGAGATCGACCTGATCGTGACCCAGCGGTCACGGCCGCTGCCGACGGTCAGCGCGGGCGCTCCCGCGACGTCACCCGCGTGGTCGTCCTCCACGACCAGCACGTCCGGATGTCTCGCCAGCACCGCGGAGAGCTCCGCCGCCCGCGCGGTGTCCCACGCGGCTCCGGTCGGGCTCTGCGCGCGCGGAACCAGGACGACTGCGTGGCAGCCGGCGGCGAGCGCGTCCGCCAGCGCCTGCGGGCGGGCGCCGAACTCGTCCAGACCGACTGGCACGGGCGTGATCCCCATGGCCGCCAGCAGGTCCAGCAGCGGCGGGTAGCCGGGATCCTCCACCGCGAGCCGGTCGCCAGGGCGCAGCCACGCCCCGACAACGCGTTCCACGCCGTCGAGCGCTCCCCCGACGACGGCCAGGTGACCGGGATCGATCCCGTCCGCCCGGAACCTGGCCGCCGCCAAGTCGGCCAGCTCGGGCGACATCGGCGCGTCGCCGTACAGCCGCGGCGACACCGGTCCCGCTCGCCGGGCGACCAGCGGGGGGAACGCGGGCAGCAGGGCCGGATCCGGCGAGCCCGCGATCAGGTCCCGTACGCCAGAAGGAACGACAAGCGGCGGCCGCGGCGCCGTCGGCGGCGCCCCGGTGATCCGGGTCCCGGCCCGCTTGTGCCCGCGGGCGATGCCCTTGACCCCCAGGTCGCGGTAGGCGGACGCCACGGTTGCCGGGCTGAGCCGCAGTTCCGCAGCCAGGGAGCGGACTGCGGGCAGCGCGGCTCCCGGCTGCAGCCTGCCGTCGCGGACCGCGGCCTCGATGTCGGCCACCAACTCGTTGGCGGTCGAGCCCGATGGACGATAATGTATTGGCATAATAGTATTATGTACTGTAACAAACTTTGAGGAGTCTGTCATGGTCTTCCTGCGACCCGAGCTGACCGGCGACTGCGTACGGCTTGAGCCCCTGCAGCAGCGGCACGCCGCGGGGCTGGTCGCGGCCTCGGCGGGCGCCGGCGACCTGTACCGGATGACCACCGTGCCGACCACGGAGGCCGGGGCGGCCCGCTACATCGCGCTGGCCGAAGCCGCCCGCGCGGCGGCGACGGCGGCCCCGTTCGCCGTCATCCGGCTGGCGGACGAGACGGTGATCGGCTCGACGAGGCTATGGGATCTGCAGTGGTGGCCGTGGCCCGAGGGTCACCCGCGGCACGGCCACGAGGGTCCGGACACCTGCGAGATCGGCCACACCTGGCTGGCCAGCTCGGCCATCAGGACGGGCGCGAATACCGAGATGAAGCGGCTGATGCTCACGTTCGCCTTCGAGACCTGGCAGGTCGAGGGCGTGTGCTTCCACACCGACGCCAGGAACGAGCGGTCGGCGCGGGCGATCCAGCGCATCGGCGGCCAGTTCGAGGGCATCCTGCGCTCGCATCGCCTCGCCGCGGACGGCCGGCCCAGGGACTCGGCCCGGTACTCGATCACCGCCGCCGAGTGGCCCGCGGTCAGGGCCCGCCTGACCGAGCTGTCGGCCAGCAGGGCCGCGGCCAGCTAGGCCGCATCCGGCCCGCCCGTGGGCGGGGGCGGGACGGCCGGGACGCACGGAACCGTCGCCAGTGAGCAGGAAGTCCCCGCATTTGCTACGCTGACTGGCGTTCCAGGGGCTGTAGCGCAGTCCGGTAGCGCACCTCGTTCGCATCGAGGGGGTCAGGGGTTCAAATCCCCTCAGCTCCACATTGTGGTGTCTCACGACATCGGAATGACCCCGAACCCTTGATCAGGGTTCGGGGTCTCTGGTTTTGCGGGGTGTGCGGGGCGGGGGTCCGGGCGGGCGGCCGGTGGGCTGGTAGTCGCGGTCGGGGTTGAGGGTGAGCTCGCGGAGGAGTTCGCCGGTGGCGGCGTTGATGACGCGGATGTCGAGGTCGTGGACGAGCATGAGGACGCGGGTTCGGGCGTGGGTCCGGCCGATGCCGATGTGGTGGAGGCGGCCGCTGTAGCGCAGGGTGAGCTTGCCGTCGGCGTCGACGCGGTCAGCGCGGACCCGGTCGTGGCCGCCGGCGGGCTGGGTGGCGGGGGTGGCTTTGGGCCTGGCGGTGTAGGTGGTGGCGGGGGTGGCCCGGTGCGGTAGTGACCGGTGGGGGCGGTGGTTGTTGTAGTAGCTGGTGAAGGTGTCGAGGAGTGCCTGGAGCTGGGCGATGGTGGCGGGCTGGTCGGGCTGGGCGGTGAGCCATTTCTTGAGGGTCTGCCAGAATCGCTCGATCTTGCCCTGGGTCTGGGGATGATTCGGTTTGCCGTTCTTCTGCTTCACCTTGAGGCGGCGCAGCTCGTGTTCCAGGCCGTTGCGGCCGCCGACAAAGCGGGCCGTGTAGACGGTGCCGTTGTCGGTCAATGTGGAGGCCGGGACGCCGTGCGCAGCGCACGCGGCTTTGAAGGCGGCCAGCACGATAGGCCCGGTGACCCGGATGTGGGCGGTCAGGCGCAGCACGTACCGGGAGTGGTCATCCAGCCAGCAGATGATCTCGGTATCCGTGCCGCCGGCGAGGCGGTAGTGGGTGAAGTCGGACTGCCAGCACTCGTTCGGCTGCTCGGCGGCGAAGCGCAGGTAGGACGACCGCGGCCGTTTCGCCGGATCCGGGGTGACCAGCCCCGCACGGGTCAGGTGCCGGCTGACCGTCGCCGCCGACACCCGGACCTGATGGTGATGCTCCAGGTGCCAGCAGATCGTGTGCGGGCCGGCGTCCAGGCCCTGCCCGGCCAGCTCCTTACGCAGCCGGATGATCAGCTCCGCAGCCTGGTCGCTGATCGCGCCGGGAGAGGTCTTCGGCCGCCGGGACCGGGGCTCGAACGCTGCCTCCCCCTCGGCCTGGTACCGGGCAACCAGGCGACTGACCCAGCCCTGGGAGACCCCGTACGCGCGGGCTACCTCGCCCTGAGAGCGACCCTCGGTGACAACAGCGGTGATGACAAGACGTGACTTCGACATCGCCCGACCGTGCCGGCCAGGCCATTCCCACGTCCCGAGACACGCCGCCAGCTGCGGCCGTGATCACCACCTGGCCGTGATCGCCAGAGTATTCCTATGTCGTGAGACACCCCATTCGCATGTCCCGAGGCTGGACACC
>JASHOV010000123.1 GCA_030038495.1 Streptosporangiaceae bacterium
TAGCGGCGCCGCCCGGCAGGCCGATGCCGCCAGCGCCGCGATGCCCAGGTTCTGCTTCTGGTAGTGGAAGAACTGCCAGCCGAAGTACGGCAGCAGCAGCCAATACAAGGCCGCCCGCGGAATCATGGCGGCGGTCGCGCCCGCCCCGGTAAGGAGCGCGACCGGCCACCAGATGAAACGCGCCTGGTGGCCGCGCATGTGCGCCCGCACCTCAGGCACCGTGTAGAACCAGCCGGTGGAGGCGACGTGCACCGACGAGCCGACGAATAGCAGGAACGCCAGCCCCTCGGGCGGCGGCGCCGAGCCCGCCGGTGCCAGCGCGATGGCTGCCGCCGCCGCGCCGACGGTCAGCGCGACGGTCGCGGCCAGCCAGTACCGACCGGGCCGGGCCGTTTTGCGGGCCGATCCTTCAGCCACGGGCAGGGCCGGCGCCGCGACCTCAGCCGCCACCGCAGCCCCCTGTCGCCGAGGCCGCGCTTGCCGCCATCGCCGCCAGCACGATCACGGCGGTCAGCAGAGCGAACGGCAGCAGCATCAGGAGCCCGTAACCGATCAGCTTCCGTGTCCGGCTGACATTGGTCTCCGCGCCTGGCCGAGCCACCTCATCGATAGCAGTCATGACAAGGACACTAGATCGGGTCACGGTATATCGTCAACCGATCGGTCGTCCACCGATGCATGAGGTCCCGATGCCGGGCCACGCCGCGCACGCGATGATGGGCGAATGATCGATCTGCTCCTGCGTAACGCGCGGCTGGCGGGCCACGACGCGCTCACCGACATTGCCGTCGCCGACGGCGTGATCGTGCCAGGGACGCCGGCGGGTACCGTGCCGCCGGCTGGCGGCGTGGCGGAGGTCATCGACCTCGGCGGCAGGCTGGTCACTCCCCCGCTGGTCGAGCCGCACATCCACCTGGATGCCGTGCTGACCGTCGGGCAGCCGCGGCCCAACATCTCCGGGTCGCTCTTCGAGGGCATCGCCGTCTGGGCCGAGCGGGTGCGCGACCTCACGTACTCCGATGTCCAGTCGCGGGTGCGCCAGGTTCTGCGCTGGCAGCTGACCTGCGGCGTCCAGCACGTCCGCAGTCACGTGGACGTCTGCGACCCCCAGCTGACCGCGCTGCGGGCGCTGGCCGACCTGCGCGAGGAGGTACGCGGCCTGATCGACCTCCAGCTCGTCGCGTTCCCGCAGCAGGGCATCCTGGGTTTCGACGGCGGCAAGGAGCTCATGCGCAAGGCGGTCGAGCTGGGCGCCGACGTGATCGGCGGCATCCCGCACTACGAGCTCACCCGCGAGGACGGCGTGGAGTCGGTCCGGTTCGCCCTGGCCCTGGCCGACGAGCACGGCCTGCGGGTGGACATCCACTGCGACGAGACCGACGACGATCACTCGAGGTTCGTCGAGGTGCTGGCGGCCGAGACCATCCGCCGCGGGATGTCGGGCCGGGTCACCGCCAGCCACACCACCGCGATGCACTCCTACAACGGCGCGTACGCCTACCGGCTGATCCGCAATATCGCCAGGGCCGGCCTGCACATGGTGACCAACCCGCTGGACAACTCGGTGCTGCAGGGCCGGTTCGACACCGGGCCGGTCCGGCGCGGCCACACCCGGGTCAAGGAACTCCAGGCGGCGGGGATCAACGTCTGCATCGGGCACGACTCGGTGATGGATCCCTGGTACCCGCTGGGCTACGGCGACCCGCTGCAGGCCGCCTTCGTGCTCGTGCACTACGGCCAGATGTCGGGGGATCGGGAGCTGCGGCGCCTGATCGAGATGATCACGGTGAACCCGGCGGCGGCGCTCGGCGTGCCCGGCTACGGGCTGCGCGAGGGCGGCCCGGCGGACCTGGTCGTGTTCGACGCGCCGTCGGAGGCCGACGCGCTGCGCCTGATCGCGCCGCGGACACTGGTGCTGCGCGGCGGCAGGATCGTCGCGCGGTCCACCCCGGCCCAGCACATCGTGACCTGGCAGGGCACGGAGGAGCCCGTCACGTTCCTGCGGGCCTGACGAGCGGCCGGCGCACCGAGCCCACGTTCCCTTCCTAGACGGGCTCTGGCGCCATGGCCTCCACTGGGGTCTCGCCGGGGATGTCCAGGCGCTCCTCTACGCTGCCCTCGCCCCGCAGCTTGAACGCAAGCGCGTAGAGGCCCGCCGCGAGCAGGAAGCCCACCTCGAACGTGAGGTCGCCGAATGCAGGGTGAGACCTGGGGATCAGTCCGACATAGTCGGTCTGGTTGGCAAACAGCCAGATCGACACGCCCATCGAGATCGCCATCGCCGCGAGGCCGGCCCAGGGGTTGTGCCTGCGGTCGAACAGCAGTCCGTCGACCCGCTTGCCGCGACGCAGGAACTGGTCGGCGAAGAAGACGCCCAGCCACGGACCGATCCAGTAGGCGATGACCAGCAGGAAGTTGTCGTACCTCTGCCCCGCATCGCTCAGGCCGGACAGGGCCAGGAAGAAGCCGGCGACGCCGAACACGATGGCGACGATCGCCCGCCGCAGCGTCAGCGGCAGCCTGAAGCCGAGGGCGAGGAACGACATCGAGCCTGAGTAGACGTTGAGTGCGTTCGCACAGACGGCCCCGAGTGCGATCGCCAGCAGCGTGATGTCCGCGATCCAGGTCGGCAGCAGGCCGACGAAGGAGGCCGTCGGGTTGGCGGAAGCGCTGCTGGTGACGGTGGCAGCGGCGGCACCGACCGTCTCCAGGACGACGCAGGAGACGAAGACGCCCAGGGCCGCCCACAGGCCCGCGGCCCGCCGGTTGGTGTCCTTGGGCAGGTAGCGGGTGTAGTCGCTGGCGTACGGGTTCCAGCCGGCCGCGTAGCCGAAGGCGGCGCCGAAGGTGATCAGCCAGCCGCCAAGTCCGCCGGCCTGGTGCACGGCGCCGGGATGCGACTTGCCGACGATCACGACCGAGGCGATCACGAACACCACGACCAGGAAGGGGAACGCCCATCGCTCGAACGCGTGCACCAGGTTGTGCCCGAAGAAGGCGACCGCGAGCTGGACGACCACGATGATCAGCAGGCAGAGTCTGGTGTTCCAGCCCAGCAGCGCGTTCAGGGCGAAGGCGCCGCTCACGCTGTTGACCGCGAACCAGCCCACGCCCGCGACCAGCGAGTTGATCCCGGCCGGCAGGATATTGCCACGGAAGCCGAAGCCAATCCTGGACAGCACCATCTGCGGCACGCCGAACAGCGGACCGCGGGCGGCGAGGGTGCCCTGGGCCAGCGAGCCGATGGCCGTGCCCAGCACGACGGCAAGCGTGGCCATCCAGAAGGACTGGCCGAAATACCAGACTCCGATGATGCCGACGAAGATCGTCGCGAACTCCATGTTCGGCGAGACCCAGGTCCAGAACTGCTGCAGTGGCCTGCCGTGTCGCTCCGAGAGCGGGATGTACTCGGCGCCGCCAGGCTCGATGGTGGCGACCTTGGCGCCGTAGGTTCCTTCGCGTACTTCGGCCTCGATCACCGCGGTGCTGCCCGCGCTTGTGGTCTCGGTCACTTCCTGGACACCCCTAATTCATTTCTCGCGCGGAACGTGGCACCCACGCCTCGCGGCCGGTTGGTCTGGAAATGCATCTAACGGGATAAAGCCGGTTAGTCGCGCCCGTGCCGGATCGGGCGGGACAACCCGGGCCCAATTGTCCCCACGATTGTTTCCAACGCGTGTCCGGCCGGGCCTGATTCCGTGGCCCGGCAGGCGCGGGCGCTACGGTGCCCAGGGTCGGGCCCCCGCGGCGGCGATGACTTCCGCCGCGGACGCTTGCTCCACGGCGGAATGCGCAGCTTACGGAGGCGGCTGCGGGCGGAATGCACGCCTGCCGGGGCCGGCCACTCCCGTTTCGGCCACCCGAATGGCACAGGCGGTCTGATTCCGTCGCGCGCCGGATATCTTTCGGTTTCTTGATATATCACCCTCCATAGGGGGCAGGCCGGCGGGCCCGGCACCCGGTTCGGGCAAATATCGGGCATTCAAATGCTCGTCCGGGCCGAATCTGCCCGGTCTATGAGTCGCCGACCGGGTCGCGCGTGAGATCCCAGGCAGGCGAGGGTCCGCGCGGCGCAAATGCTGATCAGCAGGCGTATGAGGGCTTTCTTCCGTTTTCCCGCGCTCAATCGGGGTTTCGAAATCCGGCCCGTTTGCTAGCTGCGGTAAGACGACGTTTGACACCCCCTGAACCGCAGTTTAGTGTCGCTTTAGAGCTTCTGAACTACCGTTTAAACGCGGTGGAAAAGTTGCTCCAGGGGATTTCACGACAAGCGATTCAATGCCAATCCCCGCCACACGGGCAGGAGATTTGAGTTGAACGCACGACCGACGCAGCGGGTGACACGACCGCTCCTGTTCAGCGGGTGCGGCTGCTCACGGTCAGCGCCGGCCGGAGCGGCCAGGCTAGCGCCCGAGACCACAGCTGCTCAACTGACGGGAGGGCTCCGATCTCCTCGCCTCAGCACCTAGTACAGGTGGCCAAGCTCTGTATTCATTAAGTCGATCGAATTAGCTAGAAGCATTAGTCGACTTTAATTCTAAGCATCGCTACGGGGGAAAAGCATGCCTATCTGGTTTCCGCGCGGCCCGAACCTCGGTGTGCGGCTGCAGGCCCGGCACAGAGTTAACGGGTTCGTGCTACCGAATGTCCCGCCCGCTGGCTCTGATAACGACGGCCCGGGGCGGTCCGGTGGGTCGCCGACGGCCGTGCGGCCGATGTCCGCGCTGCCCGCCACCGGTACTCCGATTGGCACGGGCTCGCCGGTTGCCACGCCACCGCTCCCGCGGGACGGCCAGCTACGAGCAGGCCAGGGCGATAAGCCCGGATTGGCGCCGGTGCGCCCGCCAACTGCGCGGGCGGCCGTGGATCCCGCCCCGCGGACGGTGCGGGTTGGCGTCGTGGGCGTTGGTTACTGGGGAGTTAAGCACGTGCGGGCCCTGGAGAAGGTCGAGGGCGTGTCCGCGGTGGTGGCGATCGACGAGCGGCTTGCGGACGAGCCGGACGGCAGTCTCGCCGCGATGGGCGTCGACCAGTACGGCGATCTGGCCTGCGCGCTGCCCAGCGTGGACGCGCTGATCATCGCGACGCCGCCGTCGACGCATTACGGCGTCGGCCTGCAGGCCATTGCCGCGGGCAAGCATGTGCTGATAGAAAAGCCGCTGGCCACCAACGCGGGCGAGGCCCGTGCGCTCATCGCGGCCGCCAGAGCGGCCGACGTGGTGCTGATGTCCGGCCACACCTTCGAGCACAACGCCGCCGTGCACAAGCTGCGCGAGCTGATCCGCGAGCGGGATCTCGGCCAGCTGTACTACCTGGACTGCGCTCGTCTCAACCTCGGGCTCTATCGGAATGATGTCGGCGTCATCGCCGACCTCGCGCCGCACGACATCTCGATTGCCAACTACGTGCTCGGCTCGCGGCCGACCACCGTCACGGCCTGGGGATCGCGGTTCGTCGGCGTCGACCACGAGGACGTCGCGTTCCTCCGCCTCGACTACGCCGACGTCGGCGTCCGGGCCAGCATCCAGGTCAGCTGGCTGAGCCCGGTCAAGGTCCGGCGCGTGACCGCCGTCGGCTCCCGGCGGATGGCGGTCTACGACGACACGGCCGAGGATGAGCGGATCAGGATCTACGACAAATCCGCTATCCCGCCAGAAAAGGGCAGCGGCAACCGGCAGGGCATGACCTACCACCAGGGCGACACGGTCCTGCCGCACGTTGACTTCGCCGAGCCGCTCGCAGTGCAGGACGAGGAGTTCGTCAGCTGCATCCGCACCGGCAGGCAGCCGGCCGCCGACGGCATGAGCGGGCTTTCCGTGGTCCAGGTACTGGACGCCGCGCAGATCTCGCTCCGCGAGCAGCGCCCGGTCTCGATCGCAGAGATCAGCAGCATGTCGGCACCCGCCGCTGCCCAGTACGGCGGATTAACGCAGCGCAGGGACTGACAGCCGCCAGCAACTGGAGGTGCGCACCCATGACAGCCATACCGTTCACCGATCTCGCCGCAATGTCACAGGAGATCTGGCCCGATATCGAGGCGGACTACCTGGCCAGCCTGTTCAACGCGGACTTTGTCGGCGGCTCCCCCGTCGAGACCTTCGAGCGTGACTGGGCGGCGTACTGCGGGACCCAGCACGGCGTCGGCGTCGCCAACGGCACCGATGCGCTCGAACTCGCGATGGCGGCGCTCGGGATCGGGCCCGGCGACGAGGTAATCGTCCCTGCGAACACCTTTATCGGAACGGCGGCCGCCGTGGTACGAGCCGGCGCCGAGCCGCGGTTCGCCGACGTCAGCGAGGAGACGCTGCTGCTGACGCCCGCCACTATGACGGCTGCGGTCACCAGGAGGACCCGAGCCGTGATCGTCGTGCACTTGTACGGCCAGGTGCCGGACATGGACCGCCTGATGGCCGCCGCGGACGAGCGTGGCCTGCTGGTGATCGAGGACGCGGCGCAGGCACACGGGGCGCAGTGGCACGGGCGCCGGGCGGGCTCGTTCGGCGCCGCCGGCTGCTTCAGCTTCTATCCGGGCAAGAACCTCGGGGCCTTCGGCGACGCCGGCGCCGTGGTGACGTCGCGGCCGGATGTGGCCGACCGGGTGCGCGCGCTGGCCAACCACGGGCGGGTCGGCGGCTCGGCCCACTACGAGCACATGCTGGTCGGCCGCAACAGCCGGATGGACGCACTCCAGGCGATCGCGCTGTCGGGCAAGCTGGCCCGGATCGAGTCCTGGAACGCCCGCCGCCAGGAGATCGCCGACCGGTATCGCGACCGGCTGCGCGGCACCGGCGTCCGGCTGACCGGGGCCGCGGCCGGCGCCCGGCACGTCTATCACCTGCTTGTCGCCCGCGCGCCGGGCCGGGACCAGGTGCGCGAGCAACTGCGCGAGCGTGGCATCCAGACCGGCGTGCATTACCCGGTGCCTTGCCACCTGCAGCCGCCGCTGCGCAAGTTCGCCGACGGACCGCTGCCGGTGGCCGAGCGGGCGGCGGCCGAGATCCTGTCGCTGCCGATGTTCCCGCACCTGAAGGACAAGCACGTCGACGCCGTGTGCGCGGCCCTGGCCAGCGTGACGGACGGCAGCCACATGGCCGCGACGATCGTCGGAACGCGGGCCGTCGTCCCGGCACCGGCGCCCGCTGCTGTGCCTGCCAAGGCGGCATCCGCCGCGGGGCCGGCCAAGGCGGCATCCGCCGCGGGGCCGGCCAAGGCCGCGCCCGTCACCGACGCGGAGGTCCGCGACGTTGCCTGACATCGGCCACCCAACCCAGAGCCCGCCGCGGTCTGCTCCCGCCCCGCGGCAAACGTCGCCTGCACCGGGCCTGCCGCGGCAGGCTAACCCGCCAGCCGACCTGCGGCCGCCTGGCCTAGCTCCGCCGGCGCGGTGGATGCCGGAGTTCGCTCGCTCCCTCGAGCCGACTCGCCGCCGCGCAGCGGAGACCAGGGCGCTCGACATCGTGCTCGCGACGGCCGCGCTTATCCTGGCGAGCCCGCTCATCGCGGCCTCGTGGCTGCTGGCGTGGCTGTCCTCCGCCGGGCCAGGGCTGTTCCGCCAGGAACGGCTCGGCCGCGGGGCGCAGCCGTTCACGATGCTGAAGCTGCGCACGATGCGGGTCAACTGCGATGACGCCGAGCACCGCGCCTATGTGGCCCAGATGCTGCGCGGAGAGCAGGCCGCCCGGTCCCGGCGGGGCCTGTACAAGCTCGGGGCGGACCGGCGCATCACGCCAGCGGGCGCGTTCCTGCGCAAGACCAGCCTGGACGAGCTGCCGCAGCTGTTCAACGTCCTGCGCGGCCAGATGTCGCTCGTCGGACCGCGCCCGGTACTCCCGTGGGAGGCCGAGATGTTCCGGCCCGCCGACGCGCTGCGGTTCGCGGTGCGGCCCGGCATCACGGGTCTATGGCAGGTGAGCGGCCGCAACCGGCTCTCCATGCGGCAGGCCCTCGACCTCGACGCCGACTACGTCCGGCGCTACAGCGTGCGGCTCTACCTGGGCATTCTGCTGCGCACCGTGCCGACCATGCTGAAAGGGGAAGCATCGTGATCGGGCTGCTCGCGCGCAAGCGGGAAGGGACGGCCGAGCCGCCGCCGGACCCGGCTGCGCAGCAGGCCGACCTGAGCGCGCCCGCCGGCGCGGTCAGCGACTCGATGTCGGTGGCCGTCTGGACCATCGTGAGCCGGGTCACGGGCGTGCTGCGCGGCATCGCGGTCGCGGCGGTGCTCGGGGCAACCTACTTCGCGAACACCTACCAGTTCACCAACTCGCTGCCGAACCTGATCTTCTACGGGCTGCTGGCCGGGTCGCTGTTTTCCTCGCTGCTGGTCCCGGCGCTGGTGCGGCACATCGACGCCGGGGACCGGCAGTCGGCGGCCAGGGTCGCCGGCGGCCTGCTCGGCGTGGCCCTGCTCGGCACCCTGGCGATGGTGCCCCTGGCGGCGCTGCTGACCCCGCTGCTACTGCACCTGGGCTCGATGGGCGCAGCCAGCCCGTCCGCCGCCCACAGCCAGGCCGCCGTCGGAGCGATCCTGGTCCTGCTCCTGCTGCCCCAGGTGCCGCTGTACGCGGTGGTCGGCACGTCCACCGCCGTGATGAACGCACACCGCCGATTCGCGCTGGCCGCTGCCGCGCCGGCGCTGGAGAACGTCGGCACGATCGCGGTGCTGGGCATCGTGTACTTCGAGTTCGCCTCGGCCGCGCAGCGGGGCACGGTCCCGATGTCGCTGATCCTGCTGCTGGGCGCGGGCTCGACCGCCGCGGTCCTGCTGCACGCGAGCGTGCAGTGGTGGGGAGCGCGCCGCGTCGGCGTCACGCTGCGGCCGCGAGCGGGCTGGCGCGACCCGCTGGTGCGCGAGGTGATCAAGCGCGCCGGGCCGGCCGGCTGCCAGGCGGCTCTGGTGGCCCTGCAGATGCTCGCGCTGCTGGTCGTGGCCGACCGGATCGCGGGGGGCGTGGTGGCCTTCCAGATCGCGGTGAACTTCTACTTCCTGCCGATAGCGGTGGGTGCGACGCCGGTCGCGCTGTCGCTGGTGCCGCGGCTGTCCAGGATGACCGGCCCGGGCCAGGCGGCCGAGTTCCGCGACACCTACCATCGCGGCCGCTCCTTCGCGATCTTCCTGATCGTGCCGGCGTCGGTGGCCTACTACGTGCTGGCTCAGCCGCTTGCCGCGGCCATCGCCTACGGCCGGTTCGGCAACCCGGGCAGCGTGCACCTGGTCGCTGCCGCGCTGACCGGGCTGGCCGTCGGGATACTCGGCGAGACGCTGTTCATGGTCGCGACGTATGCCTGCTATGCCCGCCATGACACGACCCACCCGCTGCGCGGCATGCTCATCCAGACCGCCGTGTGCGCGGTCGGCATCGCGCTCAGCGTCCATGCTCACGGCCTGGCGCTGCTCACGGGCCTCGGCCTGAGCCTGGCCGCCGGCGCACTGTGCGCGGCCTGCTACCTGCAGCTGCACCTGCGGCGCGAGCTCGGGCGCGGCGGCGAGCGCATCATGCCGACCGTGGCGCGCGCGGCTATCGCCTCCGCCTTGATGGCGGCCGGGGCCTGGGCGACGGCGCGCCTGGTCAGCCACGTGCTGGACGCGAAGGGCGGCCGCCTGGCCGCGATGCTGGCCGCGACCCTCGTCGGGCTTGTCCTGTACCTCGCCTTCCAGGCGCTGATGCGGGCACCCGAGATCGCCTGGATCGGCGCCGCGCTGCGCGGCCGCCTCAACTGGACTGCCGCCACCAACACTGGCGCCACCAACACTGGCGCCACCAACACTGGGGAACACGCTGCTATGACCGACGGCACCATGAGCACGGCCAGCTCCGACCGGGGCGTCGCCGGGATCGTGGCCAAGGCGCGGCGGCTCCTGAACGACCACGCGGTCAGCCCGTCGCGACTGCGGCGAGACCTGGTGCTGCTGGCTGCCTGTGCCGGCTTCGGCGCATTCGCCGCGGTGAAGCTCGAATACGCGATCCTGGCGCTGGTGCTTGTCGGCCTGAGCGGCTGGGTGCTGGTCAAGCCGCAGGTGGCCGCCTACCTGCTGATTCTGCTCACGCCGCTGGTGGTGGGGCTCAACGCCGGCATCCCGCTGCTGCGGCCGAACGAGTTCCTTATCGTGCTGTTCGCCCTGCTGATAGCGGCCCGCTGGGTCGCCAGGGTCCGCACCGGCGAGCGGCGGTGGCCGAAGGTCGACAAGGTCGATCTCAGCCTGCTTGCGCTCGCCATCACGAGCTCGGTCCTGCCGCTGCTGATGATGGTGGCCAGGCAGCGACCGATCACCTCCGACGACCTCCTGTACTGCATCGTGATCTGGAAGCTGATGGCCGAGTACGTGATCGTGCGGTCCACGATCACGACCAGGGAGCAGGCGATGCGGTGCCTGTGGCTGTCGCTCATCTCCGCGGCGATTGTCTGCGTGATCGGCATCGTGCAGTCGCTGGGGCTGTTCGGTATACCGGTCCTGCTCGGCAAGTACTACTCGCCGCTGGGGACGACGAGCGCCCTGACCGTCGGCCGCGGCAGCTCGCTGCTGTCGCTGCCCGCCGCGGTGGCGGACCTGGCCATCCTGAACCTGGCGATCGTCGTCGCGATGATCGGCCGGGCCCGCAGCGGCCGCAAGTGGCTGGCCGGGCTGGCGGTGCTGTACGCGCTCGGCGTGCTGGCCGCGGCGGAGTTCTCCACCGTCCTCGCCCTGCTCCCGGCATTCTTCGTGCTGGTGGCGCTGACCAGGCTGCGGCGGCTGCTCACCTACGCCATCCCGGTCACCATCATCGGCGCCGTGCTGCTCTGGCCGGTGATCCAGATCCGGCTGTCCGGCTTCCAGAGCGCGTCCGGCATCCCCATCAGCTGGCAGACCCGGCTGACAAACCTGCACACCTACTTCTGGCCGCAGCTGTTCTCCGACTACAACTGGATCCTCGGCGTGCGGCCGTCGGCCAGGGTCGCGGTCCCGACCCAGATCTACGGCTACGTCTGGATCGAGAGCGGCTACACCTGGCTGCTGTGGGGAGGCGGCATCCCGCTGCTGGGCAGCTACATCGCGTTCGCGGTGTTCGCGCTCAAGAAGTGCTGGCGCCGCGCCCGGCTGCCGGGCCCCGAGGGGATCGCGGCCACCGCCATCGCGGCCGCGACGGCCGCCCAGCTTGCGTCGATGGTGTTCGACCCGCACCTGACCTACCGCGGCTCGGGTGACGCGTTCTTCATGATCCTCGCGCTGGTCCGCTGCCTGCCCTCGCGGAAGCAGGGCGACCGTGGCGGCGCGCCCCGGAGGGCCGTCGCGGCGCCGACCACGCCGCGCCCGGCGCCAGCGCCCCGCCTGCCCGAGATCCCCGCGCCAGAACGACAGGAGGTGCCCGCATGATGCCCCGTCGCAGCCAGCACCGTCGCAGCCAGCCCCGTCGCATCCAGCCCCGTCGCGTCCAGCACGGGCGGAACCAGCATTCCCGCGGTCGCGTGCTGCTGATCGTCGAGAGCCTGCCGCTGGCCGGGGATTCCCGGCTGCGCCGCGAGGTCCAGTCGCTGCTGGCCGACGGTTTCCCCGTGACCGTGATCTGCCGCCGCGACCCGCGCAACCGGACCTGCCTGCCGGGCGCCAGGGTGCTGGAGTACCCGGCGCCGCCGGAGGGCTCAGGGTCGCTGGCCTTCGCGTTCGAGTACGCCTACTCGCTAGCGATGGCGGGACTGCTGGCCGGGTGGGAGCTGGTCCGGCGAGGGTTCGACATAGTCCAGGTCGGCAGCCCGCCCGACATCTACTTCCTGCTGACCGCGCCGCTGCGCTGGCTCGGCAAGCCAGTGGTGTTCGACTTCCGCGACCCGTCACCGGAGACGTACGCCGCGCGTTACGGCAGCACCGGCGGGCCCATGTACCGGGCGTTGCTCCGGCTCGAGTGGTACAGCTTCCGCGCCGCAGACCGGATCCTCGTCGTCAACGACTCGCTGCGCCAGATCGCCCGCAGCCGCGGCGGCATAGACAACGACAAGATCATTACTGTCGGGGCCGGCCCGCCACTGTCTCAGGGCGCCCGCGGGCACGCCGTGTCCTGGCTGCGGGCAGACCGCCCGTACCTGTGCTGCTTCGTCGGCAAGATGGGCCGTCAGGACCGCGTCGACCTGGCCCTGCAGGCCGTCGCCCGGCTGGTGCACGGCCGCCACCGCACCGATTGCTCCTTCGCCTTCGTGGGGACTGGCGACGCTCTGCCCGCCGCCAGGCAGCAGGCCGCCGAGCTAGAGATCACGGACTGGGTCAGCTTCCCCGGCTGGGCCGAGCAGGCGCTGGTCCGGGACTATCTGGCCACCGCGGACCTCGGCCTCGAACCCAACACCGAGGCCTATGTCTCGCCGGTCAAGGTGATGGAGTACATGGCCGCCGGCCTGCCGGTCGTGGCGTTCGACACCAAGGAGACAGTCCGGCTCGCCGCGGACGCGGCCCGGTACGCACCCGAAGGGGACGCGGACGCGATGGCCGGCCTGGTCGACGAGCTGCTGGATTCCGGCACCACCAGGGCGCAGATGTCGCGCGCGGGCCAGCTCAGGTTCCGCGAGCTCATCGCGTGGGAGCACCAGGCGGTCCGGTATCTCGCTGTCTTCCGGGCGCTGGGCAGCCAGCGATCCGGGACGTCCGGGCTCCGGCGACGCGGCCGCTCGGCCCGCCGCCGGGACAGGGACAAAAGGCCGTACGCGCCGGCCTGGCACTGCTGACTCCGATTGGAGGCGTGACCCGTGAGACTCCTACGTAAGTACTGGGTGTGGGTGCTCATCTGCACCATAGCCTGCGCCGCCGGGGCGTGGATCGTGGGTGCGATCAGCCCCGCGCGGTACACCTCGACCGCCAGCGTCGACGTGGAGGCGAGCCCGATACCGGGCAGCCAGCCCGCCACGGTCAATACCTCGACCGAGAAGGAGGTCGCCTCCTCCGGCGTCGTCCTCAGCAAGGCGTCCCCGCACACCGGGCTCAGCACGGACCAGCTGTCCTCGCATGTCTCCATCGCCGTGCCGTCGGGCGCCAACGTGCTGTCGATCTCGTGCACGATGCCCGATCCCGCGGCAGCGCAGCGGTGCGCGACGGCAGTGACCCAGGCGTACATGAACTTCCGCAACGACGTGTATACCCCGAAGGCCGCTCCCCGCGACCCGCTGACCGTCACCCTGGTCAGCGCGGCCCAGCTCCCGACCAAGCCGTCCGGCCTGCGGCTGACCGACCTGCTGCCGCTCGGCGCGCTGATCGGCGTGCTGCTTGGCTTCGGCACGGCCTACCTCAGGGACCGGGCCGACGACCGGGTCAGGGACCGCGACGACCTGGAGGAGTGCCTGGGCGAGCCGGTGCTCGCGGTGGTCCCCCGCAGCCGCAGCGCGGCCGAGGGAGCGAAGGTCTTCGCCACCGAGCCGGGATCGGCCGCGGCCGAGGCGTTCAGGTACCTGCGGGCGCACGTCGAGCCGCTCATCCCCGCCGACGGGAACGGCGGGAAGGTGCTGCTGGTGACGGGCGCGCAGCGGCAGGAGGGCCGCAGCAGCGTCGCCTGCAACCTGGCGACGGCGCTGGCCCAGGCGGGCCGCCGGGTGCTGCTGGTCGACGCCGACCTGCGTCACCCGTTCCTGGCCGACGTCTTCGAGACCGGCAGCCGCGCGGGCCTGACCGAGCTGCTCGCGGGCGAGGCGACACTGGCCGACGTCGCGGCGCCGACCGGCCGCCAGAACCTGCAGCTGGTCACCGCCGGGAGGAAGGCAGGCGAGCCGTCGGACGTGCTGAACTCCGACAGCCTGGCGCGCGCGATCGGGGCCATGCGCGCGGCGGCCGATGTCATCGTCGTCGACAGCGGACCGGCCGTGTCCGTCTCCGACCCCGTCACGATCGCGCAGCTGAGCGACCTGGTGCTCCAGGTCGCCAACGTGCGGCGCACGCCGCGGGCGGCCATCAGGGCGGCGGCTCAGGAACTGCGGACCAGCAGTCCGATTATCGAGGGAACGGGGCGGCTGGCCGGCGTGCTCACCGGCGTGCCGGGAAAGCCGACCATCCATCGCCCGCAGGTCCGGCCGGCGCAGCAGCCGCAACCGGAGCCCGCACGGGCCACTGCGACCAAGCGCGACCTGGTCACCGGGGACGCGCGAGCCTCCGTGGCCCCGGCGACCCGGCACTGACGGGGGGATTCAGGTGAACAGACTCGGATACGCGGCCAGGGCAGCACGGGCGATCGCCCTGCACCCGGTGCGGGGCGCCGAACGCGTCCGCGGCCGCATCGACCGGCACAGGGACGAGCGCGAGCTGGCCGGGGTCGGCACGCCCGCGCGGGTGGTCTACGGCGCCACCAGCGACGGCCCGGCCCGGCTGCATGCCGCCCTCGGGCTGCACTGGCCCTGCGCCGCGGTCGCGAGTTTCGG
>JASHOV010000012.1 GCA_030038495.1 Streptosporangiaceae bacterium
TCCAGCCCGAGGACGACGTCGACCGTGTCACTCTTGGCGGTCAGCATCACGATCGGGACGCCGGACTCGGCCCTGATCTGACGGCAGACGTCGATGCCGTCCATGCCGGGCAACATGAGATCAAGCAGGACCAGATCCGGCTTGAAGTCGCGGAACGCCTCCATCGCCTTGTCCCCATCGGCGACGAAAGTCGGCTCAAAACCTTCGCCCCGCAGGACGATCCCGAGCATCTCAGCCAGAGCAGCGTCGTCATCGACGACTAGCACGCGACCCTTCATAGACCTCATCGTTCCACGTAGGAGGCGGATTGGGGACCCGCCACGGAGTCGGTACTCCCACCCAGATCTCGCAGATTACCCGGTGTGACCGGCTGCACAAGCCCGCGTTCCGTGACGATTGCGGTGATCAAAGCGGCCGGCGTCACGTCAAAGGCAGGGTTCCAGACGCTGGTCCCGGCCGGGGCGACCGCCTGCCCGGCTAGGCACGAGACCTCCTCGTCGGCCCGGAACTCGACCTCGATGGAGGGACCATCCGGTGTGCGAGGGTCTACCGTGGACATCGGCGCCACCACGACAAAAGGCACGCCATGCCGCCTAGCCAGGACCGCCAGGCCGTAAGTTCCGACCTTGTTGGCGACGCTGCCGTCCGCGGCGATCCTGTCGGCGCCGGTCAGCACGAGATCGACCTGCCCGCTCGCCATCAGCCCGGCCGCGGCGCTGTCGGCCAGCAGCGTGTGCGGGATGCCGGCCCGGCGCGCCTCCCACGCAGTCAGCCGCGCGCCCTGCAGCAGCGGCCTGGTCTCGTCGACCCACAGCCGGGCCAGCCGCCCGGCCCGGTGCGCGGCCAGTATGACGGCGAACGCCGTGCCCTCGCCCGCCGACACCAGAGCGCCGGTATTGCAATGCGTGAGGATGCGGGCGCCGGTAGGGACCAGGCCAAGGCCGTGCGCGGCCATCGCCGCACTCGCGGCGGCGTCCTGATCGGCGATCGCCCTGGCCTGCGCTAGCGCCGCCTGCGCGCCCGCCTTGGGACCGGGAACGGGGCCATCGTGCCCGGCCGCGGCCCGCCAGGCTCGAAGCGCCAGGTCCGTACCCCACCGGAGGTTCACCGCGGTTGGCCTGGCCGTCGATATGGCGGCGGCCGCGGCGGGCACATCGTCGCCGCGCGCCGCGGCGAGCGCCACTCCGTAGGCACCGGCGACCCCAAGAAGGGGTGCGCCGCGGACCGTCAGCCGGGCGATCGCATCGACCAGTTGCGGTACATCCGTGCAGGTCAGAAAGGTTTCCTCGGCCGGAAGCCGGGTCTGGTCGAGCAACTCGATGGCCGGGCCGCCCGGTGGCTCCAGCCACCTTAGGGGCAGCAGCGGGTCAGAGGTGGTCATGTCACGAGTCTGCACCGACGATGGCAGAAACCGTGATTCCGGCAGCCAGATACCTACCTGTTAGCCGGGTAATACGCAATTTCGTAACATGCTTGTCCGCTGCTTAAGCCGCGGGCGTGCGAATATGAGCGCGGGCCAACTACGGCAGCGCCAACCCGGGCCGTGGTTCGCGGCGACAAGGAGCTGGAAATGACCAATAGCGATGAGCTGGGCAGCCAGCCCGCGCCGGGCCAGCCCTTGGATTCGAGCTCGCCCCAATCCGGACATACACCGCCCGGCTACACCCAGCCCTTCGGCTCGCCCTCGCCGCCGCCCGCGTACGGCCAGCCCGCGTACGGCCAGTCAGGCTACGGCCAGTCAGGCTACGGCCAGCCCCCGCCACCACCCGGGTACGGCCCGCCCGGCACCGGCCAGGGCTGGGGCGCCGTTCCTGCCCCCGGCGGCATACCGCTCCGACCGCTCTCGCTTGGCGACCTCTATAGCGGCTCGGTGAACGCCGCGCGGCGCAACCCGGTGGCGATATTCGGCCTGACGGCCATCCTCATGACCATCAGCGCGGTCATAACGTCCGTGGCGCAGGTCGCCTTCAGGGCGTCCGCTAACGCGAATCTGACGCCCACCGGCCCGGGGAACCAGATTTCCTCGACCCAGGTCAGCAACTTCTTCGCCGACCTCATCCCGGTGCTGCTCGTCACCGTTGTGCTCGCGTTCGTCCTGGAGAACGTCCTGTCGGGGCTGCTGACCGCGGTCATCGGGCGCGAAGCACTCGGCCGCAAGGTCGGAATTGGCGAGGCCTGGTCGCTCGGCCGGATCGGCTGGGTGCTCGCGGCGGCCGGCCTGCTGGTCTTGATCGGCATCGGCGTGGCAGTACCCGTGGTACTGACGGCAGTGGTCTTGGCGTTGGCGCACGCCCCGGTCGGGGTCGTCGTGGCGGTTGCGGTGCTCGGCGGCCTGGCGACCGTCGTCGTCGAGATCATCGTCCAGGTCAGACTCTGCATCACGATCCCGGCGGTCGTGCTGGAGCGGATCGGACCCGGCCGCGCGGTGATCAGGTCCTGGCAGCTCACCAGGGGCAGCTCCTGGCGGCTGTTCGGAATCAACCTGCTCACGGCGATCATCGCTTATATCGTCGCCCTGGTTCTCCAGATTCCGTTCACGATCGGCGCCGCCGCTGCCGGCTCGTCGCGCGGCACCATCCTCGCGCTGATCATTGCCGCCATCGGCAGCGTCGTGGCCGCCACCGTGATCAGGCCGTTCAGCGCCGGGGTTGTCGTCCTGCTTTACCTGGACATGCGGATGCGGCGCGAAGGGCTCGACCTGACGCTCCGCAACGCGGCCCAGGGCCAGCTGACGGGCGAGGAGTTCGCGACGATCTGGCAGCCGCCGGCCCCGGGCCAGTGGCCGCCGCCGGGAGCCGGCGGATGGCAGTCGAGTCAGTGGCCGGCCCAGGGTCCGCCGGCCTCCTGGTGATCGTCGCCGCCGCCCGGCGGCCAGCCCTGACCAGCTTTCCGGCCGGGGCCCGCCAGGGCATCGGCAGGCGGCCAGCCCTGGCCAGCTTTCCGGCCGGGGCCCGCCAGGGCATCGGCAGGCGGCCAGCCCTGACCAGCTTTCCGGCCGGGGCCCGCCAGGGCATCGGCAGGCGGCCAGCCCTGACCAG
>JASHOV010000124.1 GCA_030038495.1 Streptosporangiaceae bacterium
ACGACCGACTACGAAGGGAACGCCGGCTGCCCGGGCCAGCCGCCGGGACCCGCCGGTCGTGTTGTCGGTGAACGTCGGCCTGCCGGAGAACCACCGCTGGCAGGGCAAGACGGTGTTCACCGGGATCTGGAAGCATCCGGTGCCGGGCCCGGTGATGGCGCGCAAGCTCAATCTCGACGGTGACGGCCAGGGTGACAAGCAGGGTCATGGCGGCGAGCAGCGGGCCGTGATGGTGTACCAGATCCAGTCCTACCGGTACTGGGAGCGGCACTTCGGCCGGCCCGACTTCGGTTACGGCGAGTTCGGCGAGAACCTCACCGTCGACGGCCTGGCCGACGACGAGGTCTGCATCGGGGACCGGTACCGCATCGGCGAGGCCGAGTTCGAGGTCACCCAGCCGCGGGTTACCTGCTACCGCGTCGGCATCCGCCTCGGCGAGCCCGAGATGCCGGCGCTGCTGGTCAGCCATCGCCGGCCCGGCTTTTACATGCGCGTTCTGACCGAGGGGCGGATCCAGGCCGGCGATCAGATCGTGAAGACCAGGACCGGCCCGCACAAGCTGACCGTCGCCGACACCGACGCGCTGCTGTACCTCCCCGGCCGCGACCCCGCGAAGCTCCGCGTGGCCACCGACATTGCCGCGCTCAGCCCCGGCTGGCAGCGGTCCTTCCGGGAGCTGACCGAGTCCGGGTCCGCGGACGGGCAGCCGGGCGACAGCGCCGCTCCGGCCTGGGCCGGGTTCCGGCCGCTGACGGTGACCGAGATCCGGCGGGAAAGCCACGACGTCTCGTCCTGCTATCTCGCCGCCGCGGACGGGACGCCGCTGCCGGCCGCGCGGCCGGGGCAGTACCTGAGCGTGCGGCTGCCAGGCGCCGGGACGCCCGCCCCGGTCCGCAGCTACTCACTGTCCTCGCCGGCCGGCGCCGACCAGTACCGGATCAGCGTCAAGCACGAGCCGCACGGCGTCGCCAGCGGTTACCTGTGCACCGCGGTGAAGCCCGGCGCGGTACTGGACGTCGCGGCGCCCCGCGGCGACTTCGTGCTCGAGACCGGGACCGGGCCGGTGCTGCTGATCGCCGCCGGCATCGGCGTGACGCCGGTGCTGTCGATGCTGCACGCGCTGGCCGGCCAGGGCAGTCCGCGGGACATCTGGTGGCTCTACGGCGCCCGCGGCCCGCGCGAGCACCCCTTTGCCGCCGAGGCACACGCGCTGCTCGCGTCGCTGCCGCACGCGCACGAGCACACGTTCTACAGCCAGGCCACCGCGGCCGAGCGCAAGCGGGCAGGGGCCGCCGACGGACGGCTCTCCAGCGACAAGCTGGCCGCGCTAGCCGTCCCCGCTGACGGCGACGCGACCGCGTACATCTGCGGCCCGGCGTCATTCATGGATGACATGCGGGCCGCGCTCACCAGCCCGGGCATGGACCCGTCCCGGATCCGGACTGAGCTGTTCGGCGCGCTGTCGGCGATAAATCCGGGACTGACCGGGCAGGCGCGCAAGCAGCCGCACCCGCCGCCGGGCCCGCCGGGCACCGGACCGCTGGTCACGTTCGCCCGCAGCGGCTTCGCCGTGCCGTTCCCGGCCGACCGCAGTAGCGTGCTGGACCTCGCCGACGCGTGTGACGTCCCGACCCGGTGGAGCTGCCGCACCGGCGTGTGCCACACCTGCGTCACGCCGCTGCTCACCGGCGACATCACCTACAACCCCGAGCCGCTCGAACCGCCGGCCGACGGGCAGGTCCTCATCTGCTGCGCCCGGCCCAGCACCGACCTCGTCCTGGACATGTAATGAAACCCAGCCCGCCAGACACGAGAGCAAACCAGTCGTCGGCCAGCCCCGGCCATGATGAGGCCGCCGGCCGGCCGGGCAGCGCCCCATCCGGGCAGCTGGCGACCGCGATCAGCCCGGCCATCGGCCCCTTGCCGGCCATCTACATCGCGCCGCCCGGCCAGCCCGGCCCAGCAGGCCTGGCCTGGGACGCCGCAGTCCTGCTCCTACGCCACTTCACCCGACACCAGGAGGCACCGATGTCCGAACAAAGCATTGCACCAGACCCGCAGTCCGTACGTCACGCGCAGGTAGCACTCGGGGCGCCGGCCCGCGCGGGCGGCGAGAAGGCTGGCGCCTGATGGACTGCCAGATTCAGGTCATCACGATCCCGGTGCGCGACCTCGACGACGCGAAGGCGTTCTACACCCGGCAGGCCGGCTTCACCCTCGACGTCGACTATCACCCGGTCCCTGGCTTCCGCGTTGTCCAGCTGACCCCGCCGGGGTCGACCTGCTCGATACAGCTCGCGCTCGCCGGAGGGCCCGCCGGACCCGGATCCTCCGTCTTTCTGGTGGTGACCGACATCGAGGCTGCGGGCCGCGAGCTCACCAAGCGCGGCGTAAAGGTCGGGTCCATCCGCCACAAGTACCCGGTCGACCAGTGGGAAGGCGGCTGGGAGGCTGGCCCCGATCCGCAGCGCCGCGACTACGCCAGCTTCGCCGACTTCGCGGACCCGGACGGCAACACCTGGATCCTCCAGGAGATCGGCCACCGCCATCGTCCAGGCTGACACGCGGCTGCGGTACGAGACCTGGTGGGTGGTCCACCTCTACAGGTACCTCGGGCTCGCGCTGGTGTTCGCACATCAGATCACCGGCGCCTCCTTTATCGGGCATCCGCTCACCCGGACGCCCCCGGCGAAGCTGAAGAATGCGGGCTCGTCCTGGGTCACAGCTGCTCCGTCGGGCTGGTCGAGAAGCGTGTCGTCGGTGTCCGCGCCGACGCCGAGGATGTCGTCACGGGGAAGAACGGCCATTACTCGCTATGCGCACTCAACCGGTGACAAAGAGGTAACGCGCTGCGGCTTACCGCTCGCGGGTGGCTTCGAGCGCTGGCGGGTTAAGCGGCGGAACCCGGGCGATGGTACTGACGGGCGGGCCTGGTGCTGATGATCAGGCGGGCGAGCGCAGCGGCCTGGTCGCGTATCTCGGGGATGGCAGTGGTCTCGTACCACAGGCCGCGCAGTGGCGGGCCCAGGGTGAAGAGGGCATCGCTCGGTGTTCCCGTTGCGTCGAGGATCGCGCCCGAGGTGGTCGCGTCTATTCCGAGCCGGAGCGGGTCGGGTCTGGCGGTGCCGCTGGCGAACAGGCTGCGGAGCAGGGGCGTGGCCGCCCGGGTGATGTCGGCCGCCGGGCCGGCCGCGTTGACGAGCCAGTCGGCAGGGAGCTGGGTGAGATCCTGGCCGGTGTCGAGGCATACCCGGAGGTGGCCGGCCGCGGGCGCGGCGTGCAGCACTCGGCCGCGGTGCACCGTCAGCTGGCCGGTGCGGCGCAGCGCGGTGATCCGGCTGGCCGTCGGCGGCGGCACCAGATGCCGGTGTACTTCCCAGTAGCGGGCCAGATGACGCAGGAACAGCCGCTTGTCCGTCAGCGGCAGGCAGCGCCACAGACCGGGCACCATCGGCCGGAGCGCGGACATGACGTCGTGCCAGTTCGCCGGGCTGGCCGCGATTGCCGCGCGGACTTGCCACATCAGGTCGGTGAGGCGGACCGGCGCGTTGGTGCGGGTAATGGCGGGCAGCCAGATGGGCTGGTCGCGCTGCGGCAGTGTGCCGGGGTGCGTCCGTGGCAGCAGGCCGTGCCGGGAGATCGCGCAGACGGTCGCCTCCGGGTTGGCGGCGGTGATCGTGACGGCAAGATCGAGCATCGTGAGGCCGGTGCCGACGATGACGACCGAACATGGGCCGGTGCCGTGCCGCAGGCGGCTCAGGGCGCCGGGCTGCCAGGGATCGGTGATGACGGTGCCGGTGCTGGGTGCGTCGAAGGGCAGCCCCGCGGTCATGTTGCCGCTGGCCAGGACCACAGAATGAGCGTCGAGGGTCGTGCCGTCGGTGAGGACGACGCGAATGGCGGTGCCGGAGTGGTTGCGGTGGATCGCGACTGCGTCGCCGGTGAGCCTGAGCAAGCGGGCGGCCGGGGCGGCCTGGCGCTCGGCGTCGGCGAGCGTGTCGAGCAGGTAGCGGCCGTAAGCGCGGCGGGGCAGGAAGGTGGTGGCAGTGACGTCGGGAGTGCCTGCCGGGAGGTGACTTCGGCCCGCCGCGTTGGCCCATCTGATCAGGTGCTCGCGGTCGTCAGGCAGCGCGCTCATCTGGCCGGCCATGGCGTTGAGCAGATGCGCGTCGGAGCTGGTTGAGTAGGCCAGGCCGAGTCCGTGCCGGCCGTGCCGGTCGATCAGGCTGACCCGTAGCGGCAGGCCGCGCACAGCCGCGCTGCGCAGCAGTTCCGCGGCGGCAAGGGTGCCGCTCGCCCCGCCGCCGATGATCGCGACGTGCTGGCCGTGGTCCGGTGAGTTCAGCGCGTCCACCACGCTGACTATAGCCTACTATCCAGATAGATTACATAGAGTTTGGAGCGATGGCCGCCTGGTCCGCGAGCGAGGCGACGACCTGCTCGGCGGCGGCGATGTCGGTGTCGAGCGGGCGGTCCTGGTCATCGGCGGGCAGGGACCGCAGGCACTGGTCGTAGATCGCGCGCAGCGACATGCTCGTGGGCTCGGTAGCGCGCTGGCGCAGCGCGCGGATCGCGGCCACGAGCTCGCAGGCGAGCACCGTCCGCAGCGGCGGCACCATGGCCGCCGCGGCGCGCGCCGCGTGCGGCGAGAAGGCAGCGTGCTCCTCAGCTCCGTGGGAGAGCACCGCGGTGCCAAGCGAGACCGGCCCGGCCAGCCCTCGCAGCTCGGCGAGTGCGGCGCTGGCCGTGTACTCCAGGATCATGATCCCGGAACTGCCCTCGGGGCCCTCGGCCAGGAACGCGCGCAGTCCGGTCCGTTCCGGGTCGGTGAGCGCGGCGAGCCTGGCCGGCGACAGCGCGGCATCCGCGCACAGGGCCAGCCGGGCACTGTCAAGCGCCAGGGCCAGGTACGCGCCGTGAAAGTTCCCGTTGTGCAGTACCCGGCCGCTGCGGGCGTCCGCGAGCGGGTTCTCGGCTGCCGCGTTTAGCTCGACCTGCAGTACCCGCTCGACCTGGCCGAGCGCTTCCGCGGCGGGGCCGTGCACCTGCGGCAGTGCCCGCAGCCCGTACGGATCCTGGACGCGGGCGCTCGGCCGGGCGGTGTCGGGGCCGAGAAGCTCGCGCAGCCGTCGCGCAGTAGCGCCCTGACCGGGGTGCGGCCGGGCCGCCTGCACCGGCTCGGCATACGGCTGCGCGGAGCCGGACAGGGCGAGATGACTGAGCGCGGCGACCTGCAGCTCCGCGTCGAGCAGCCCGGCCAGGTCCTCGTGTGCGAGCGTCGCCTGCGCGAGCGTCATGGCGTTGGACGACAGGAAGGCGAGCGCGTCTGCGTCGGCCACCGCCCGCGGCAGCAGCGCCTGCGGCGCCATGCCGTGCGGGCCGCGCCAGGGCCGCTCGCCGGTGAGCGCGAGCGCCGTCGCGGCCAGGGCGGTCAGGTCACCAGTGCCGATGCCGCCAAGCACGGGGAACTCCGGTATCAGGCCCGCGTTGAGCGCACCTGCGACGGCCTCGAGCCAGGCCGGGTCCGCGCCTGAGCCGCCGGCCGCGAGCTGGTTGAGCCGAATCGCGAGCGTGCCCCGTGCGACGGCGGCGGAGGCGAGCTCTCCGGCCCCGCCCGCGTGACTGCGCAATAGCCGCAGGCCGTGGCCACCCGTCGGCTTGACCGCCACCCTGCCGTTCGCGCCAACTCCGGTGGTCCTTCCGTAGAGCGCGTCCCGGCCGATGGCCGCCAGCGCGACCCGGTGCGACACCGCCGCGCGGGCGAGCCCCTCGGGCGCGATCGTGACCGCGGCACCGCGGCGCGCCACCGCCGCCACGGCGGTGCAGGTCAGCCGGGAGCCGTCCAGGGTCACGGAGTTCTCCGTGTGCATGCTGAGACGCCGCCGTCCGGTCGGAGATTTAAGAGGATAATTATGCCGGACCAGACCGGTGAGCCGAGCATTTCCTATAAAGCTGATCAAAATTATTGACAAATTGCGCATGGCTTCGCGAGGCTGGGCACATGACCGCGAGGCTGGGCACATGACCGCGAGGCTGGGCACATGACCGCGAGGCTGGGCACATGACCGCGAGGCTGGGCACATGACCGTGAGGCTGGGCACATGACCGTAGAGTCCGAGGAGTTCACGGATCTCGGCGACGAGTTCGCGCTCATCGCCGAGACGGCTGCCGAAGCCGGCGCGATCGGCGGCGCTCTGCCCGCGGTCCGCCGGGGCTGGGTCAACGTTCTCGCAGGCGGGCACGTCAGCGGAGTGTTCTGGGGCGACGCGCAGCCGGAAGTGGTGTTTCTGCATGACGTCGGCGAGAGCGCCCGTGCCTGGGACGCCGTGGCGCTGACCGTGGGCCGCCCGTCGGTCGCCATCGACCTGCCCGGCCACGGACGCTCCGACTGGCGACGCGACGGGCGTTACGAGGCCGCCCGGCTCGCATCGGCCGTCGCGGAGGCAATCCGGTCGTTCGCGCCGCGCGCCCGGCTCGTCGTCGGCAGCGGCCTCGGCGGGCGCACGGCGCTCGCGCTGCGCCGGCGTCAGCCGCAGCTGCTACCCCGACTTGCACTCCTCCGCCCGCTGCCAGGGACAGTGCAGGAGTGGCCGGGTCCATGGCGGTTCTCCGGCCGGGCCGAGGCGCTGGCCGTCCTGGCCGTCCGGCGGCCAGGCCACGGCGCCCAGTTCCTGCGCCGGGAGATCCTGTACGAGCTCAGCGAGGATCAGGACGGCTCGTGGGCCTGGCGTCATCATCCGGGTAACCTGCCGCCGCCGCAGCCCGACGCCGACGCCGACGAGACCGAGACCTGGTGGAAGGAACTGGCCGCTCTCGGCACCGCTGCCGCGTTCATCGGCGGCGACCGGGCCGGCCCGCTGACCGCGTCCGACCTTGCGCGATTGCACCAGCACGCACCAAACGCACGGATCATCACCATTGAGGGTGGTGGCGCGGATGTCGCCACCACCCGGCCCGCCGCGCTCGCGGCGGCACTCGACCAGCTACTGACGCAGGCACCAGGAGAGCAGGCATGACACAGGCAGCCGAACAAGTCACTACCGAGACGCTCAGCGCTCCGAGGGTGCGGACCGAGCCGAACCAGCGGCGGGTGCGCGTGTTGTTCGGCGGCGAGGCGGTAGCGGACAGCAGCAGGACGCTGTACCTGTTCGAGACCGGGCACCTGCCGGTCTACTACTTCCCCCGTGCCGACGTGCGATTCGACCTGCTTGAGCCGACCAGCCACCACACGCACTGTCCGTACAAGGGCGACGCCTCGTACTACACAGTGGCCGCGGGCGGCCGGCGGTACGAGAACGCGGTCTGGGCGTATCCGGACCCGATCGACTCCGTGCCCGAGCTGGCGGACCACGTGGCGTTCTACTGGGACAAGGCGGATGCCTGGTACGAGGAGGACGACGAGGTTTTCCGGCATCCCCGCGACCCCTACCACCGGGTGGACGTGCTGAACTCCTCACGGCACGTGCAGGTCCTGCTCGGCGGGGTGCTGGTTGCGGAGAGCCGGCGGCCACGGCTGCTGTTCGAGACCGGCCTGCCGGTCCGCTACTACCTGCCCAAGCTCGACGTCAGGCTCGACCTGCTCGAGCCGAGCCCGCGGCGGACCCGGTGCCCGTACAAGGGCGAGGCCGTCTACTGGTCGGTGCGGGCCGGCGGCGAGCTGCACGAGGACATCGTGTGGAGCTACCCCGCGCCGATCCCCGAGACGCCGAAGATCGAGAACCTGCTTGCCTTCTTTAACGAGAAGGCCGAAATCGTGGTTGACGGCGTGCCACAGGAGCGTCCGGTCACCAAGTGGTCCTAACCGGCTGCGGCCAACGAGCGAGCGAAGGATCCCGCCATGACTTTCCCCATTCCCGTGATCGATCTTGCGGCCGCCACCGCGCCTGGCGCCCCGGCCGAACTCCTCGACGCGGTCAGGGAGGCGACCGAGACCGTCGGCATCATTCAGGTGATCAATCACGGGGTTCCCGAGAGCCTGATCACCGATTTCAACCAGCACATCGGGCGGCTGCTTGACCTGCCGCGGGACCGCAAGGCCGAGCTGGCCAGCCCGACCGGCCATCCGTACCGGGGCTGGCGGCAGTGGCCGGACGACTTCGGCCGCCTGGAACTGGAGCGCTTCAATGTCGGCCAGTTCGACAACGCCGAGCACGCCAGGGCGGCGGGGCTGCCCGAGGAGTACGCCGGCCTCTATGCCCACGAGAACGTTTGGCCCGCCGATGACCCGGACCTGCGCGAGCTGACGTTCCGCTATCTAGGGGCGGGCCAGTCGGTCGCCGAGCGCGTGCTCGGCCTGTACGCGCGAGCGCAGGGGCTGCCGGACGACGCCTTCCCTGCGAGCCCGCTGCCGTACCTGACCTTCACGGTGAACAACTACCCGACCTGGACCTACCCGGATACCGCCAACGACGAGGACAAGCTGCTGCTGCTCGAGCACGCCGACGGTTCCGCGGTGACAATCCTCGCTCAGGGAGGCGACTACGAGGGACTGCAGATCCAGCTTCCGGACGGGAACTGGCTGCCGGTCCCGATCACACCGGGTGCCCTGCAGGTCTTCTCCGGCACGCTGCTCACTCGCTGGACCAACGGGCGGCTGCGCCCGGCCAGGCACCGGGTAGTGGCCGGCGGCTCGGTGACGCGACGGTCGGTGGCCATTTTCTGCTACCCCGGCCTGGAGCAGGTGCTCAAGCCGCTGAGCCCGTTCGTTGATCCGGGGGAGGAGACCGACTACGAGCCGGTCACTCAGTGGGAGCTGGTCAAGGACGGCGTGGCGGACTACCTCAAGGTGTTCGGCCGGCCCGCGCAGGTCAGCGCCTGGCGCGAGGGCAGGCCATACGTCGCCGAGCTCGCCGAGAACTCGGCCGGCCGCTAGTGGCCGCGCTGTCGCCGGATGAGTGCGCCGCCCTGGCCGCGGGCGCGGCTGCGCTCGTCAACGTGGCCGCGCTGCCGAGGACCGGGGCCAGCAAGTCGGTCGTGCTCTGGGAGGACGAGGACTGCATTGCCTGGCTGAACGTGATGCTTGAGGGGCGTGACACCGGATTCCACGACCATGACGGGTCTGCGGTCGGCGTGTACGTACTAGGGGGGAGCGTGACCAACGAGGGACTGCCGGTCGGCGGGACCCGTCGCGTCCACACGTACGAGGCGGGCGACTCGTTTGCGGTCCCGGCGGCCGGCATTCACCGGATGAACCACGACCCCGGCGCGGTCACAGTGCACATCTACTCCCCGCCGCTGCGTGCGATCGGCCAGTACGAGATGGTCGACGGACTACTCCAGCGGACGCCGGGACCGCCGGACGAGGCCTCGCCGGAAAGCCCGAGACTGCTGGCGGCCCTCACCCGCGAGGCTTTCACGGGATCCCGCTAGCCCGGTCTCGCAGGTGCCCGCGCAGGGTGGTGGCGGTGTACTCGGTCCGGTGCAGACCCCGTGCCTGCAGGATCGGTACCACGTGATCGGTGAACTGCTCGAGTGATCCGGGCAGCGTCGCCGGCTGCAGCGTGAACCCGTCGCTCGCGCCCGCGGCCAGCCAGGCCTCGATGAGGTCGGCGAACTGCTCCGGCGTCCCGGTGAACTCCAGGCCGCCGGGCAGGCCGGTGAGCTCGCCGGCGAGCTCGCGGAAGGTCTTGCCGGATTCCCGCGTGCGCCGCACGATCTCGTCGGTGCGGCTGGTGCGGCTTGCCGCCGTAAGCGCGGCCGCGGGCAGCGGCGCGTCCGGGTCGATCAGCTC
>JASHOV010000125.1 GCA_030038495.1 Streptosporangiaceae bacterium
CAGCGATCCGCGCCCAGCTCGGCCAGGACGGCGGCGGTGTCGGCGGCAACGTCGGCGACGGCACGACCGAATTGGCGGTCCGAGCCGCCGTAGCCGGGCCGCGACATGGTCACCAGCCGGAGGCCGCGCGCATGCGCGGCGCGCTGGAGAGCCCGGATCGGCGTGGCCGCGCCCGGCGTTCCGTGGTGGAAGACCAGCGGAAGTCCGCCGGCCGGCCCGCTGACCCGCACGTCGACCTGCCGTCCGTCCGGCAGCCTTACCTTGCTCGGGGCATCCATCGGGCAATCTTCGCATCGCGTCCGGCGCACGTCACCTCGGTCCGGCTAGCCGCGGCCAGTGCCTCCGGCGTCGGACTGCTCGGCCTGTTCCACGCCGGTCAGCGCGGTCAGCACGACGCCCACGGCCGCCGGTCCGCTCGGCACGGCCGTGCGCGGGCAGCGGCGGTAGACCTCCGCTGCTGCCTGGTGAAAGCCGTCCGGCAGGCCCGCGCTCGCCATCGTCTGCGCGATCTCCTCCATCTCGCCGACCCACCGCCAGCCCTTGGTGACCGCTGCCCTGGCGGCGCGCGTGACCTGATCGGGCAGCTGGGGCAAGGACGTGGCCCATTCGGCCAGCAGGTCGTGCTCGACGCCCTCGGCCTGCGCCAGCGCGCGGGCCGCGAGCAGCAGCGCCGAGCTGCCCTTGGTCCACGACGCGTAGGCCATCTTCACCGCGGACGCGGCGGTGCCGGACCCGCTGGCGAGCCGCGGCTCCAGCGGGGTGCCCGTGAAGAGTGCCTGCACCCGGGGCGCGTCCGCGCCGGACAGGTAGAGCCGGGTCGTGCCCGGCGTCACCGGCGGCGGCCCGATGATGCCGCCGTCCACGTACCGCCCGCCGCTGTCGGTGATGAGCTGCGCGACCTCGCGCGAGGTGCCCGGCGCGATGGCGTTCGCGTCCACGTACAGCCCGCTGAAGCCGTGCACCGCCCAGGCGATGTCCAGGGCCGCGTGCGGCGGGCAGACGGACAGGATGATCTCCGCCTCCGTCGCCAGCTTCCTGGCGGTCCGGACGTCGGTGATCCCGGCGTCCCTGGCCCTGGCGGCCGTATCCGGGCCGCGGCCCTCCGAGGCCCACAGCACCCGGTGCCCGGCCCGGGTCAGGCACCGGCCCACGGCGGCGCCCATCTCGCCGGGGTGCAGCAGCCCGATCACGCTCGCACGATCATTGGTCATGCCTGAGTGTGACATGCGCCGCGCGGACCGAGACTAGAAGGCGAAACCCAGAATGTCAGCGTCGGCCTGGTCGCTCTCGATCGGTACCTGCCTGGAGGGCGTGATCCACTCCAGCGGGCCGGGCTGGCCGTCGGGCCCGGGGACTCTGCCGACGATCACGGTTCCGGCCGGGTTGGCCCAGAGCAGGTCATCCTCCGTGCGCGTGCTTCGAAGGAACGCCCGCAGGACCCGCCCGGTGCTGGTCGAGAACACCGCGAACTCGGACACGACGCCCGAGCCGACCGGGCTATCTCCGACGACCGATACGACCTGCGACCCGTGGTCGATGAGGGCCAGCGTGCCCTGGAGGTATTGCCCGTCCGGCTGATCCCCGCGTACCGCTGCCGTGCTGGCCGCCAGCAGGCTGCCGCCCGCGCCATTCGTGTCGAGCAGCCTGATGCCCCCGTCGGTGCTGGGCCGGGGAACGGAGCTGCGGGACCACTCGAAGGCCAGGATCCCGCCCGGCCCAAAGGACAGGCCGTCCCCCACTCCGAGCGCATCCACGAACCCCGGCGCGGTCCAGACCCTGGCCGCGCCCGTCGCCAGCGAATACACCCTGAGTGTGCTCGAGGTGATCACGCCGTTCGTGACGTTGTGGACGACCACGGCGAGCTCGCGTCCGTCGGGGGATAGCGCGATCGCGATGGGCCTCGAGGCAGGCAGCGCCGGGATCGGCAGCGCCCGCATAGTGATCGTCTTGCGGGCCGGGTCAAATCGCGCGAGGTCGAGGGTCATGGGCTCGGACCTGACCGGCGCGCGAACCGTCCGAAGCGCGCCGACCACGAACGTGGTGTCATCGGCGGCCGCGGTTATGTCGTCATAGGAATAGTTCCTGGGGGGAAACGCCGACGCGAGCGTGGCGCCGGTCCGCGCGTCAGCGATGACCAGGTGGTAGGGCGAGCTGACGCTGGCGGACGTGAGCGTGGCGTAGTAGCGCGGCAGCGGGCCGATGCCGGAGCCCGCCGGGGAGGCGGCCGGGGCGGGGCTGCCGGAGGTTCCGCCCGCCAGCCCGGCCGAGACGGCGATCACGGCGAGGACGGCGACCGCCGCGGCGAGCGGCGCGAGCCACCGCGACCGGACGTGGCGCCGCGAACTCCGGGTGCCGCGTTCCCGCCCCGAGTCGGCCCGCATCGCAAACTCGTGCCAGTCCGGAATGCTCTCCGGCGTAATCTCCTGCGCGGTAGCGTGGGCGGCCGCGCGCACCTTGTCTGGCAGCGTGATCATGTCGTCTCCCCGAGTATCGCGCCCAGCGCCGCCAGCGCGCGGTGCGTGGTCGACCTGACTGTGCTCGGCCTGATGCCCATCAGGCTGGCCACCTCGGCCTCCGGCTCCTGCAGGTAGTAGCGCAGGATCAGGACCTCCCGCTGGCGGTGCGGCAGGCGGCGGATCGCGTGCATGATCCGCCGCTGCTCCTCGCCGGCGAGGGCGGCCGCCTCGGCCGAGCCGACCGTCGCTTCGGGTTCAGCGTCCGCGCTGGCGCGACGGTCCCGGCGCAGCGCGGTCCTGCAGCCGTTCAGCACCGACGAGCGCAGGTACTGCGGCGCCTTGGCCTGGTCGGACAGCTTGTGCCAGTTCCGGTGCAGGCCGACGAACGCGTCGTGCACGACGTCCTCGGCCGCGGCGCGATCACCAAGCATCACGTGCGCGAGCCGGGTCAGGCCGAGCGCGTGCGTTCGGTACAGCGAGGTGAGGGCGGCCCCGGTTGCGTCCTCCTGGTCAAGCTGCCCGAGCATGCCCGAACCGTAGCCGAGTCCCGGCCCGGCACCGGTCCTGGCCGGCGGAGTGTGCATGCTGAAGAGACTCAGCCGGCCGCCGATCCGCTGCTTCCATCCCGGATTCGGCTTGGCACCGTCGCGGTCGGGCCCAGGGCGAGTAGACGGCCAGCACGGTGGTGCCAGGGCCGTTGGTCCACAATACGATCGCAGGCGGACGCTGCGCGCCGGTGACTAGATCTTTCCGCTGGCCGACCGTGGTGGCCAAGCTCGGCTGACCACCGCTCCGGCGGTGCCCGTGGCTCGATAGGCTCGTGCTGAGGGCCGGCCAGGCCGGCCGCTACGGCAATCCGAGGAGTGCAGAGCAGTGCCGAAGCTCGTCTACGACTTCACCGAGGGCAACAAGGACCTGAAGGACCTGCTGGGCGGCAAGGGCGCCAACCTGGCGGAGATGACCAACCTGGGACTGCCCGTTCCCCCCGGTTTTATCATCACCACCGACGCCTGCCGCTACTACCTGCAGCAGGGCGTGGTCCCTGTCAGCCTGGCCGCCGAGGTCACCGAGCACCTGGAGGCGCTGGAGCGCAAGATGGGCCGCAAGCTCGGCGACCACGCCGACCCGCTGCTGGTCAGCGTGCGGTCCGGGGCCAAGTTCTCCATGCCCGGCATGATGGAAACCGTCCTGAATATAGGCCTGTCCGACGAGTCGGTGCACGGCCTGGCCAAGCAGGCGGGCAGCGAGCGGTTCGCCTGGGACTCCTACCGGCGGCTGATCCAGATGTTCGGCAAGACCGTGCTGGACATCGA
>JASHOV010000126.1 GCA_030038495.1 Streptosporangiaceae bacterium
CGTTCATGATGTCGGCCTGGAAGGCCCAGGGGGTGAGGTTGTCGGTCCCGGCCGCCTGCAGCATGTAGTCGGCAACGGGCTCGGTGGTCGCGACCGGAGTGCCCGGGTACTTGGCCTTGAATGCCGCGATGGCGTTGAACCAGGGAACGAGGGAGGCGTCAAACTTCTTCAGGTTGGCCGCGAAGAACGCCTTGTGCCCGGGCAGCATCGCGGACAGATCGGCAGCCATGGCCTTGGCCGCGGCCGGCATCGTCCTGGGGTTGTACCACAGGTGCGGGTTCGGGGTGTCGGTGGGCAGCCCGAGCAGGTTCTGGACGACGATCACCTTGCGCTTGGAGCTCGGCGAGGCCGACTCGATGGTGTTCATGAAGGTGTCGTAACCGACCCCGTTCTGCACGATCAGCTGCGCCGCGCTCACCTCTTCGGCTACCTGCGGGCTGGCCTCGAAGGTGTGCGGGTCGGTGTTGGGGTTGTTCAGGATCGAGGAGACGTGCACGTACTGACCCCCGATCTGGCTCAGTACGTTGGCGTACTCGTTCTCGGCGCCGATGGCATTGATCACCGTCGTGCCGTTAGCGGTGTCCACGGTACCGCCGCTGGCGTTGCCGCAGCCGACAGCCGCGAGCGAAAGCGCTGCTAGTGCCCCGGCCATGACAGTGCCCTGCCGCGCCAGGGTGAGCCGGCGGGCTCGCCCGCTCGGATTCGTGAAGGTCATAGTTAAAACATAGTCTGAGACTGAGTCTCAATGCAAGCTGAATTCTGGCTCGTCCTCTGTGTGCCGGGGCCTGAGGAGTAAGGCCGAGCGACGGGCCGCCACGTTCCCCGGGTATTTGCATAAACAGATTGGCATGTGTTTATATGAAGCGATGTCAGCGCAGACGAAGGCGTTCGATGCGGCCGGGGAGCTGCTGAAGGTGCTGTCTGCGCCCGCCCGGCTGGCGATCGTCAGCGAGCTTGCGGTCCGGCCGCGATTCGTGCACGAGCTGGTCGACCTGCTGGGGATGAGCCAGCCGCTGGTATCGCAGCACCTGCGGGTGCTGCGCGGGGCCAGGCTGGTCGGGGTCGAGCGCCAGGGCCGGGAGGCCGTCTACTCCCTGGCCGACCAGCACGTCGCCCACATCGTCGCCGACGCCGTCCATCACAGCAAGGAGGAGCCGTGACTTCCGCCGATCACCCTGCGCACGTTCATCCTGAGCATGAGCACGGACCTGGCTGCGGGCATGCCAGTGCCGAGCGCGAGGGCCACACCGACTATGTCCACGATGGCCACGCGCACGCGCCCCATGACGGGCATTACGACGAGCATCCGCTGCCGCACCTGGCTCACCCGGAGCACGGTCACGTGCACGGACCTGACTGCGGGCACGAACCGCTGCCACACGGGGATCACGTCGACTACGCGCACGACGGCCACCGGCACGCCGCGGACGGCGACCATTACGACGAGCACTAGCGCACCGGGTGAGGACCACGGAGCCTGCCCTGCGGAAGGAGCGTTATGCCAGCTCAGGAGACGGCCGATGACCTGCACAGCGTCGCCGCGCGCCGACTGCGCCTGATCGACCAGCGCTACACTCCGGGCCGGCGCGCCATCGTCGACCTGCTCGGCACGGCCGGCCGCCCGGTGAGCATCGGCGACATCGCCGAGCGCCTGCCGCAGCTTCCGCGCAGCTCGGCCTACCGGCACCTCACTGTGCTGCATTCGGCCGGCCTGGTGCGGCGTGTCACCGCGAGCGATGAGTTCACCCGGTTCGAGCTGGCCGAGGACCTCACCGAGCACCACCACCACCTGCTGTGCGTCAGCTGCGGCAAGGTGATCGACGTGACCCTCCCGGCCGATTTCGAACGGCAGGCGGCCGACGCCATCAGCCGGCTCGCCGACGCCGAGGGCTTTCAGGCCAGCAGCCACCAGCTGGATGTGCTCGGCCTGTGCGCCGGCTGCCGGTGACATCGCGCGGAGACGCCGCCGCAGCGAGCGGCCGCGCCGGGCGGAATCCCGGCCGCGGCCGACCGGCCAGTCAGTACATCAGAGCTATGCGCAGCACGAGGATGAACACGATCAGGACCACGATGCCCCGCAGCAGGAACGTCCGGATCTCGCGCGACATGTTCTTGATCTGCCCGCGGCGGGACCGGATGCCCAGCCGCGCCTGATTGACGCGGGTGCCATGCCATGCCAGCAGACCGGCACCGATCGCGACGAGAATGAGCAAAACATCTGCGGTCACGGGCGCTCCGGGTTGACGTGATCAGGCGTCAGGAATCCGATCTGGGGGGATTGGACCGGGTGCGTCTAGCTCACCGCGGCATGCTGCCGCGTGTCAACTCACTGCGCGGCGTGTCAACTCATCCGTCGGTGTCCACGCCATGCCGGTCGGAGAAGATGACTCGCCCTGGCATCGCCCGACCAGGCTGATGTTCATGTCGTTGCGGCGGTTGCCGTGCACGCCAGGCCGTGCCGCCGCGACGCGCCTGATCACCCGGGGCCGCGACGTTACGCGGAGTCGGCCGCCGGACCAATCGGGCAGGTAACTTACCACTCGACAAACGGCGTGTTTTAGCGGCATGCTTTTGGTCGTTCGTACAGAGCGGCGGCATTTTCGGCCCTTGTCGAAACGACGGAGCGGCCGGGAAGGGAAGAGGATGACTCTACGGCGAGGAATCCGGCTTTTGGTAATCATCTTGACTACAGCAGGTTCGCTTTCGGCGGCGGCAGCAGCGTCGGCCTCGGCGGACAGGGCGCCGCAGGGCATGTCTCAGGTCCGGGGCAGCTACCTGCCGATCAGCGGGACCAACACCGGCAGGATGTCGGCCCGCCAGATGAGCGTCGATGTGGTGCTACAGCCTGGCAACGACAAAGGTCTGAACTCCCTGCTTGACGCGCTGTACACGCGCGGCAGCCGTGACTACGACCACTGGATCGCCAAGGGCCAGTTCGACGCCAGGTTTGCGCCGTCGCGGGCCACGGTGCGGTCGATGACCGCATACCTGCAGAGCAAGGGGCTGCGGGTGCAGCGGACGGTGACGCCCTTCCTGCTCCGGGCGATAGGCAGCAGCACCCAGATCGATGCCGCCTTCGCGACAACGATCAACAACTACCGCAACTCCCAGGGCCGCTTCTACGCCAACTCAACGCCGGCATCGGTGCCCGCCAGCCTCGCGTCGCGCGTACTCGGCGTGGTGGGGCTGACCGACACGGTCCGGCTGCGACCGACCTATCAGCTCACCCCGGCCCGCCCGGCGGCACACAGCAGCGAGCCGAGCTGTGAGATCCCGTACCCCCAGACCCTCGCCGAGCTTCAGGCGATCCCGCCTGATGGGCCGTACAACGGCTACGGCGGCGGTCCTGGCTGCAGCGGCCTGACCCCGTCGCAGACCAACTCGATCTACAACGCACCCAACGCCGGGCCGCGCGCCAAGGGTGCCGGCGCCACCGTAGCGGTGTTTGAGCTCTCCGCCTACAACCAGTCGGACATCACGACCTGGGCGCAGACGTTCTACGGCTCTCACTACACCCCCAGCCTCGTGAACATCAACGTCGACGGCGGACCGCTGGCTCCGAATACCTCGCAGTGCCCGGCCGGAGACACGTGCTTCTACGGATACGGCGGTGACATCGAGGTCGAGGCCGACATCGAGCAGGATCTCACGGTCGCGCCGGACACCAACTCCGTCCTGGTGTACAACGCGCCCAACGACGAGACCGGCCAGACCTCGCTGGCCGAGTACGCCACGATCGCCA
>JASHOV010000127.1 GCA_030038495.1 Streptosporangiaceae bacterium
CGGGGCTGATCGCGGCGGCGGAGGTGGCGGCGGCCAGCGTGGTGCCGTCGCTGCTGGCGGTACTGGACCCGGCCGCGGTGCCGGGACTAGCCGCGGTGCTGGCCGGGGCGGAGCTGCTGACCGGGCCGGTGGCGCAGCGGTGGGCGGCGGGCCGGCGGCTGGTGCACGGTTACGGGCCGACCGAGGCCACGGTGATCGCGACGACCGGGCCGGTGGACGTGGACGGGGCAGGCGGGCTGGCGCCGCCGATCGGGTCGCCGGTCGCTAATGCCCGGGTGTACGTGCTGGACCGGTGGCTGGGACCGGTGCCGGCCGGGGTGACCGGCGAGCTGTATGTGGCCGGGGCCGGGCTGGCGCGCGGGTACCGGGGCCAGCCGGGCCTGACCGGGGAGCGGTTTGTGGCCTGCCCGTATGGCGGGTCGGCCGGGGAGCGGATGTACCGGACCGGGGACCTGGCCCGGTGGACGGCGGGCGGGCAGCTGGTGTTCGCCGGGCGGGCCGATGATCAGGTGAAGATCCGCGGGTTCCGGATCGAGCCGGGCGAGATCGAGGCCGTGCTCGCCGCCTGCCCCGGCGTGGCCAGGGCCGTCGTGACTACGCGCGAGGACACCCCCGGCGACCTGCGGCTCGTGGCCTACCTGGTGCCCGTCGACGGCGCGGTGGCTGACGGCGCGGTGGGTGACGGCCCTGTGGCTGACAGCACCGGGCTGGCCGGGCCTGAACTAGCCACCACAGTGCGCGAGTTCGCGGCGCAGCGGCTGCCCGACTACATGCTGCCGTCGTCGCTGGTGGTGCTGGATACGCTGCCGCTGATGCCCAGCGGGAAGGTCGACCGCAAGGCTCTTCCCGCCTCCGATTATCTGGCGGTCACGAAGAGCCGCAGGCCCTCCACGCAGCGCGAGGAGATCATGTGCGAGCTGTTCGCCCAGGTGCTCGAGCTGCCAGAGGTTGGCGTCGATGACAATTTCTTCGAGCTGGGCGGGCATTCCCTGCTGGCGATGCAGCTGGTCAGCCGTATCCGCGCGGTGCTGGGGGCGGAGCTGGCGGTGCGAGCGGTGTTCGAGGCGCCGACGGCGGCTGAGCTCCTCAGCCGTCTGGCCATGGGAACCCCGGCCGGGGCTATCAAGGTGCTGCTGCCGATACGAACCCACGGCAGTAAGCCGCCGTACTTCTGCATACATCCTGGAGGCGGCCTCAGCTGGATCTACGTGCGACTGGCCCGGCACGTGCCGGCAGAATACCCGCTGTATGGACTGCAGTCCCGTGGGCTCGATAGCAACGCCCAGCCTGCTCGCTCTATCGAGGAAATGGCATCCGATTACATTGAGCAGATGCGGACGGTGCAGGCATCCGGGCCATATCACATACTCGGATATTCCTTTGGCGGGCGCGTCGCACAAGAGATCGCAGTGCAGCTCCGGACCGTCGGCGAGCAAGTAGGGGCTTTGGTGATAATGGACGCAGCTCCCGGCGCGAGTGCCGGAGCTCGCGCAGCTCTGCCGGAAACGCCCGACTCAGTGTCGAAATCGCCGGACCACCAAGGGGACATGCTTTCCCGTGATGGAGCCGTCTTGGCGGCTATGTCAGACGAGGAACTCGCGATGTACGAGCGAAACTCCAAGAATAGCCAGGAAATTCTGCAGGCCCATAAGCCCCGGAAATTTGATGGAGACGCCCTGCTTATCGTATCGACCAAGAGCGAGGATGCCCGGTCTGCCCCGAACCGCGGCACGGAGAGATGGCGGCCGTACATATCCGGAGAAATATCTGAATTCCGGGTCCACTGCGCGCACACCCAGCTGATGCGACCCGAGATGCTTGCCCAGGTCTGGCAAGGCATTTCGACGTGGCTAGGGCTGGATAGTGACTGACTGCCCGGCGGGCCGGCCTTGGGGTATGGCGCCGGCGATGCCGGTGCCGGGATCTTGGTAAACCCAGAGGGAAGTCGCATGAAGGACAACGGATCCACGCTCACGGCCGACACGTCTGCCCAGGGCCGGCATTATGTGCTTGTCTGCTCGTCATGCGGGAGAAGGGAAGCCGACGACGGACTGGTACTCGACTGCCCCTCGGAGCACGCGCCAGCCCTGCTGAGAACCGAGTACGCGAGCCTCGGCTTCAGTCCCAGTCCCGACCGGGAGGATCTGTTCCGATACCGGAGTTGGCTGCCGGCCGTCCGCACACAGGAAAACGCTGGCCGAACCGCCGTCTACCGTAGCAAGGGACTGGGGCAGGCATTAGGACTGGCAAACCTCTGGGTAGCTTTCAACGGTTACTGGCCCGAGCGAGGTGCGCTGCTTCAGACAGCGACGTTCAAAGAATTCGAGGCTCATACAGTCCTGTGCAGGCTGCCGGAACGGCAGGTCATGCTGACAGTCGCGTCGTCTGGCAACACCGGCGCGGCGTTCGCCTTGGCTTGCTCCCAAAGACAAGTGCCGTGCCTGGTGATAGTTCCCGGCCGGGGCCTGCGTCGCTTGCGGTTCCGGACTCCGCTCGACCCGTGCGTGAAACTGGTGGCCATCGATGATGGTGACTATCCCGATGCGATCGCGCTGGCTGCCGCGATCTCTGCGATATCACCGTTTCAGGCCGAGGGGGGCGTGAAGAACGTCGGACGGAGGGACGGGCTGGCAACGGTGCTGCTGTCCGCGTTCGAGGAGATGGGGTGCCTGCCCTCGCACTACTTTCAGGCTGTGGGCAGCGGCACCGGGGCGATCGCCGTGCTGGAGGCGGCCAAGCGGCTGCATAGTTGCGTTCCACGCGCGGCGACGTCATTGCCCAGGCTCATGATGTGTCAGAACCTGCCATTCACCCCTATTTATACGGCCTGGCGGCAGCGGCTTCGCGCGCCGGACGGTGAGTCAGCCGCGTGCTTCCGTGACGCCGTCAACCTCGTCTACGCGGACGAGCTGACGAACTGGACGCCGCCTTATGAAATCCGCGGCGGAGTCTACGATTGCCTTGTGGAAAGCCAAGGGGACGTCTTGGTCGCGGATAATGCTTCCGTCCGTCAAGCCGTGAATATGTTCCTCGAACTAGAGGGAATAGACATAGAGCCTGCGGTTGGGGTGGCAGTCGCGTGCCTGCGCGAAGCGGTGGCCCGGAGCAAAATCGGCAAGGATTCTGTGGTTCTGCTGAATGTTACCGGCGGCGGTCGGCGCAGGCTGAGCCAGGATTATCCTTTGACCCCGGCCCAGCCCCAGCTGCGGCTCACCAGGGAGTCGCTTAGCCCGGCGCGACTCGCGGAGACGGTGCACGGTGTCACAGGGCTGTGCGCATCTGCTGTATCGGTGGCATAGTTATTCCGCTAGCCATGCCGCATTGACGGTGGGCTGGTCCGCGCCGTTCAACTGCCTTCCGAACCGCGCTTGAACGCGTGACCCGTGTCGAGATCACACCCGCGCGCAGGGCTTTCACCGTCCATTGAGGGATGATCGGCCCTGTGACATAGTGACAGCTAGAGCGAGTCTATTTGTCATGTGGGCGCGAGGGGAAAAAAGTGGCTGCTGAGCAGAAATATTTCCGTCCTGATGCGATCGTAGAGCCGCTTGTTGATCGGTTTTACGCGTGGTGCCATACGGTCGCGCCCGTGCAGGCGTCAATGAACCTGGCGTTCTTGCAAGTTCCCCTTCTTGAGTCGTATCTGCAGTCTCCGCGAGTCCATACCTCGGCCAGCCGCAACCCTGAATTGCGCGGCGGCTTCTTCGTGAATATCGAGGAGAGCCGCAGCGGAGAAGTCCGCGAGCTACTGAACTCGATCAAACGTGACCGGGCCGATATGCTGGCATTCGCCAAGGCTGTTGCCGACGCGAACGAGATCTTGCGGCAGGGAGCGACCGGCTTTGACCTGACGCCGATGTACCCGAAACTCCCGCCGGTGCTGTCGGGCCTCGTGGAAGTGGCCTATGACACCGAGAACCAGGCCTCGCTGCGGTTCCTCGAGCCGCTCACGTACCTGAGCAGCGCCTACACCGAGGACCGGCAATCGGTGCAGCTTTCGCTGGAGACCGGGGTCGAGCGACCATTCGTCTTGAGCACTCCCCGGCTGCCGGGGCCGGGGCTACTGGACATCCAGCTCCCGCTCCGTCATCCGGGACTGGCGGAGCTGTTCGCGTCCCGGGTCCACGGAAGCACGCTGGGACGGCTGCGGGAGGCGCTGGAACTCGACGATGAGCAGGCCGCCCTACTTGACGGGCTGCTCGCGGCCGAGCCGGGCACGGCCCGCGACCGGCACATTGAAGGCGGCGCCAGGCTCCGCTACTTCGGACATGCCTGCCTGGTGATGCAGACGCCGCAGGCGGCGATCGTTACCGACCCGTGGATGAGCGCCGACGTCACGGCGGGTGACCGATACACCTACGCCGACCTGCCCGATCACATAGACCTGGTGCTCATCACGCACGGACATCAGGACCACATCGTGCTAGAAACACTGCTGCAGCTGCGGGGCCGGGTCGGCGCCGTGGTGGTGCCCAGGGCGTCGAAGGGTAACCTGTGCGACCCGTCGCTGGCGCTGTATCTGTCGCACATCGGCCTGCCCGTGGTGGAGGTGGATGACTTCGATGAGGTGGAGTTCCCCGGCGGAAAGGTCATAGCGACACCGTTCCTGGGCGAGCATGCCGATCTGGACATCCGAGCCAAGTCGACATACTGCGTCAAGCAGCTGGGCGGGCGAACGATATTCGTCGGGGCTGACTCCTCGGGCATCGATCCCACCCTGTACCGGTATATGCGCGGGCACGTGGGCAAGGTAGACATGGCCTTCCTCGGCATGGAGTGCGCCGGGGCACCGCTGACGTGGCTGTACGGAGCCCTGCTGACCAAGCCGGTCACCAAGAAGATCAGCGACTCGCGGACCCTGTCCGGGTCGAACGCGGCTCAGGCCAGCGCGATCATGACGGAACTCGGAGCGGAAGAGGCGTACGTGTACGCGATGGGCGAGGAGTCCTGGCTAGTCGGTCATGTCATGGCGATCAGTTACAACGAGGATTCCTACCAGCTCAAGCAGATTGACGAGTTCATGCGCTGGTGCGCCGACAACAGCATCAAGGCCGATCACCTGTTCGGGCAGCACGAATGGCGCTGGTAGCAGAGAGGAACGAACGAATGGCGACTAATCCGTTTGAAGACCCGGACGCAAGCTACCTGGTCCTGGTCAACGAGGAAGGGCAGCACTCGCTCTGGCCCATCTTTGCCGACGTCCCTGATGGCTGGGAAGTGGCTTTCGGGGAGGCGGGGCGCCAGGAATGCCTCGACTACATCGAGGAGAACTGGACCGACATGCGTCCTAATAGCCTGATCAGGGCCATGGAGGAAGACGCCAGGCAGCGAAACGGGGGTGCCCACGCGAACGGCGCGGCAAAAAACTCCGAGGGTAACGGTGGCGTAGAGAAGAAGCACCGGCCGACGCGGGCCAGGTCAACGAAGAGCGAGGCCGTCGGCGCCAGTATTGGCAGTTCCGCAAAATAGCCCCAGTTTAACGACAACTGCTCCAGCGCTCATCTATCCATCGTGCCAGTGAGGGCGGTGCCATGCTCGAACAGGCCCCCGAGTTGTTCTATCCTGATCTTCCGACGCTGGTAGACGCGCTGCGCTGGTGGAGCGGTAAATCCCCCGATCAGCCGGCCGTTACGTTCCTCGCCGATGGCGAGAACGAAACGGCCCGGTTGACCTATGCCGAGCTCGATCGCGAAGCACAGCGGGTTGCGGCGAGCCTGCAGCAGTTCACGGATCCCGGCGACCGCGCCCTGCTCTGCTTTCCGCCTGGTCTTGACTTTGTGATTGCCTACCTCGGGTCTGTCTACGCTCGCGTCATCGCCGTACCGGTGTATGCCCCGAGGAAGAATCGGCACCTTGATCGTCTCGCTGCTATCGCTGCTGACTCGGGAGCTGTCGTCGCGCTGACCAATGCGAAGGCAGCGCACAACCTGCAGGAGGACGAGACCCGGCAGCTACTGAATCTGCCGGTGCTCGCCATCGACGATTCCGGAGCAAACGAAACAGCTTCCTGGCGCCCGCCCGAGATTGCGGCCGAAGACATCGCTTTTCTGCAGTACACGTCGGGGTCAACCGGCACTCCGAGAGGGGTGATAGTCACCCACCAGAATCTTGCGACGAATATTCGGATGATGGCTCATGCGCTCGGTAGTCACGCCGGTACGCGACTGGTGAGCTGGCTCCCGGCCTTTCACGACATGGGCCTCATCGGTACCGTCCTGATGCCGATCTGGCAAGGGCTCAGCACAGTGCTCATGCCTCCGACGGCATTTATTCAAGAGCCCGCCCGCTGGCTCAGGGCCATCTCGAAGTACCGCGCCACCCTGGCTATCGGACCCAACTTTGGCTATGAGCTGTGCTGTCGTCACGCCGATACCGATGGCATCTCGAGCCTGGATCTTTCCTCGTGGGAGGTCGCCTGCAACGGCGCCGAGCCGATACGAGCCGAGACGCTGGAGAAATTTTGCAGCATCTTCGGGCCTGCCGGGTTCCGCCGATCGGCATTCTTCCCCTGCTATGGACTGGCCGAGGCGACGGTGTACGCGTCAGGGCGGCACCTCGGGTCCGATCACGGCGTCTGGGTTGACCGGGCCAGCCTTGAGCTCGGCCGGATCACCCTGGCCGGGAGCGACGCCGGGAGTCAGGAGCTGGTGAGCTGCGGGTACTCCCCCATAGGGCAGAGCGTCGCAATCGTGGATCCGGACTCGATGCGCGAGAGCGCCTCCGGCGAGGTCGGCGAGATATGGCTGGCCGGAGATCACGTAGCTCAGGGTTACTGGCGGAATGCCGACGCCACGGCGGCGACTTTCGGCGCTACTATTTCCGCTCGGGGCGAGGCCGAGTTCCTGCGGACTGGCGATCTGGGCTTCCTTCACGAAGGTCAGCTCTTTGTGACCGGGCGGCTCAAGGATCTCATAATTATTTACGGCAGGAATTTCTATCCGCAGGACATTGAGTCGACGGTGGACGTCCATCCGGCGATACGCGGCAGTGTTTCATTCGCTTTGTCGAGGGATGCGCTCGAAGGCGTTGGGGTCGTCGCCGAGGTCGCGCTGAGTCACCTGCGCGGGGACCTGGAGCTCATTGCGGAAGAGATCGCAGCGGCCATCTGGGAAGAACACGAAGTGAATGTCGCTCAGATAGCCTTCCTGAAACCGGCGGGCCTGCCCAGGACGTCGAGCGGGAAGCTCCGGCGGGCGCACGCGCGAGACCTGCTGCTCCGGGACGAACTGGCCGAGGTCTTTCGCTGGCCTGCGCCGCCTTCGCCCGACGAAGACGCAGAAAGCGTCGAAAACCAGACTCCCGTCGCGTTGCCGCTCAGGTCGCGGCTGCTGTCCGTGCCTGTCCCGGATCGTCATCGCGCCCTGATGGATCTGGTAACGAAGGAGATCGGCACCGTTCTCGGTCGCTCGCCTCACACGGTGATTCCCGACCGGCCCCTGAGCGAACTCGGGCTGGACTCGGTCATGGCCCAGGAACTCCGGAGTCGGCTCGCGACCGCAACCGGATTGCGGCTGCGGTCCACGCTGCTCTTCGACTATCCGACCGCCGGCGCAGTTGCCCGGCACATGCGGCTGCTACTCGACCTCGGCGACGAGGATGGCGTGGTCACTCCGAGCGCGGTAACGGTCCCGGGTCATGATCCCATCGCGGTCGTAGCAATGAGCTGTCGCTTTCCCGGTGGCGTGGCGACGCCGGAGGAACTATGGCAGTTGCTGCTCGACGAGCGAGACGCGATCTCCGCGTTCCCCCAGAACAGAGGCTGGAATGCGGACGGCGACGCGGAGAGCCGCGCGGCAGCAGCAGGCGTGCTGGACGACGCCGACCAGTTCGATCCGGCGTTCTTCGGCATCAGCCCGCGCGAGGCGATCGCGATCGATCCCCAGCAGCGACTCCTGCTCGAGACATCCTGGGAGGCGCTCGAGCGCGCAGGCATCCGCCCCTCAACGCTGCAGGGCTCGCCGGGCGGCGTCTTCGTCGGCATCTTCGGTAACGACTACGGTGCCCAGGCGCGCAACGCCGGCGCATGCCCGGCGGATCTGAAGGGCTACCTGGCCACGGGCAGCCTGCCCAGTCTGGCCTCGGGACGTATCGCCTACGCCCTCGGACTTGAGGGTCCCGCGATCAGCGTGGATACCGCGTGCAGCTCGTCGCTGGTTGCGGTGCACCTCGCCTGCCAGGCGTTGCGGCAGGGCGAGTGCTCGCTCGCGCTGGCCGGCGGGGCAACCGTCATGGCGACGCCCGCTATCTTCAGCGAGATGGGGCCGGAGAGCGCCGGAGCTCGGGACGGACGCTCCAAGGCATTCGCGGCCGAGGCGGACGGGGCAGGCTGGTCGGAGGGAGTCGGCGTCGTCCTGCTCGAGCGGCTCTCCGACGCGCAGCGCCACGATCATCCAGTCCTTGCCATCGTGCGCGGCTCGGCGGTGAATCAGGATGGCCGGAGCCAGGGTCTGACCGCTCCCAACGGCCCGTCTCAGGAGCGCGTGATCCGGCAGGCCCTGGCGAATGCGCGGCTCTCGACCGCGGACGTCGATGTGGTCGAGGCCCACGGAACCGGCACCGCCCTCGGCGATCCGATCGAAGCGCAGGCCCTGCTGAACACCTACGGTGCGGGCCGCGCTGCCGACAGGCCCGTCTGGCTGGGCAGCCTGAAATCGAACCTGGGGCATACTCAGGCGGCGGCCGGCGTCGGCGGTCTCATCAAGATGGTCCTGGCCCTGCAGCACCGGACGTTGCCCAAGACTTTGCACGCGCACAATGCCACCCCGCTTATCGACTGGTCGGCGGGGACTGTGCGGCTGCTCAACGAGGCGATCCCGTGGGCGGGGAACGGTCACCTCCGCCGGGCCGCGGTCTCGTCGTTCGGGCTCAGCGGCACGAACGCGCACCTGATCCTGGAGGAGGCTCCGGCCGGACCGGGGTCCCACCCAGCCTCATCCGCGGAGCCGGCGCGGGCCGCACTGCCCGTCCTGCTGTCGGGGCGCAGCGACCGAACGCTACGCGGGCAGGCCGAGAACCTGCATGCGTATCTGGTCGAGCACCCCGAGGTCGAGCTTCCTGACCTGGCCTACTCGCTGGCCACGACCAGGTCGCACTTCGAGCACCGCGCTGTCCTGGTCACTTCGGGCATGCCGGAGCTTCGCGAAGAGCTCAAGGCCATCGCCAGCGACCAACCGGCGCCGAGTACGGCGTTCGGCCGAGACGGCGTCCGCGGCAAGGTGGTCTTCGTCTTTCCCGGACAGGGCTCGGAGTGGATCGGCATGGCGCGCTGTTTGCTGGAGAGCTCGCCGGCCTTTCGCGACCGGCTCGAAGGCTGCGATCGTGCGTTCGCTCCGTACCTGGACTGGTCGCTGCTCGAGGTCCTACGCGAACAGGAGGGCGCCCCGGCGCTGGAGGGTGTCGATGTCGTCCAGCCGGTCCTGTTCGCGGTGATGGTCGCGCTGGCGGCGGTATGGCGGTCGATGGGAGTAGAGCCGGACGCGGTGGTGGGCCACAGCCAGGGCGAGATCGCCGCGGCCTATGTCGCCGGGGCGTTGTCGCTGGAGGACGCGGCGAAGCTGGTAGCGCAGCGGAGCCGGGCGCTGCGGCGGCTCGCCGGGAAGGGCGCGATGGCGGTCGTCGGGCTGCGGGAAGGCGAGCTACACAAGCAACTCGCGCGGTTTGGCCGGCGTCTTTCCATCGCGGCACTCAATGGCCCGGCCTCCTCGGTCGTAGCCGGGGTAGCCGACGATGTCGACACGCTCGTCCGCGAGCTGAACGAGGCGCAGGTGTTCGCCAGGAAGCTGCCCATGGAGGTCGCCGGTCACTGCGCGCATGTCGACGCGATCGAAGACGAGCTGAGACTCGGTATGGACGGGCTCAAGCCGGGGGAAGCCGCCGTTCCCTTCTATTCGGCTCTCACCGGCGCACGCGTCGACGGCACAAGCCTCGACGCAGACTACTGGTATCGCAATGTCCGGCAGCCGGTGCGCTTCGCGGCCGCCTGCGAGAGCCTGCTGAGCGACGGTCATCGCTTCTTCGTCGAGGTCAGTCCGCACCCCATCCTGGTCACGCCGCTGATCGAGACGATCGAAGCGGCCGAAATCCCAGCTGCGGTCGTCGGCTCGCTGCGCCGCGGAGCAGGCGACCTCGCGTGCGTCATGCAATCGCTCGGCGCGCTGTACGCGCGCGGGCTCGGCGTCGACTGGAGCGCCTTCTTCCTGGCTCTGCACCCTCGTCGCATCGACCTTCCGACCTACGCCTTCCAGCGCGATCGCTTCTGGCTTGAGGCTCCGCGGCAGCAGCGCGCCGAGGTGGCCTCGGCCGGGCTCATGGACGCCGATCATCCACTGCTAGGAGCGGCGGTCGAACTGGCGGACAGCGGCGGCCTCGTGCTGGCCGGCCGGATCTCGCTTGCGCAGCATCCGTGGCTGGCAGACCACGCGGTGTATGGCCGGGTCATCTTGCCTGGCAGCGCGTTCGTGGAGCTTGCGCTGGCTGCTGGCCAGCGGACGGGGCTTGACCGGGTGGAGGAGCTCACGCTCGAAGCGGCACTACCGCTGCCGCCGGAGGGTGCCATCGCCGTGCAGCTAACGGTAGACCCACCGGACGAGACGGGTCGCAGGTTGATGGCCCTGCACGCGCGCGCTGACGACGGGACCGCCGACACCCCCTGGGTACGCCACGCGAGCGGGATTCTCGGCGCCGCCGTTCCGCCGGTTCGGTTCGACCTGAGAACCTGGCCACCGGCCGATGCGGTCGAGGTACCCCTCGACGGGCTCTATGAGCGGCTGGCCGGCGCGGGCCTTACCTACGAGCGCGCCTTTCGGGGTCTGCGCGCGGTATGGCGACGGGCTGACGAGACCTTCGCCGAGGTCCAGTTGCCCGAAGCCGCCGCGCCGGAAGCGGATCGATTCGGCCTGCATCCGGCGCTGCTCGACGCCGTACTGCACGCCGCCGCACTCGACATCGCCCGAGGCAAGGCGCGGGTGAGACTGCCGTTCACCTGGGGTGGCATCTCGCTGTTCGCGGAGGGGGCGACCACGCTCCGGGCGCGGCTGCGCCGCCACCCGGATGACGACGCGATTGAGATCCAGCTTGCCGATGGCATCGGCGAGCCCCTCGGCACGGTTGAGGCGCTCGTCACCCGCTCTGTGTCAGCCGACCGGTTCCGCAAGCAGCTTGCGGCCCGCGACCACGAACGGCTCGTGCGCGTCGACTGGATTGAGCGGCCAGGCGGTCCGGGCCCCGTGCCAGCGGCAGACGTCGCCGTAATCGGCACGAGCGATCTCGGTCCGGCGTTCAACAGCATCGCAGCTCGCCTCGACCGTTACGTCGATCTCGCCGCGATGGTTCATGCGCTCGACGGCGGCTCCGCCCCACCGGTCGTAGCCGTCATCCCGTGCTTCGGCCAGGCTCCAACCGATGGTGCTGACCCGGGGGGACGACCCCCCGTACCCCCCGACGGTGCTGACCCGGGGGGACGACCCCCCGTACCCCCCGATGTTGCCGCCGCGGCCCAGGCCGCTTCGGCCCGCGGCCTCGCGCTGCTGCAAGCCTGGCTCGCCGACGACAGACTTGCCTCCTGCCGCCTGGTACTGCTCACCCGGCGCGCGGTTGCCACGGGGCCAGACGAAGACGTTCACGATCTATCCCACGCTCCTTTGTGGGGACTGGTCCGCTCCGCCCAGGCCGAGTACCTCGACCGGGTCATCTGCCTCATCGATACCGACGACAGCGACGCGTCCAGGCGCGCGCTAGCGGCGGCAATCCTCTCCGCGGAGGCCCAGGTTGCCCTGCGCGACGGCCACCAGCTAGTGCCGAAACTGAACTGGGTGCGGGCGCCAGACACGCTGGAGGTGCCCGATTCCGCGGCGAACCGCGATGGCACCGTGCTCATCACGGGAGGCACCGGCACGCTGGGCGTCCTGCTGGCCCGGCACCTGGTGCGGGAACATGGCGTCAGGCACCTGCTGCTCGCCTCGCGGCACGGACCCGTCGCGGCAGGCGCGCAGGCGCTGCAGCAGGAGCTTGAGTCGGCCGGAGCACACGCGGTCATCGCGGCCTGCGACGTCAGCGATCGCTCCGCCGTCGAGGCGCTGCTGGCCGCTATCCCTTCCGCGCATCCGCTCACAGCCGTCGTGCACGCAGCCGGCGTGCTCGATGACGGAGTGCTCACCGCGCTGACCGCAGAACGACTGGCCTCGGTCTTGCGCGCCAAGGCCGACGCCGCCTGGTACCTGCACGAGCTCACTGCGGCCCACGATCTGACCGCCTTCATACTCTTCTCCTCGGTTGCTGGCGTGCTCGGTGCCCCAGGGCAGGCTAATTACGCCGCGGCGAGCGCCTTCCTCGATGCGCTCGCACATCACCGGAGATCGCGAGGCCTGCCCGCGCTGGCGCTCGACTGGGGCTTGTGGGTGCAGGAGACCGGCCTTACGGCGCATCTGGATAACGCTGCCCGGGCGCGCATGGCCCGTGGCGGCGTGCGCGCCATCACCACCGAGGAAGGCCTGGCTCTCTTCGACGCCGCCCTTCGTCTGCCGCACTCGGCCCTGATCGCCGCCCGATTTGACCTTCTGGCCCCCGGCGGCGCCACCCAAGCCCGGCACCCGATGCTTGGCGGGCTCACCCGAGTCAGGGCGTCCCGGCGCGCGGCCAGTGCAGTTGGCACCGCCACGCTCAAGCAGCGGCTGCTCTCGCTCTCCCCTTACGACGCCGAGCCTGCCGTCCTCGAATTGGTCCAGGCCGAAGCTGCCGTCGTCCTCGGTCACGCATCGCCACGTGCGATCGACGCAAACCAGTCCCTGGAATCGCTCGGCCTCGACTCGCTCATGGCTGTCGAGCTGAGGAACCGACTATCCAGGGTCGCCGATATTGCCTTTCCGATGCAATCAATAAGGGAACGAAGCAGCGTCGCCGACCTCGCTCGCACCATTCTCGAAAAGATGCTGATTCAGATGACCGCGCCGGTAATTGACCCGAGCGAGGTGCGTGCGGAATCAGGCAGCCAGGTCTACCAGCAGGAGCTCTTGTGAACACCAGCGAACTGCTTCACTTGGCCGCTCGGGCGGGAATGACATTCTGGCTCGAAGGCGACAAGCTGGCGTATCGCATCCCAGCTGAAGAAATGACCGCCGAGCTCCGGAACGAGATCATTCTGCACAAGGCCGAACTGATCGCCATGCTGGAGAAGGAACATCGTGACGCGGCCGCCGCGATCTCAAGGGCAGCGGATTCTGAAGACAGCGATTGGCAGCTGGCGAGCAATCAAGAACGCCTATGGCTGATCGAGCACCGGCTCGGTGCAAGCCCGCTGCACAACGTTCATTTCCGGCTGCTATGGAAGGGCTCGCTCGATCGAGAGATGCTGGCTGACAGCCTCACGGATATCATTGCCCGGCACGCCGCTCTGCGTACGACCTTCACCGAATTCGATGGTGCGCCTCGAGCGGTTGTCTCGCCTGCCACCGGCGCCGATCTTGAGCATCTTGATCTGCGCGATCTGCCGCCCGAAGCAAGGGCGGGCGCAGCGGAGACCTTCATACTGGATCACCAGTGCACCCCCCTGGACCTTGAAAAAGGACCATTGATGCGCACCGCTGTGATCACGCTGGCCAATGATGATCACGTCATAGTCGTGACGCAGCATCACCTCGTCACCGATGGCTGGTCGGTAGGCATTTTCCTGACCGAACTCGGTCGGTGCTATCGAGCGCATTACCTTGACCAGGACGCAGGTCTGCCGGAACTGCCAGTGCAATATTCCGACTACGCTCGCTGGCAGCGCAAACGCGAAGCGGAGCGGGCCTATCAAGAGGATCTGGCCTGGTGGAAGGAGCACGTGGCCGGGCTTCCACCACTAGAACTGCCGGGGGCAAGGCGCGTGCGTACCGGTGCTCCGGACCATCACGGGATCTCGCGGGATCTGTCCGTCCCCACCGCGCTGGCCTCGCGACTCAAGGAACTGGCCAGGGAGCAGCACTGCACGCTCTATACGGTGCTCCTTACGGCGTGGGCCACCCTGCTGCACCGCTATACCAGTCAGTCCGACTTTGCCGTGGGTACGACGACAAGCGGTCGCGACCGGCCCGAACTCCAGAATCTGATTGGCTTTTTCGCCAACACCGTGCTGCTGAGGTGCGATCTATCCGGCAACCCAAGTTTCACCGACGCGATTGGGCGTCTGCGGGCCGAGACCGAGTCGGCCTTCAAGCGTGAAGTGCAGTTCGCGGATGTGGTGCTCGCTGCGGGTGCGGTACGAGACACGAGCCTCACGCCGCTCATCCGGGCCACTTTCGTCTTGGAGAACATCCCGATGCCGCAGATACTCGATCCCGAGATCGGTGTCCGTGCAATGCTTGATCCGCGGATCGACGGGCAGGCGCAGGGGACAAGTAAGTTCGATCTCGCCTTGGTGATGCAAGAATCGGCCGACGGCATCCGAGGCTGCATCAAGCACGCCGATGCCCAGTTCGAGCCCTCGGCCTTCCAGCGTCTTGGCGAACACTTTCTGACTCTGCTCGAGAGCATCGCGCACAATCCCCGTGAAACGCTCGGAAGACTGTCCATCGTAAGTGCGCGCGAGCGGCATCAGCTCCTCACCGACTGGAATGACACGGAACCCTGGGGTGATTGGCCCGCAACAACTTTTCCGGGACGGCAGTCTGACGTTCCCATTATTCGCTGAGAGGAGCGGCAGGAGATGAACGCCGGACGTGGTGATGAGGAAGCCGATGTCGTTGTCGTTGGCGGCGGGCCGGGTGGATCGACGATAGCCACGCTTGTCGCGATGCGAGGTCACCGTGTCGTTCTCCTGGAAAAAGAGAGGTTCCCGCGATGGCAGATCGGCGAGTCGCTGCTGCCATCCACAGTCCACGGAGTCTGCCGGCTGACCGGCGTCGCCGACGAACTCGCCAAGGCGGGGTTCACCAAGAAGCGCGGCGGGACTCAACGGTGGGGAGCCAATCCCGAGCCGTGGACGTTCGCGTTCTCGATCTCGCCGAAGATGACCGGCGAGACCTCTTACGCCTACCAGGTCGAGCGGAGCAAGTTCGATCAGATCCTGCTCGACCACGCCCGCCACACCGGCGTCGACGTCCGCGAAGAACACTCCGTCACCGAAGTAATCGATAACGGCGACCGGATCCGTGGCGTGTCCTACCGGGACGCCGCGGGCAACGCGGGAACCATCCGCGCGAAGTACGTGGTGGACGCCTCGGGCAACAAGAGCCGCATTTATCAGCACACCGGGGCCGCCAGGCAGTACTCGGAGTTCTTCCGCAGCCTCGCGCTCTTCGGTTACTTCGACGGCGGCAAGCGCCTGCCCGAGCCGAACTCAGGCAACATCCTGTCCTGTGCCTTCGACAGCGGGTGGTTCTGGTACATACCGCTGTCCCCCACGCTCACCAGTGTCGGCGCGGTCGTCCGCCGCGAGCTCGCCAGCAAGATCCAGGGCGACCCGGAAGGTGCCCTCAAGGCCCTCATCGCCGAATGTCCGATGATCAGCGACTATCTCAGCGGCGCTAAGCGCATAACCGAAGGTCAGTACGGACGGATCCGGGTACGCAAGGACTACTCGTACGCGAGCACGAAACTGTGGCGGCCGGGCTTGGTTCTCGTCGGCGACGCGGCCTGCTTCGTGGACCCCGTCTTCTCCTCCGGCGTCCACCTGGCCACCTACGGCGCCCTGCTCGCCGCACGCTCCATCAACAGCGTCCTGGCGCAGACAACCGACGAGGCGACCGCATTTCGTGAGTTCGAGCAACGCTACCGCCGCGAGTACGGCGTTTATTACGAGTTCCTCGTGGCTTTCTATGACATGAATGTCGTCGAGGACTCGTACTTCTGGTCCGCTAAGAAGGTAACCTCCAGCACCAGCTCCGACCTGCAGTCCTTTGTGGAGCTGGTGGGCGGGGTATCGTCGGGCGAGGCTGCGCTCGCGACGACCGAGGCGCTGACACAGCGGTATAAGAGCCGGTCAGGCGAGTTCGCGTCGGCCGTGGGTCAGCTGGTCGCGAACAAAGAGCAAAGCATGGTACCGATTATCAAGTCCTCGATCGTCAAGAGCGCTATGCAAGAAGGCGCCAGAGAGCAGGCTCTTATCCTGCTCGGGCATGACGCCAACCCCGAGGCGCCGCTCGTTGACGGCGGCCTGATCGCGTCGCCCGATGGCTTGAGCTGGTCAGTGCCCGCCTGATGCTCGGAGTGTAAGAAGCCATGAGAATAACTGCGCCGGCCGAAGCTGCCGGGATACCAATCGACAGCATTAACCTGGCCGACAATGATCTTTACACCAAAAGAGATGCCCACCTGGCCTGGAAGACGCTGCGGGCCGAGTGCCCCGTCTTCTGGCAGGCTCGAGCCGGTGGAGAGGGATTCTGGGCCGTAACCCGCCGGGCTGATGTCTGCCGTGTACTAGGCGAGCATGAGACATTCACGTCGGAGGGCGGGACGGCCATTAGCATGCTGGACGCCCCGGATCCGGCCGCTGGAATCATGATGCAAGCGACCGACCCACCCAGACACCAGCAGTTCCGCGAGCAACTGGGAAAGCCGTTCTCGCCGCGGGCCGTGCGCTCGTACGCCGAGCAGGTACGGGCATTTGTGCGGGATGCTATAAGGCCCGCGTGCGACGGCGAGGTGTGGGATGCGGCGGCTTCGTTCAGCCGGCTGCCGATGACGGTCGGGGCAATGCTGATGGGGCTACCCGATGCCGATGTCGATTCGCTAGTACGCCTTGCATACGCATCGCTGGCGCCCGACGACCCGCGCTATAGAATCACGGACTCGGCGGGACCCGTGGCCGTTTCTGCGCACTTTAAGATAATCGATTATTTCACTAGATGTATTGAAGACCGAAAAAGGAACCTAGCGGATGATCTCATCAGTTATCTTATAACGGCCGAGATAGGTGGCCGCCGGATGACTGATGAAGAGCTTATGTCCAACTGCCTCAGCCTCCTGCTGGGCGCGGTGGTCACGACGTCGCACGCGATCAGCGCGACGCTCCTAGGCCTGACCGAACAGTACGGTGGCGAGGGTCGCTGGCCGGATGTTATGCCCATGCAGACAGCAGTTGAGGAAGCCCTGCGCTGGTCGTCTCCTGTAAACCATTTCATGCGCCGCGCCCGCCATGACACTGAGATATCTGATCAGAAAATCGCGGCGGGTGATCCCGTCACCGCTTGGATAGCCTCTGCGAATCGCGATGAAAGCACATTTGACCGACCTTACGAGCTTGATTTCTCGCGGGCGCCAAATCGGCATGTCGCGTTTGGCAGCGGCCCGCATCTTTGCATCGGTAGCCATCTGGCCCGGCTAATGCTCCAGCACTCATTCGATGAGCTGGTTGCCAGCATCGAATCATTTGAGCTCGCAGACGCTCCTGTTCATCTCGTCTCCACCGAAATAGCAGGTGTGGTCAGCCTGCCGCTGCGGATCAAGCTGCGCAGTCGGCTTATACCGGCTGCGAGCTGATCTCGCTCATCACCACCGGGACGCATCGCGAATTGAGTAATTCAGCGCTGTTCAACTGTTGCCGGACCCGCAGTTGAACGGCCCATTAGGCGGGGCAGTGTCCCGGAAATGGGCCGTATTAGCAAACATTGCTGGGCGTTAAGCCGGTATGTGATCCTGGTCGGTGGCTGCCACCATTCGCGTGCTGTTCCCGAGGGCTAGTGGCGAATTCGGCATGAGCTGCCGTCGTGAGGTTGCCTGAATCGGACGAGAGGGATCCGCGGTTATGCCTGGTGCAGAGGGTGAACTCCGGGAACTGATGGCTGGCCAGCGTGATGTCTGGTGTGCGCAGCAGCTGGCTCCGGATGATCCGGTTAACGTCGGCGGGTATCTGGAGATCCGCGGCGAGCTGGACACTGGTCTTTTCGAGCGGGCCCTGCGGCAGGCCGTGGGCGAGGCCGAGGCTGTCCGGTTGCGTTTGCGCGGGGACGGGGGGACACTGCGGCAGTTTGTCGCGGACGGCGATGACTGGCCGCTGCATGTCGTTGATGTCAGCGCTGCGGGGGATCCGCGGGCGGCGGCGGAGCAGTGGATGCGGGCGGACATGCGCCGCCGGGTGGACCTGGGCGCGGGGCCGTTGTTTACCCAGGCGGTGTTCCGGGCCGGGCCGGGCTGGTTCTTGTGGTATCAGCGCGGGCACCAGATCGCGATTGACCGGCTGGGTACCCGGGTGATCGCGGCGCGCGTGGCGGAGGTCTATAACGCGCTGGTGGCGGGCCGGCCGGCGGCGGGCGGGGCGCTGGCGCCGGTGTCGGTGCTGATGGACGCTGAATCTGCCTACCGGGCGTCGGCGGAGTTCGAGCGGGACCGGCGGTTCTGGCGGGGGGCGGTGGCGGATCTGCCGGTTCTGGCGGAGGTAAGTCCGGCGGCGGTATCGGGTGGCCGGGCTGACCGGCTCCGGCACGCCGGGAGCGTGGTTCCCGGCCTGGCGGCGGATCTGGGCGTGGCGGCGCGCAGGCTGGGCGTGCGGCCGGACGATCTGATGGTGGCCGCGGCGGCGGTGTACCTGAGCCGCAGCACGAAAGCGGCGGGTGTGGTCGTCGGCGTGGCTGTTGCGGGCCGGGCCGGGCAGCGGCTGGCCGGGATTCCCGGCATGACGGCTGGTGTGCTGCCGGTCTGCCTGAACGTGGGCGAGGGGATCACGGCCGGGGAGCTGGCGGGTCAGGTGGCGGGCGCTGCTGGTGCCGTGCTGCGGCATCAGCGGTACCGGCTGTCGGACATCCGCGCGGACCTGGGGCTTGCCGCGGGCGCGCGGTTGTTTGGCCTGACCGTGGGGGTGCTGGCGTCGGGTCCGCCGGTGCGGTTCGGTGGTTGCGCTGCGGTCACCTGTGATCTTCCCGGGTGCGATGTCGATGGCCTGTCGGTCGGGCTGGAAGAACACGGGGAGGGCGGCGGGGCCCGGCTTGTCCTGGAGGCAGATCCCGGTCTTTACGACGCGGCGTCGCTCGGGGTTATTGCCCGGCATTTTGCGAGCATTCTGCGCTGGCTGGTACAGGCGCCTTCTTCCGGTTCCGCGGGCGGGGCGGGGGATGGCTGGCCGGTGACGCTGACCGGGCTGTTCGAGGCGCAGGCGGCCGCGACCCCGGATGCGGTCGCGGTGGTGTGCGGGGACGCGGTGCTGACCTACCGGGTGCTGGATGGCGCGGCGGGCCGGCTGGCGGGGCAGCTGGCCGGGCTGGGGGCGGGGCCCGAGCAGGTGGTGGCGGTGGCGATGGAACGCTCGGCCGGGCTGGTGACGGCGGTGCTGGCGGTGGCCAGGACCGGGGCGGCGTGGCTGCCGGTGGATCCGGGGTATCCGGCGGAGCGGGTCGCGTTCATGCTGGCTGACGCGCGCCCGGCGGTGATCGTGGCGGCGGCGGAGGTGGCCGGGGATCTGCCGGTGCTGGCCGGGGTGCCGGTGCTGGTGGCCGGGGAGCACGCCGCGGCGGACGAGGCAACTCCCGGTCTGGCTGGCACCGGCCTGGCCGGGCCGGCGGTGTCTGCGGCGTCGCTGGCGTATGTGATGTATACGTCGGGGTCGACGGGGGTGCCCAAGGGTGTGGCGGTGACCCAGGGCGGGGTGGCCAACCTGCTGGGCTGGATGCAGGCGGAGTACGGGCTGGGGGCGGCGGACCGGGTGCTGCACAAGACCCCGGCGGGGTTTGACGTGTCGGTGTGGGAGGTGTTCTGGCCGCTGGCGGCGGGGGCGCAGCTGGTGGTGGCCCGGCCGGGCGGGCAGGGGGATCCGGCGTACCTGGCGCAGCTGATCGGCGCGGCGGGGGTGACGACCGTGCATTTTGTGCCGGCCATGCTGGCGGAGTTTGTGGCGGGCGCGGATCCGGCCGGGTGCGGGAGCTTGCGGCGGGTGTTTTGCGGCGGGGAGGTGCTGGCGGGGCGGGTGGCGGCCCGGTTCGCCGGGCGGTTCGGCGCGGTGCTGCATAACCGGTACGGGCCGACGGAGATCACGGTGGATGCGACCGCGTGGGCGTGTGCGGGCGGGGGTGAGGATGACCCGCCGATCGGGTCGCCGGTGGCCAATACCCGGGTGTTTGTGCTGGATGGGTGGCTGGGTCCGGTGCCGGCGGGGGTGGCCGGGGAGTTGTA
>JASHOV010000128.1 GCA_030038495.1 Streptosporangiaceae bacterium
GGACCACGCCCCGGACCACGGCCCCGGACCACGCCCCGGCCCCACGGCCCCGGCCTACGGCCCCGGCCCACGGCCCCGGACCACGGCCCCGGACCATCCCCGCCCGGACGGTTGACGGGCTCGTGACTCGCGATATATCTTGTTGGTTATCTCGATGGTGAAGATTCTCGATAATCAAAGGATATCGCAATGGACGATCTTGCTATCAGGACCGAGGGGCTGGGCAAGAGCTTCGGGTCCGAGCGGGTCCTCGATGGGCTCGACCTGCATGTGCCCGCGGGCACGATCTTCGGGCTGCTCGGGCCCAATGGGGCCGGCAAGACGACGGCCGTCAGGATTCTCGCCACCCTGCTGCGGCCCGACTCCGGCCGCGCCCGCGTACTCGGTCATGACGTCGTGGAACAGGCCGCGCAGGTACGCGCCGCGATCGGGCTGACGGGCCAGTACGCAGCCGTCGACGACCTGATCTCGGCCACGGAGAACCTGTACCTGATCGGCAGGCTGCTCGGGCTGCGGCCGCGGAAGGCCCGAGCGCGCGCCGGTGATCTCCTGACCGCGTTCGGCCTGGCCGACGTTGCGGGCACCAAGGTCAAGGACTACTCGGGCGGCATGCGCCGGCGCCTGGACCTGGCGGCCAGCCTGGTCGGCGAGCCCGCGGTGCTCTTCCTGGACGAGCCGACCACGGGACTCGACCTCGCCAGCAGGAACCAGTTGTGGGACATGATCCGGGATCTGGCCGCCGGCGGCACCACCGTGCTGCTCACGACGCAGTACCTGGAGGAGGCCGACCGGCTGGCCGACCAGATCATGGTCATCGACCACGGTGTCACGGTGGCGCAGGGCAGTCCGGCCGAGCTGAAGGTGCTGGCCGGCGGCCAGGTGCTGGAGGTCAGGCCGCTGCGAGCCGGGGACGCTGCCGCCGCGGTATCCGTGCTCGGCCGGCTGGCCGGGGCCGGCCCGCCGTCCCGGGAGGGCGATCTGATCACGCTGCAGGTGCCGGACGAGGAGATCGTGATGGCCGCGGCGCGCAGCCTGGACCTGGCCCGCATCCCGGTGAGCCACCTGGCCGTACGGCTGCCGAGCCTGGACGAGGCGTTCCTGGCCATTACCGGCCATCATGCCGCAACCCCGTCGGCTGGCCCCGCGCTGGAAGGAGCGTCGAGATGACACTCACGCAGACGGCCGTCATGGCCAGGAGAAACCTGCTGCACGTGCTGTCCGACCCGCAGCAGATGATCGGGATGAGCATCCAGCCGCTGATGTTTCTGCTGCTGTTCGTGTACGTCTTCGGCGGCGCGATCTCCGGCTCGACCAGGAGTTATCTGCAGTTCGTGCTGCCCGGTCTGCTGATCCAGGGCATCGCGTTCGGCACGACGCAGACGGCGATCGGGCTCAACGCGGACTTCCAGCACGGGCTGATCGACCGGTTCCGCTCGCTGCCGATGGCGCGGTCGGCGGTCGTGGCCGGCCGGGTCACGGCCGACATCGTCAGGACCGCGTGGTCATCGGTGATCATCGTTGGCGTCGCAGTGGCGCTCGGATTCCGGTTCCACGGCGGAGTCGCGGGCGTGGTCGGGGCCGTCGCGCTGGTGCTGGCGCTAGGCGTCGGGATGTGCTGGCTGATGGCGTTCCTCGGCGTGGCCCTGCGCAGCCCGGAATCGGTCCAGGCCACCGGATTCATGCTGGTCCTGCCACTGACGTTCGCCAGCTCGGTGCTCGTGCCAGCCGCCAGCATGCCCGGCTGGCTGCAGGCCTTCGTGAAGATCAACCCCATCACGATCTTCGCCGAGGCGATGCGCGGCCTCATGCTCGGCGGTCCGGTGGCCACGCACCTGCTGCAGGCCGCGGCCTGGATCGTCGGGCTGTCGCTGGTATTCGGGACGCTGACCGTCAGCCGCTACCGCAGGCGGGCCTGATCGGATCGCCTCGCTACGAGCCGTACGCTACCGCGGCCACCACTCCGGCCGCCCCCGACGGCGCGGTGAGCAGCGGCGTGGTCCGCCCGGACGACGGATTGAACCACATCAGCGAGGACGAGCCGGGGCAGCCGGTCTCGGCGAGCACCAGGAGCCGGCGGCCGTCGCTGCCGAGGATGCCGTTGTGATAGCCGAGGCTGCCCGGCACGGTGACCGCGGCCGCCGTGCCGGCCGCGGTCAGCCGGAGGATGCCGAGGCCGCCGGGGCCGCTCGCCGCCGACGGGCATTGCGCCGAGCTGGTGGCGGTGACGTACACGCTGCCGGCGGCCCGCCAGGCGCCGGTATAGAAGCCGTCACCTGAGGCCGAGCCGGAGGCGAGCGTCAGGGGTGTCGGGGCACTGCCGTCGACCGGCACCAGCCACAGCCGGGTGGCGCCCGGCTGCGCCTCGGCCGTGCAGCTGGCCAGCACGACGGCACTGCTCCACCAGCGGATCGGCGTGCAGGACGGCGGCGAGCCGCTCTGCGGCACGTGCAGCCTGCTGATCAGTCCGCCGGCGTTGTCGACCAGCTGCATCTCGTCGCCGACGATGCCCCACACGGCGGTGTCGCCGTCGGGCGAGCTGAGCGCGCCGCACCCTGACCCGCAGACGTCTGTCCAGGGCGGCTGGGACGGGCGCCGGCCGGCCATCGACAAGATCCCCTGGAGCGTCCCCTGGAGGTTATAGCGCTCCAGTTTGTAGTGCACCGGCCCCTGCTGCACTGCGACCAGGTTGAGGCCGTCGGGCCGGGTGAACCCGGTCACGGCGACGCCCGCCGGCAGCGACAGCTGCGTGATCGTTCCCGATGGCAGGGACAGCAGGGCGTAGCTGGCGGTCGATCCGCTGCTGGTCTCGTACAGCGCGGT
>JASHOV010000129.1 GCA_030038495.1 Streptosporangiaceae bacterium
GGCGATCCGGTCGGCCGGGTACTCCGGATCCACCGGCAGGTAGGCCGCCCCGGACTTCAGCACCGCCAGCAGCGCGACCACCAGCCCGGCCGACCGCTCCATCGCCACCGCCACCAGCCGCTCGGGCCCCGCACCCAGGCTGATCAGGTACCGCGCCAGCCGGTTCGCCCGCTCGTTCAGCTCGGCGTAGGAGACCCAGGTGCGACCGAAGATCACGGCCGGCGCAGCCGGCATCCGGGCGGCTTGCGCCTCGAACAGCTCCGGCAGCGTCCCCTCGGGTGCCTCCCGCGCCGTTTCGTTCCACTCCGCCAGCGCCGGTCCCCGCGCCGCCGGGGTTAGCGCCTGCGCGACGCGTGTCCCGGACGGATCTCGCCGATGGGGGTTGGCCATGCGATCCTCATTCCGATAGGCGATGCAGTCGCGCGCTGAGCCGACCGACGGCCCGCGTCGATTCGGCGGAGGGGAAGCGTGTCAGCCGCCCTGGGCCTCGATCAGGCTTTTCGGGCGCATGTCCGTCCAGTTCTTCTCGATGTACTCGAGGCAGCTGGCACGAGAGTCTGTGTCGTGCGCGACGGTCCAGCCATGCGGAGCGGGCTGGGCGGCCGGCCACAGGCTGTGCTGACCCTCATGGTTCACGAGCACCCGGTAGGCAGCGTCTGGGTCTTCGAAGGGATTCGCCATGGTGATCCTCATTCCGATGAGCGATGCCGGATTCGCGCAACCTTCCGAGGCAGTCCGCAGCGGTCGGCCGTCCAGAGTCCGGGCAGCCGACCGCCTCGGATGAGCCTCCCGCGCGGCAGCCTCGCAGGCCCGCTCGCGCGCCCGCACCTTCGACATTGCGCACGAACCCAGATCGGGCGCCGGCGACGCCGGGCAATTCAGGCCGCGCAATCAGGAAGGTGCGATGACTTGTTCGCCCCGCGACCGTGATGGCGTGGCCGGCAGCTAGCCAGTCCGGTGGTTCGTGCAGCAGTCGCAGATGGATGGTGAGCCGTAGATGGATTCCGAAGGCGTCGGTGAGGTCACATCAGTCCTGGCGGCCTATCCCGGGCTCGCCGACGTCGCTGTCGTCGAGCACGGCGCCGACCAGGCCGGCCAGTGCCTGATCGCCTATGTCGCGCCGTCTGGTCCTGGCCTGGACGTGCCTGAGCTGCATGCTTACGCCAGGAAGGCGCTGCGTAACGGCAGCAGCATGCCCGCGGCGATCGTGGTCGTCGACGAGATCCCTCTAACGGCGGCGCGAGCGGTCGACGTCGCCGCGCTGCCGGTGCCTGACCTGAACGGCCTGCTGCCGTACCGGGCGCCGGTCACGGTCCGCCAGGAAATCTTGTGCGACCTGTTTGCCGAGGTGCTCGGCGTGGCCAGGTGCGGCGTCGACAACGACTTCTTCGACCTCGCCGGCCGCTCGGTGGAAGCAATGGTGCTGGCCGGGCGCATCAGCGCCGCCCTCGGCGTCCGGATATCAATGGCCGACCTGTTCAAGGCGCCCACGCCCGCTGAGATTGACCGCCGGCTCGGCGTCATGGCTGACGCACGACAGTAACCAGGCAAAGGGGACGGGCAGTGGCAATGACGGAATCGTCGCTCGAACTGGAGCACGGATCGATGCGATACCCGCTGTCTTTCACGCAGGAGTGGTTCTGCTTGCTCGACCAGGGCGACGCCGCCGGGGCATTCGGCGTACGGTTCATCCTGGTCTGCCCGATCCGCATCGCCGGCCCGGTCGATATTGATGTGCTCCAAGGCGCGCTCGACGACGTGGTCGCCCGCCACGAACTGCTCCGCACTCTGGTGGTGAGGGACGCCGATCCGCCCTACCAGCTCGTCCGCCCGCCGTGCTCGGTGCCGTTGGAGGTCAGGGACCTGCCGCCGGTCGCCGGCAAGTCCAGGGACATGGTCGCCCAGGAGCTGATCCTCGAGGCCCAGGAGGCCACGATGAGCCCGCGGGAGGTGCCGATGCTGCGGGGGCTGCTGTGCAGGTTCGACTACCGGGACAGCGTCCTGTTCCTGACAGTGCATCACTCGGTATCAGACGCCTGGTCGCTGCAGGTGATCCTGCGCGATCTCGGGGCCTTCTACGCGGCCCGATCCAGCGGTACCCCAGCGAAACTGCCAGAGGTCCGGCAATACCGTGAGTACTCGGAGTGGCAGAAGGCCGGCGCCATCAGCTCGGCCGAGGAGGGCGCGCCAAGATACTGGCTAGAGAAGCTTCGGGGCGCGCGTGAATTTACCGTTCCGACCGACCGGGTGCACCCGGAGACCTACACCAGCCAGTACTCGATGCACACCTATCTCATCGAGGCCGACGTCGTCGCGGCGGCCTCCGCTCTTGCCTCGGCTACCCGCAGTTCGAAGTTCATGGTCATGCTCTCGGCCTGCTACGTCCTCGGCCACCGGATCACCGGTGCCACCGACCTGGCGATCCGGGCGTTCACTGCCGGCCGTAACGAGCTGCAGTTCCAGGCCACCATGGGATTGTTCATCAATCTGGTGCCCTTCCGTACCGAGCTGAGCGGTTGCGTGAGCTTCCGGGATGTCGTGGCGCACACGAGGGAGACCTGCATCGACGCCATCGCGCACGAGCTCCCGGTCAATGTAATCGAGCAGGCAATTCCTGAGTTCATAAAGTCACGCGAGGACCCGCGGATGGCACAGTTCATCATCTCGGACTTCCAGCCGCAGTTCGGCGACTTGATCCTCCCGATTGCCGACGGCGCCCGTGAAATTCACGAGCGACTGCTGCAGGAGCCCGAGCACCCCGACGTCCCGAGCGGCATGGTGTGGAATCTGGATGTGATACCGACCGGTGCGCTATCGGGCAGCGTGCTGTTCAACCCGGACGAATTCGACGAGAGCACCGTGGCGGGCTGGGCGACGGACTTCCGTCGCATCCTGACCGGCGCAGTCCGTGCGCCCGACCAGGACTGGAGGATGCTCTGACCTTAGCTGGCCGGGCCCCCGAGGGCGGTCAGCTCAAGGTAGCTCCGCACGGTGCTGACGTGCTCGGCGCCACGACCATAGGTCGAATAGGTGTGGAAGACGCTGTCGCCGGACCGGAGAAAGCAGCTGATGCCGGGCACCTCGACAGATATTTCGGCGCGTACAAGCTCGTTGCCCGGATCGGTCGCCAGAATTTCTGCCTTGGATTGATAGTCATACACCACCGGGGCTTTTCTTTCATCCAGTGTTACGTGGAAGTCGTAGTTGAAGTCGGTGCCGTACGACGAATACCAGGGAAAATTCCAGCCTCTCCGTTCCTTGTACGATGTGATCTTGGCGAACGGCGCGAGAGACACCATCGCAAAGGCCGTGTCCCTTTTCCGCAGCTGAGCGAGCACGCCACCGCAGAGCTCGTCTGCCGATGCAGCGCAGCTGGGGCAGCCTGTATCCCAGGCGGGGTCGAACATGAAGTGCTGGATGATGAGCTGGTGACAGCCATCGAAGAGGGTCGGCAGCGTGACCGGGCCGGCCGGGCCGTCGAATAAGTACTGTTTCTCGATGCGGACCATGGGGAGGCGGCGACGATCGGCCCTCAGCTCGTCGTAGCGACGCGCGAGCTCCTGTTCCCTGGCATGCATCTCCATGCGGGCGGTGAGCCATTGCTCGCGCGTCACGGCCGGCGGAAGGCTCATTGAGGTCTCCTTTGCGCGTCTCGTTACGGAGCTGTCCACTACTGAGACGAGCGAAGGCGGGAAAAATCATCGCTGCCCCGGCCCGGTCCGCGGCAGCGGGCGTGGCCAAGTCCGCTTACGCCGAGAGCAGCCCCGAGTCATTAATGAGTTCAGAGGCGTCATGGCAGATCACGGCGGCGTCGCGGCCGACAACCGCCAAGGCAGCCGCGTAGCCGGGCCGGGCAGGCAGGTCATGCATCGACACCAGCGCCTGGTAGCCGGGGCGTCCTTGCCATTCAGCGAGCCGCGGCGGCTGGTCGGGTGCCGACATCGTCAGGTGCGTCATGGGCACTAGGAGGCCTTCGCCCGTGGCCTTCAGCAACGCCTCCTTGCGTACCCAGTAGCGGAAAAATGCTGCCGGCCGCGCGGAGGCATCGAGCTTGCGGTAGGAAAGATGCTCGGTCGCGGACAGGACTACGTCGACCGGCGCTTCTTTGGCAGTGGCGGCGTTGATCAGCTCGACATCGAGTCCGACCAGCCTGCTTGCGCCGCCGCCAGCCAGGCTTCTGGCGATTGCCAGGCCGATCACGTCACCCGAGTGGGAGACGGAGAAGTCAATGGAGGCGCCCGTTGCCAGCCGCGGGCGGCCGTGCGGACCTCCGCAGCGTGCGCACGTCCGATCAATCGGGACGCCATCCGGAGGGACACTCAGATGTGCGCCGAGTACCAGCCGGGTCAGAGCGACGCCCACGGTAAACCGGTCGCGGTCAGCTGCCGTCCGGTAACTGTGGTGACGCATGGACTCGGTCGCGTCCAGCAGCCGAGTGTGCCAGCGCGCACAGTGGGTCAGGGCGGCCCACCACACGTGACACTCATCGCTGCGCAGTTCCGGCATGTCTTCGAACTTGGGCCCGCCCAACGAACCGCCTCCCGACGTGACGTGAACGAGTCCAGTTTCTGTGGGCGATCCGGTTAGTTGAATCTCCGAGCGAGCGGGATTAGCGGCTAGAGGCGTGGCGGGAGCTCGAACAGAGCGAAAATGCGGCCAACGTCAAGGAACGTGTGGATTCGGCTCACTCGCCGGCCCGATATCTCCAGCACGTGAAGCGCGAACGGTGAGTACCCGCCATGCGGGTCGACGCGGTACTGGCCGAATGCCGGGCAGCCATTAGCGCGTGTGCGAAGCAGCCGGGATCCACGGCATCCGCTCCCGGCGCCGGCCATCCAGGCTCCGATGTCGGCGGCGCCTTGCAGCCACATCGCATACGGCGGCATTGACTGGACGGCGTCCTCGTGCAGAAGGCTCACGAAGGCGGCGATGTCATAGCGCTCAAACGCGTCTAGATATCGGGAGAGCAGCTCGGCGTGATCACCACTTACCTCGGCGGGCCGCTGGTCAGCGGGCAGCGCGGCGAGCGTAGCCCGCGCCCGGTACAGTGTGCTGTTCACTGCGGCCGCGGTGCCGCCGAGTATCTCGGCGACCTCGGCGGCCTCGAAGCGCAGGACCTGACAGAGGATCAGGACTGCCCGCTGCCGGGCAGGAAGACACTGCAGGGCGGTCACGAAGGCCAGCCGTATGGTCTCCCTGGCGGCTGCGATTTCTGCTGGGTCGCCTTCCTTGGACAGGACGCGTGCATCCGCGGCCGGCGTGATCCAGGTTTGCTCGGGCAGCACCGCGCCGAGCGATGCGTGCACAGGCGGAGACGGAGGGCCAAGCCCGACCGGGCAGGCCCGGCGGCTGCGGCTGCGGAGCAGGTCGAGGCAGACGTTGGAAGCAACCCGGTAAAGCCATGCCCGCGGAGTTGATCGTCCCTCGAAGGTGTGGCCGGCGCGCACGGCCCGCAGCATCATCTCCTGGACCGCGTCCTCAGCTTCGAACGCCGAGCCGAGCATCCGGTAGCAGTAGGCGGTGAGCTCGCGCCGATAGCACTCTAAGTCATCCAGGTCAAGGCGTTCATTGGTGACGCGATAGGTGGGGGTGGCCATGGCCGCAATTCTAGGTCCGGACATGTCACAACTCCGTGCACCTATGGCGCCCGGCGCGCCGCTCGCCGGAGCGGCCCCGGTGACCGGAGCCAGCGGGACGACCTGCTGCCCGCTCAACCGCCCCTCGAGCAAGGCTGTGCCGGGGCTATAACCGCGCTGCACCGGCGCCGTAACCATGCTGTAGCGGCGCCATAAGCACGCTGTACCAACTCCATAACCTTCCTTGAGGTCAGCAGTGCACTGTTTCAAGTGTCAGAGCCGACCACGGAAGGATTCATATGAACAGCGCCATAGAAAGAGCCGTCGCACGAATCTGGGAAGGCTATAGCGAGCCGCTATCACTCTCAGATATTGCCACAAGTGCCATTCTAAGTCGCTTTCATTTCTCTCGCGTGTTCCGGGACGCCACCGGTGTGTCGCCCGTCAGGTATCTTTTCGCTGTCCGCATCTACCAGGCAAGGCGACTGCTGGCGTCAACGTCGCTCAGTGTCACAGAAATATCGCTGGCGGTCGGATACAACAGCCTCGGCTCGTTCACGAACCGCTTTACCGGCAGTGTGGGTGCGTCGCCGACGCGGTTCCGGCGAATGTGCCGCGATGGGATCCGGCCGCTCGCCGGCACGCCCGGCGGCGTGAATGCGGGCCACCATGGCACCGTGACCGGCGCGGTCAGCCTGCCTGCTGAGTACCGGCCGGCCCGGGTTTACCTTGGCGTGTTCCAGACGCCGATCATCCAGGGAAGGCCGCTTTCCTGGACCATCGTGCAAACTAATCAGGGCGAGCCTGCGCGCTACAGCCTGACTGGCGTTCCGCCAGGCGAATGGTTCGTGCGCGCCGTAACGGCGGCTGACAGCACGGATCCCGAGCCGTGGACCCGCAGATGTCTGCTGGTAGGCGGCCAGGGGCCGGTGCTGGTATCGGACTGCGCGGCGACCACCGTCGACATCGCCATGCGTCCACGGCTTCGCACCGATCTTCCCATCCTCTTCGCAGTTCCCGACCTGGAGCCGCAGGATATCGGGGCCTTCGACTATGCCGAGTCGGTTCCTGCGGCCGGGCGTCAGCCGGTGGCGGCCTTCGCGGCCGCGGTTGGCCGCTAAGGTGCGATCCGGAACGGCAGCAACCGCGCCAATCGCGGGCGAAGGCGTCAACCCCAATGGGCTCCCGCAGCCCGGCCCGGATTCGGGCCGGTCGATGCGGCAGCTCAGGGCCGAGCGGGACGCGTTGGCCGACAAGATCGTCGCGGGCCGGCCCGAGGGCGCTGAGCGCCAGCATCAGCTCGGTAAGCACACGGCCCGCGAACGACTGGACCGGCTGCTCGATAGCGGGTCCTTCACCGAAATCGAGATGTTCCGCCGGCATCAGGCGCACGGCATGAAGGCCGACGGCACGAGGCCGCACACCGACGGCGTCATCGCTGGCTCCGGCACGATCGATGGCCGCCGGGTCTGCATCTACGCTCAGGATTTCACGATCTTCGGCGGGTCCCTGGGCGAGGCGCACGCGGCGAAGATCCACAAGACAATGGACCTGGCGCTGGCAACCGGATGTCCGCTGATCGGGCTGAACGACGGCGGCGGCGCGCGAATACAGGAGGGTGCCACGGCCCTGGACGGATACGGCGGTATCTTCCGCCGCAACGTGCAGGCCTCCGGCGTGATCCCGCAGATCAGCGTGATCCTCGGGCCGTGCGCTGGCGGAGCGGCCTACTCTCCCGCGCTCAGCGATTTCACCTTCATGGTGCGCGATACCGCCTTCATGTACCTGACCGGCCCGGACGTCGTCGCGGCGGTAACGGGCGAGCGCGTGAGTCATGACGAGCTTGGCGGCGCCGATGTGCACGCTCGCCAGTCGGGTGTCGCCACGTTCGTCTACGACGACGAGCTGAGCTGTCTGGACGATGTGCGCTATCTAGTCTCGATGCTGCCCAGCAACAACCTGGATCCGCTGCCCGCCGCGCCGTCGCAGGGTGCCATGACCGATGAACGGCCACGCCTGGCGGAGATCGTGCCGCATGACCCGAGCAAGCCCTATGACATGCGATCGGTCATTACCGAGATCGTCGACGATGGTGACTTCCTGGAGTTGCACGAACTCTGGGCACGCAACATTGTCTGCGCGCTCGCCCGAGTCGACGGGGAAGTGGTCGGGGTCGTCGGCAACCAGCCCGCCTATCTCGCCGGCGCCCTGGATGCGGCGGCGTCGCAGAAAGCAGCCCGCTTTGTCCGGCTCTGCGATGCCTTCAGCATCCCGCTCGTGACGCTAGTCGACGTGCCGGGGTTCCTGCCTGGCACCGATCAGGAGTACGGCGGCATCATCCGGCACGGCGCTAAGCTGCTCTACGCCTATTGCGAGGCGACGGTGCCCCGTATCCAGGTGATTGTGCGCAAGGCCTACGGCGGCGCCTACATCGTGATGGACTCTCGGTCGATCGGGGCCGATATCTCGATGGCCTGGCCGACTAACGAGATCGCGGTCATGGGTGCTGACGCGGCGGTCGGCATCATCTTCCGCAAGGAGCTGGCGGCGGCCGCGGACCCGGCGGGGCTGCGCGCCGACTTCCGCACCCGCTACGCCGAAGAGTTCATGCATCCCTACTTCGCCGCCGAACGGGGGCTCGTGGACGAGATCATCGACCCTGCCCAGACCCGTTCGGCCATTGCGGCAGGATTGGCCATGCTACGCGGCAAACGGAAGTTTCCATCCCAGCGCAAGCACGGCAATGTGCCATTGTGAAGTTACTCAGATTAGAGGAGACAAATGCCGCACATTAACGTAGACAACGACCTGCCAGGGATCGTCGGCCTGATGCGTTTCCGGCCCGAGACGGGACAGCCGCTGAGCGCGCTGGCCGAGACTCTGCTTCGGAACCCCAACACCCTCTCTCGCGGCGAGCGTGAGCTGATCGCCGCCTATGTCTCCAGCCTCAACGAATGCAAGTTCTGTACGTCTTCGCACGCGGCGTTTGCCGCTGCCCAGTTGCCGGAAGGCATGGACCTGGTCACGGCGACATGCGCAGACGCGCAGCGGGCGCCGGTGTCGGCCAAGATGAAGGCGCTGCTGAATGTCGCCGCGAAAGTCCAGCGGGGTGGCAGGAACGTCACATCCAGCGACGTGGACGCCGCCAGGGCGGCGGGAGCAACAGACGTGGAGATCCACGACACGGTTCTTATTGCCGCGGCGTTCTGCATGTACAACCGGTATGTCGACGGGCTTGGCGCCATCACGCCCGATGACCCGGAGGGCTACGCGCAGACCGCTGACCTGATCGTGAGTCATGGATACCTTGCGGCGGTGCAATGATCGCTCAGGTGATCGACACGCCGCCGTCGACGACGATGGTCTGGCCGGTGACATATCCACCCGCGGGGCTCACCAGCCATACCAGCGTCGCCGCGCATTCCTCCAGGCGGCCCATCCGCGGGATCAGCATCCGCGAGCGCATGCTGTCGAGGTAACCGGGCGCGTACTGCTCAGTCATCTCCGTGGCGAAGTAGCCGGGCGCGATCGCGTTGACCCGGATGCCCTTCCGGCCCGTCCACTGGGCGGCCAGGTCCCTGGTCAGCCCCATCAGCGCGGCCTTGCTCGCGCTGTAGGCGGCCTGCGGCAGTCCCGCAGTGGTCAGGGCAAGGACGCTGGAGATGTTCACGATCGAGCTGCCCGGCAGCATGACCCGGCCGCAGGCCTGGGCCATCCAGTAGCTGCCGCCCAGATTCACGTCGATGACGGAACGGAACTGCTCGGGCGTCTCCCTGCTGGCCGGGTACGCGGTGCCGAGGCCGGCGTTGTTCACCAGGATGTCGAGCCGGCCGAACTCGGCCATGGCGGCCCCGGCCAGAGCGCTGCAGGAGCCGGGATCGGCGACGTCGGCGTGCACCGCGAGCGCCCGGCCGCCGCGGGCCTCGATCTCGGCGGCGACGGACGCGAGCCGGTCGGTGCGGCGCGCGCCGAGCACGACGCTCGCGCCGACCTCCGCCAGTGCGCGGGCGAACGCGACGCCCAGGCCGGACGACGCGCCGGTCACGATCGCGACCTTGTCGGTGAGCAGGAACTCGTCCAGGATCGACACGCGGTCTCCTCGGGTCAGTGCGGGCCCGACGATCCTAGCCAGCAGCGGAGTCCACCTGGTACCTGCGCTCAAGCCCGTAGACGTCAGGAAGCCCGAGCACATCGGTGATCGCCGGCAGTCCGGCGCCGCCCGCGCCCTCGACCAGGATCGCCGCATCGGCCGGGTAGCTGCCGGTCTCGCGCACCCCGGTCAGTGCCTGATAGATGCCGGAATACGCGGCGAACAGCGCGGCCCCGGCCAGGATCTGGATGCGGAAACCGAGCCTGTCCGCCTCGTCGGCCCCGATCAGGGCGCCGTTGTACAGCGCCGGCAGGCCGGGCGCGACCACACGGCTGACGTAGCTGTCCAGATCCTCGCGGGTCCTGATGCCGTCGACGAACACCACGTCCGCGCCGGCCTGCAGGTAGGCGTGGACCCGGTCGACGACATCGTTCCAGCCGTGTACGGCCAGTGCGTCGGTCCTCGCGATGATCACGAACTGGTCGCTGGAACGCGCGTCGCAGGCAGCCCGGATCTTCTGCGCGTGCTCGGCGGCCGGGATCACCCGCTTCCCCGCGAAGAAGCCGCATTTCTTGGGGAACACCTGATCCTCCAGGTGCAAGGCGGCGGCGCCCGCGCGCTCGTAGGCGCGGACGGTGCGCTGCACGTTCAGCGCGTTCCCGTAGCCGGTGTCGGCGTCGGCGATGACCGGCAGGCCGCTCGCCTCGACGACCCGGCCGACGCTGGTGGCCATCTCCGTGAGCGTGGCCAGGCCGACGTCGGGCAGGCCCATCGAGGCCGCCGTTCCGAATCCGGTCATGTACAGGACGTCGAACCCGATCGCCCGGGCGATCTTAGCCGAGAGCCCGTCGTACACGCCGGGGGCCAGCACGAACTGCCGTCTGCCCGCGAGCCAGTCGTCCCATGCACCGGTCATGTGACCGCCTTTCAGTCTGCGCCCGTGCTGTTCTACCGCTGTCAGGGTCAATCTAGGTAAGGGGCCCAGCGACTGTCGCCCCCGAGCTGGCAGCCCCGAGCTGGCCGGGTCAACCGCCATGGGCGAGCATGAATGCGTGAGTGACATGGACGCGATCGTCGAGCAGATCCTGACCAGCTACGACACCATCACCGTGGTCGGCGCGAGCGGGCACGCGGCCAAGGCGGCGCACAACGTGCCCGCGCACATGCAGCGGCACGGCTGGCGGATCATCCCGGTGAACCCGCATGCGAACGAGATTCTGGGCGAGCGCGTCTACCGGACCATCGCCGACATCCCGGAGCAGGTCGGCCTGGTGGACGTGTTCCGGCCGTCAGGGCAGACGGCCGAGATCGCGCGGCAGGCGGTCGCTGCCGGCGCCACCGCGCTCTGGCTCCAGCTGGGCATCGCGTCGGCGACGTCCCGCGCGATCGCCGAGGCCGCGGGGCTGCTGTACGTCGAGGATCGCTGCCTCGTCATCGAGCAGCGCCGCCTCGGTCTCGAGGCGCCCGCGCTGTAGCGTTCCGTTGACGCGATCTTGCGTCGTCGCTGCGACCGGGGGTAGGCGCGTGCACCGACCGCAGCTGGCTGGCGTCGTCAACATCACGGAGGACTCGTTCTCCGATCGCGGTCTTTATCTTGCCCGCGAGATGCGGCCGGCATCGCAGAAAGCCGTGGGCGGATCCCGCTGTGTCCTCTGCGGCCGCGACCGCGGTTGGGCGGCGGTGTCAGTGAGCGCTGATGCCGCTGATCACCGCCGGGGCCGGCTACCTAGTCGCCGGGCGAGCCGGACCCCAGCAGCGCCGCCTGCACCGCGGGATCGGCAAGGCTCCCTGCGACGAGATCGGCCGGCAGGGTGACACCGGGAATCGACGGGACGCCGATCACACGCAGCCCCGCGGCCCTGGCGGACATGACACCGGGCGGTGAGTCCTCGAGCGCGATCGCGTCGGCGGGCGCGACAGCCAGGCCCGCGCACGCGGCCAGATACAGGTCAGGGGCGGGCTTGGGCCTGGCCACGTCGTCGACGCCGAGCACCACATCGAAGGCGGTGAGCAGCCCGGTCCGGCGGAGCCCGGCGATCAGGTGCCGCCGCGGCGCATTCGAGGCGACGGCAAGCGGCAGGCCGGCCGTCCGCAGCCGCGCCACCAGGTCCACCGCGCCGGGCCGCGGCGACGCGCCGGCGGCGATCTCGGCCAGCGCCCGCGCGTACATGTCGTCGCTGAGCTGCTTGCCTGGCGCCGTGCCTGGCAGCAGCCGCGCCAGGATCGGCGCGACCGTCGCGGGGGAGGTGCCCACGATCTCTCGCTTGTCGGCGAGGGTGAATTCCCGGCCATAGTCGCGAAACAGGGCCTGCTGCGCCCTCGTCCAGCACGGCTCGGTGTCCAGCAGCAGGCCGTCGTTGTCGAACACAACGGCCCGCGGCCCTGCTCCGTCCAAAGCCGCACCGGTCACGGTCCCATTCTCGCTGCCACGGGCCGGGCGGCTAGACCCGGCCGATGTAGTCGGCGAACACCACGATATTGCTGAGGTAGTGGCCCGTCTGCGGGTCGAATATCCCGCCGCACGTGATCAGGCGCAGGCTGGGCTGGCTGGTGTAGCCGTAGACGGCGGCGGTGGGGAAGTCGGCCTTGGGGTAGAGGGCGGCCGCCCACACCGCGAAGACCGCAGTGCGCCCGTCGGCGAGCGTGACGTAGATGCGCTGGCCGGGACGGAGGTCGCCCAGCTGGTAGAAGACGGCCGGCCCGACGCCGGCCGCGTCGACATGACCGACGATCACGGCGGTGCCGCGCTGCCCGGGAGTCGGGCTCTGGTCGAACCAGCCCGCCAGGAATGGGTGCGTGAGCGGCGGCACGGCCAGCGTGCCGTCGGCCTGCAGCCCGAGCTCGACTATGCTCGCGCGGACGCCGATCGCGGGGATCTCGATGGAGACGGGCAATGACCTGGCCATCGGCGCGGCGGCGATCACGGGCGCGGGGACGGCCGGGGCGGCCGGGGCGACCGGGCTCGGCCTGGAGACCGGGCTCGGGATTCGTGCCGGTGTCGCCTCCGGGCGCGCCTGGCTCCGGCCGTCCAGGCCGAACTGGCGGCC
>JASHOV010000130.1 GCA_030038495.1 Streptosporangiaceae bacterium
ACGTTGCCGGACCGGTCGTTGGCGTCAATCCACTCGAAGCCGGCCGGGTCGCTGTCCTGCTGCCACAGCGCGGGGTGGATCAGGTAGACGGTGTTCAGATCCCTGACCAGCTGCTGCACGCCCGCGTGCATCGGGTACTGGAGCAGGTGCCACTGCAGGCCGGCCTGCTCGGACCACTCATCACCCTGGCCGAACTCGCCGCCCATGAACAGCAGCTGCTTGCCGGGGTGAGCCCACATGTAGCCGAGCAGCGAGCGCAGCCCGGCAAACTGCCGCCACTCGTCACCGGCCATCTTGCGCAGCAGCGAGCCCTTGCCGTGCACGACCTCGTCGTGTGACAGCGGCAGGACGTAATGCTCGCTGAAGGCGTAGATCATCGAGAAGGTGATCTCGTCGTGGTGATAGCTGCGGTGCACCGGGTCGCGGCCGAAGTAGGCGAGCGTGTCGTGCATCCAGCCCATGTTCCACTTGAGCCCGAAACCGAGCCCGCCCAGGTGCACCGGCCGGGACACCCCCGGCCAGGCGGTGGACTCCTCGGCGATCATCGCGATGCCGGGCACGCGCTTGTAGCAGGTCGCCGTCGCCTCGCGCAGGAACGAGACCGCATCCAGGTTCTCCCGGCCACCGAGCGAGTTGGGCGTCCACTGCCCGTCCTTGCGGGAGTAGTCCAGGTAGAGCATCGAGGCCACCGCATCGACCCGCAGGCCGTCGGCATGGAACTCCTCCAGCCAGTAGATCGCGTTGGCCACCAGGAAGTTGCGCACCTCGGGGCGGCCGAAGTCGAAGATGAGCGTGCCCCAGTCCGGGTGCTCGCCCCGCTGCGGGTCCGCGTGCTCGTATAGCGGCGTGCCGTCGAACCTGGCCAGGGCCCAGGAATCGCGCGGGAAGTGCGCGGGCACCCAGTCCAGGAACACCCCGATCCCGGCCTGATGCAGGCAGTCGACCAGGTACCTGAACTCGTCCGGGGTGCCGAACCGGGCCGTCGGCGCGTAGTACGAGGTGACCTGGTAACCCCAGGACCCGCCGAACGGGTGCTCGGCCACCGGCAGGAGCTCCACGTGCGTGAAGCCCATCTCGATGACGTAACTGGTCAGCTGGCTGGCCAGCTCCGTGTAGGACAGGCCGGGCCGCCACGAGCCGAGATGCACCTCGTACACGCTCATCGGGCTGGCGAGCAGGTCGCGCTCGGCTCGCTGGGCGAGGTACTCCTGGTCTCCCCAGCGGTAGCTGGACTCCGTCACGACCGAGGCCGTCGCGGGCGGCCGTTCCGCCCATCCGGCCATCGGGTCGGCCTTGCGATGCCACGCGCCGTCGGGTCCGCAGATGTCGAACTTGTAGGTGGAGCCCGGGCCCACGCCGGGGATCATCAGCTCCCAGACGCCCGAGGCCCCGAGCGAGCGCATCGGGTGTCCCCGGCCGTCCCAGTGGTTGAAGTCGCCGATGACACGCACTCCGCGCGCGTTGGGCGCCCATACCGCGAACGACGTTCCGGCCGGCCGGACCCGGGCACCAAGGACGGTCCACAGCGCCTCGTGCCTGCCCTCGCCGATCAGGTGCAGGTCGACCTCGCCCAGGGTCGGCAGGTGCCGGTAGGGATCGTCGGCCTCCGTCTCCGGCGCGCCCTGATAGGTAACGGCGATCCGGTACTCGGGCACGGTGGCCCCGGGCAGCGTCGCCGAGAAGACGCCCTCATGGACATGCCGCATCGGCACCCGGCTGCCGTCGTCGAGCACGACAGTCACGGTCTCGGCCAGCGGCCGGAGGGCCCGGATCGTCACCCTGCCCTGGCCCGGATGGGCGCCGAGCAGCGAGTGCGGGTCATGGTGCGTCCCGGCGACCAGCGCCTCTATCTCAGCGTGGCTGACCTGGTCAGCCTGGTCGGCCCGGCCGACTTTGCCGGTCATGCCCGTCATGCCCCCGCCACTCATGACACCGCCACGTAGTCGAGCGGAATCGGCAACCAGCCGGGCCGGTGCCGGTACTCGTAGATCACTTCGTAGACCGCCTTCTCCAGCGTTAGCGCTCGCAGCAGTGTCGCCTGGTCATTCGGGTCTGCCCCGCCGCCGGCCGAGTAACCGGCGCAGAACTCGCGCTGGCACTCCGCCACCCACGCGCCGGCGGTGGCGGCCAGCGCGTCAGCATCCGGATGTCCCACCAGCCGGTGCCTGGCCGCATAGTCGAACGAGCGGAGCATCCCGGCTACGTCGCGCAGCGCGGGCGCCAGCGCGCGGCGTTCGGCGAGCGGTGCGGCGGGCTCGCCCTCGAAGTCGAGCGCTACCCAGCCGTGGCCGGAATACATCACCTGGCCCAGATGGTAGTCACCGTGGATCCGCTGCAGCGTCACCGGCGTGGCGATGCCGGCGACGTCGTCGTAGGCGGCCGCGATCCGGTTGGCATGATCGCCGAGCTCCGGCACCACCGCGACCGCGTCCTCGAGCTTCGCGGTGAGCACGCCGGACAGCGCCGCCAGCTCGGCCGGGCTCATGTCGCGGCGGCCGAACGCGGTGGCCATGTCGAGGTGCATTTGCGCCGTCGCCTCGCCGAGCTCGCGCGCCTCGGCGACAAAGGGCAGCGCCCCGGTGTTCTGCGCGCTGGCGTTCTTGGCGCTGGCGTTCCGTGAGCCGCCGTTCCCGGCCGGGGCGGGGGCCTGCGTCAGCGGCCCCATGGTGAGCGGTCCGGTCAGGTACTCCTGCCCGTACGCAGCCTGGCGCGCGTAGAGCCGGCCCAGGCCCTGGGTCGCCAGCGTCCAGCCATCGCTGGCGTGGGCCAGGAACTCCGACAGCACCGCCAGCAGCACCGGCTCGTCGTCGATCCGTGTCTCGATCCAGCCGAAGGGCGCGGCGACCCGGGCCGAGCCGAGCCGGCTCAGGGCGTCCGCAACTTCCAGGTCGGGGTTGGCGCCGGGGAACAGCCGGCGCAGCACCTTCAGGATCGCCGCCTCGCCGAAGACCAGGCTCGTGTTGCTCTGCTCCGCGGTCAGCAGCCGGCTGTCACCCAGCTCGTTCAGCTGCGCACTGTTTCCCCCAAGCGCGGCGGACTCGCGCACGAACCGCAGCGGCCCGGCCGAGCGCTGCCCGGCAATCCCGCGCAGCAGCACCGCGGCCAGTTCCGCATCGTGCAGGGCGTCGTAGCAGACCAGGCCCGGCAGCTGCCCGATAACGGCGTCCGGGGCCACGCTGGCGGGCAGCTGGCGACGGACGCCGAGGAGCACCTGGAAGCTGGCCGGCCCGCCGGCCGAGCTCGCCTCGACGATGAGGTGCCGGAGCTGCGGGTCGCCTTGCCGCGGGTCGCCGTCGAGCAGGGTCACGTCGGAGATGATCTCTATCCCGCCCGCCCGCGCGCCCCGGCCGGGAAACCAGCGCTGTCGGGGCAGCCAGTTGCTCAGCAGGTCGCCCAGCGCGCGCCGGGTCAGGATTTCCGCCATGGCGTTCGCCACCTCCCGGCTGCCTCGCGATCAGCTGACCGGCTCCCGTGCCTCCGTTCCCGGCAAACTATGACAATCAAGGCGAGCGGGCTCTCGGTCGTACCTCCCCAGCATGCCCGCAATGTGGGGGGTTGGCTCAGCCCGGAGACTTTCCGTTGTCCCAGAACGGAAGGTTTCCGCGACATGAAGCGTCATGAAGCCGCGATGCCGTACCAGGCGATGTCGATCTTCTCAGACGGGCCGGCGCTCAGCGTGCCGGACTTGTCAACAACGCTGCGCGCCGTCCAGGTCTGCGCCGTCATGTCCAGTCCGCGCAGGAGGAACAGGGTATCCGAGCAGAAGTAATCGATCACCTTGCCGTCGAACAGGCTGTGCGCGCCCTGCACCAGGACGCAGCGCTGGCCGCCCGCGAGCTGCACGCCCCATGGCTCGCCGACGCCGGCGATTCCCTCGGCCGAAGGGATCGGGGTCAGCGGCGCGCTCACGTGCAGCTGTGCCTCGGTGTGCAGCCACGGGTCGGCAACGCACAGCACGGTCGGCGTGGACGCCTTCTCGGCCCAGCACGGGTCGTACACGGTGTTACCGGCGAAACACCGGTAGGCCTTCCCGATGGCTTCCGACCCCGGGCTGCAGGATGCGTTCGCGGCGTGCGCCGTCACCCGGTAGCCGCTCGCCGGGGCGCCTGCGCTGGTCACCGGGCTGACCGACACCTGCTCGGTCTTAGGGGTCGACGGGCTTACGGGGGCACCGGACCCGCCGGAGCCGCAGCCTGCGAGGAAGGTCGCCGCGCAGGCCGCGACCAGGAGCGACAACACTCGGCTAGCGGCGGGTCCGGTCACTCTGGCGGCCTGAGCGTGAACCAGTAGAAGCCGTGGCCGGGCAGGGTCAGCAGGTAGCTCAGCTCGCCGATCGGCGGAAACGCGACGCCGCCCATGCACTCGACCGGCGTGTAGCCGGCGAACCTGGACAGGTCCAGCTCGACCGGCTGCGGGAACTTGGACAGGTTGTTGACGCAGAGCATCACGTCCGACCCCGCCGCCTCGTCGTCACCCTCGCGGTGGATGCGGACGAATGCGAGCACGCTGGGATTGGAGGAGTTCAGCTCCTCGTAGCTGCCCAGCGCGAACACCGGGTGCCGCTTGCGGATCTCGATCATCCGCCTGGTCCAGCTCAGCAGCGAGCCGGGGCTGCGCTCTTGCGCCTCCACGTTCAGCGCCTGGTAGCCGTAGATCGGGTCCATGATGATCGGCAGGTAGAGCCGGGCCGGATCGCAGTTGGAGAAGCCGGCGTTGCGGTCAGGCGTCCACTGCATGGGCGTGCGGACGCCGTCCCGGTCGCCTAGCCAGATGTTGTCGCCCATCCCGATCTCGTCCCCGTAGTAGATCACCGGCGAGCCCGGCAGCGAGAGCAACAGCGCGGTGAACAGCTCCAGCTGGTCCTTCTCGTTGTCCAGCAGGGGCGCGAGACGCCGGCGGATGCCGATGTTCGCCTTCATCCGCGGGTCGCGGGCGTACTCGGCGTACATGTAGTCACGTTCGTCGTCGGTGACCATCTCCAGGGTCAGCTCGTCGTGGTTGCGCAGGAAGATGCCCCACTGGCAGCCGGAAGGGATCTGCGGTGTCTGCGCCATGATCTCCGAGATCGGATACCGCTGCTCGCGGCGGACGGCCATGAAGATGCGGGGCATCAGCGGGAAGTGGAACGCCATGTGGCACTCGTCGCCTCCGGTCGACGGGTCGCCGAAGTACTCCACCACGTCCGCGGGCCACTGGTTGGCCTCGGCCAGCAGGACGCGATCGGGGTAAAGCCGGTCGATCTCGGACCGGACGCGCTTGAGGTACTCGTGCGTCTCCTTCAGGTTCTCGCAGTTGGTGCCCTCGCGCTCGTACAGGTACGGCACCGCGTCCAGCCGGAAGCCGTCGATGCCGAGGTCAAGCCAGAACCGCAGCACTTCGATCATCGCGTCCTGCACGAGCGGGTTCTCGTAGTTGAGGTCGGGCTGGTGGGAGAAGAACCGGTGCCAGTAGTACTGGCCGCGAACCTGGTCGAAGGTCCAGTTGGACTGCTCGGTGTCGACGAAGATGACCCGCGCGCCGGCGTACTTGTCGTCGGTGTCGGACCAGACGTAGAAATCGCCGAACGGCCCGTCCGGGTCGCTGCGGGAGGCCTGGAACCACGGATGCTGCTCGCTGGTGTGGTTCATCACCAGGTCGGCGATGACCCGGATGCCGCGCTCGTGCGCCTTCTCGACCAGCTCGACAAAGTCGCCGATTGTCCCAAATTCCGGGAGTATCGCCATAAAGTCGGCGATGTCATAGCCACCGTCACGGAGCGGCGAGGCGTAGATCGGCAGCAGCCAGATGCAGTCGATGCCGAGCCACAGCAGGTAGTCCAGGCGGGAGGTCAGGCCCTTGATGTCGCCGGTTCCGTCGCCGTTGGAATCGTGGAAGCCCCGGATCAGCACCTCGTAAAAGACGGCACGCTTATACCAGTGCGGATCCCGCGGCGTCTCGAACGAGAAGGAGTCCGGCACGGGCTCGGTGGCCTGTGACTTGAACTCCTGCATCGGCGCAGCGGTGTCGCGCTGCCTGGCCGGATGCATGGGCTGATTCACTCCCGCTCCC
>JASHOV010000131.1 GCA_030038495.1 Streptosporangiaceae bacterium
TGGTATGCGGCTGGACGATGTAGCCCTGCTCCTCCAGCACCACCATGTCGTTGCGGATCGTCGCCGGGGAGACGTCCAGATTATGCCGGTCTACCAGGGACTTCGAGCCGACTGGCTCTCGGGAGGAGACATAGTCCTCCACGATCGCGCGCAGGACAGCCAGTTTCCTGTCGTCGAGCACGCAGTCACCTCCTTGGCACTCCCATGACCTGAGTGCCAAGTCTATGGCGGAAGTAGCGCAAGGCACAGACGCAGCAAGCCGCCGTTGGTGGTGTCAGTTGGTCAAGCCCCTGATCACGGCGTCCGCCAGCAGCCGGCCTCGGGTAGTCAGCTCCACCCGGCCCGCCTGGAGGGCGTCGTGGCCGGCCAGCCCGTCGGCCACCGCCTGGCGGGCCGCGGCGAGGCCGGCCGCGCTCAGGGCCGAGGCCGGGCAGCCTGCCGCCAGCCTGGTCGCGAGCATGATCTCCTCGGTCCGGCGCTCGGCTCCGGTCAGGATCTCCCTGGCCTGTCCCGGGCTCACCCCGGCGGCGATGCGCTGGGCGTACGCGGCCGGGTGACGCACGTTCCACCAGCGGGTACCGCCCACGTGGCTGTGCGCGCCCGGGCCCACTCCCCACCAGTTCCCGCCGGTCCAGTACAGCAGGTTGTGACGGCACATCGAGTGTTCGTCCGCCGCCCAGTTTGACACCTCGTACCAGCTCAGGCCCGCCGCGGTCAGGATGGCATCGGCCATGAGGTACCGGTCGGCGAGTACGTCGTCGTCGGGAGCTGGCAGCTCGCCGCGGCGGATCCGCGCGGCCAGCCGGGTGCCCTCCTCCACGATCAGCGCGTAGGCGGAGATGTGATCGGGGCCAGCCTCGACGGCGCGGCGCAGTGACAGCCGCCAGTCGGCATCGCTCTCCCCCGGAGTGCCGTAGATCAGGTCGAGGCTGACATGCTCAAAGCCGGCGGTACGGGCCCAGCCCACGCACTGCTCCGGCCGGCCGGGCTGGTGCACGCGGTCGAGCACCGCCAGCACGTGCGGCGCGGCGCTCTGCATGCCGAGCGACAGCCTGGTGAAACCGCGGCTCCGCAGCTCGGCGAGCGAGCGCTCGTCGACGGTCTCGGGATTCGCCTCGGCGGTGACCTCGGCGTCCGGCGCGAGACCCAGCTCGCCGTCGATGGCCCGCACGATCGATGCCAGGTCGGCCGGCGCGAGCAGCGTCGGCGTCCCGCCGCCGAAGAACACGGTCCTGACCGGGCCGGCGTGCCCGGCGAGGACCCGGCCGGCCTGCCGGATTTCGCCGATGGCATGACTGGCGTACGTGTCACGGGAGGCGCCAGAGCCCAGTTCCGTTGCCGTATAGGTGTTGAAGTCGCAGTACCCGCACCGGGTCCGGCAGAACGGGACGTGCACATACACGCCGAACGGGGCCCGGTCCTCGGCGCGGGCGAGCTCCGCGAACGACTCCGGCGGCAATCCGCCGTCGGCGGGCACCGGCTCGCCGTCCGGCGGCTGGCCGGCCATCGTCAGCGCACCTCCGGGACGGTCACGCCCGGCTCAGGACCGCGGCGCCGATCTCGTCCCACTTGTCGCCACGGCCCTCCACCGTGAGCAGCCTGCGCATGATCTCGCGATCACCGTAGAACGCGGCCATCGACTCCGCGACGGTGACCGCCACATCGGGCCGGCTCCGCACGGTGATTTCGTCGCCCGCGCCGACGCTGCCCTCGCTGAGCACGCGGAGGTAGGCACCTGGCCGACGCCCGGCCGCGAAGCGCCTGACCCACTGGGGTTCATCCATCCAGGACTGGAACGTCACGCACGGGATCCGCGGCGCCGTGACCTGGACGAGTACATCCCCCAGCTGCCAGACCTCGCCGATGAGCGCGGCGCTGATGTCCAGCCCGCCGGTGGTGATGTTCTCGCCGAAGAGCCCATTCCGCAGCTCGCGGCCGAGCTGCTCGGTCCACCAGTCGAGGTCTTCCCGCGCGTAGGCGTAGACGGCCTGCTCACGACCCCCGTGGTTCTCCCTGTCCGCGCACGCGTCCGCCGCCAGGCCGAGCAGGCCCACAGCCACCCGTCCGAGCACCGGCTGCTTGTTGATGCCAGACCGGGCGGGCGTGCCCGCGACCAGCAGGTCGGCCTCCGGACCGCGGCTAACCGAGATCACGCGCGCGTTCACCATGTCAAGGACCGTATCCGAGGTGCTCGCCGCGGGCGAACCGATAACGCTCCGCACTGGCCGCCTTTCGATTGCTGGTGTCACGGATTCACCGGCAGGGAAAAGTCATGACTTCAGGCGGTCTCGGCAACGGCTTGGGCAGCACCGGCCCGGCCGGCCAGCCGGACGACCGACCCCAGTACGGCCAGCCACCCGGCACGAAGACCAGGTGTCCGGGCTACCGCAGCGACCCCGCACGCCGCCGCTCGAATTCTTAGCTGTAGAGAATGGGGGCTACCCGCCTCCAATCTCTACAGCTAAGCCGGATCTTGGGCGATGCCGCGCACGACCTCGGGCCGGTCCCCTGGCTCGGCGACCGGGGCCAGGCAAACCTGGGGCACGGCGTTCCCCCGCACCGCCGCTCGGTAGGCGGCGCGCGCGATCAGCGGGGTGCCCACGATCGTGGGCAGCACCCAGGCGAACAGGTCGGCCAGACCCAGGTTCACCACGAGCAGCGCGGTGACCAGCGAGATGTAGGACCCGCACATCAGCGAGATGTGCCATGGCAGCCAGCCAGGCCGCCGCGTTCGCCGCACCTGCCACCCGGCCAGGGCCGCGGCCCAGGTGGCCCCGGCGATGATGGCCAGCCACCACAAGGCGGGCCGGAGCACGGCCAGCCCGATGGCACTTGCGCACAGCAGCGCCACGAGCACCTGGTAGGCACGCCCGAGGCGGGGATGCCAGCCCGGCCTTTTCGGCAGCAGCATCGCGACCGGCCCGGCCAGCAGGGCCAGGCTCCCGCTTGAGATGTGAACGACGAGCAGGGACGTGCGCATCTCGCACCGCCTCGACATGACACAGTGGACGATTGATTGGCTCATACCATCTGACATTGTCTACAGTGGACTGTCAAGTGCCCTCGTCGAAGGGACTGCCGTGACCGACCTGAACCCGACGGCCGCCGCCATCCTCGGTTTTCTCGCCGACGGCGAGCTCAGCGGCTATGAGCTGGCCAAGGCGGCCGAGGAGCTCATCGGCGACTTCTGGCACGTCACCCGCAGCCAGGTCTACAGGGAACTGGCCCAGCTAGCCACCCGCGGCCTCGTGGAACCGGGCGAGGTCACGCGGCGGTCTCGCGTGCCGTACCGGCTGACCGACGCGGGCCGTTCGGCCTTCGCGGCGTGGATAGCCCAGCCGCCGCCGGTTGAGCAGATCCGCTACCCGCTTCTGCTCACGATTGCCTTCGGGTCGTGGCTGGGTCCGGAGCGGCTGCTTGAGGCCGCCGCCGCGCACCGGCCCGAGCATGTGAAACGACTCGAGAGGTATCGCGCCTACCGGCAGGATGCTGGGCTGGACGCATACCAGCAGGCGACAGTCGCCTTTGGGCTGGCCTATGAGGAGGCGGTGCTGAGCTGGCTGGATCAGCTGCCCGCGATTCTGTCCGGGGTGGCCGGCACCGCTCACGAACCGCCAGGACCAGCCCGCAATGGGACCAGTCCGCTGCCGTGGCGAACCGCCGGGGCCACTCCGCAGCGAACCGGGCCGCCCTAGTTGCGTGGGTCGACGCGGGTGCCCACGGAACGGAGGAAGTTGGGGTTACGTGTCGGCGGGCTGGCATGGCTGGTCATGGCCCCGTCGGCCGCGCTGACCACCGCGGCCGCCGTTCCCGGTCAGGAGCGTTTCTTGTCCGGCGACTGATCGGTGGCCAGCGCGGCGACGAACGCCTCCTGCGGCACCTCGACCCGGCCGATCACCTTCATCCGGCGCTTGCCTTCCTTCTGCTTCTCCAGCAGCTTGCGCTTGCGGGTGATGTCACCGCCGTAGCACTTGGCGAGCACGTCCTTGCGCATTGCCCGGATGTTCTCGCGCGCGATGATCCGCGCACCGATCGCGGCCTGGATCGGCACCTCGAACTGCTGGCGCGGTATCAGCTCCTTGAGGCGCGCGGTCATCGACAGCCCGTAGTCGCGGGCCTTGTCCGCGTGCACGATCTGGCTGAACGCGTCCACCGGCACGCCCTGCAGCAGGATGTCCACCTTGACCAGATCGGACTCCTGCTCGCCGGCCCGCTCGTAGTCCAGCGAGGCGTAGCCGCGGGTGCGCGACTTGAGCTGGTCGAAGAAGTCGAAGATGATCTCGCCAAGCGGCATCGTGTAGCGGATCTCGACCCGGTCCGAGGACAGGTACTCCATGCCCTGCAGGACGCCGCGACGGCTCTGGCACAGCTCCATGATCGCGCCCACGTAGTCCGTGGGCGCCAGCACGGTCGCCCGTACCACGGGCTCGAAGATCTGCCCGACCTTGCCCTCGGGGAACTCGCTGGGGTTGGTAACGATGGTCTCGGCGCCGGACTCCATCACCACCCGGTAGACCACGTTCGGGGCGGTGGAGATCAGCACCAGGTTGAACTCGCGCTCCAGCCGCTCCCTGATGATCTCCATGTGCAGCAGGCCGAGGAAGCCGCAGCGGAAGCCGAAGCCGAGCGCGGTCGAGGTCTCCGGCTCGTACACAAGTGAGGCGTCGTTGAGCTGCAGCTTGTCCAGCGCGTCCCTGAGCTCCGGATAGTCGTCTCCGTCTACCGGGTACAGGCCCGAGAACACCATCGGCTTCGGATCGGCGTAACCGGGCAGCGGATCGGTCGCCGGGCCGACCACGGTCGTCAGCGTGTCACCGACCCTGGCATGCCTGACGTCCTTGACGCCGGTAATGAGGTAGCCGACCTCCCCCGCCGCTAGCCCGTCCGAGGGCACCGGCTCGGGCGAGATGACCCCGATCTCCAGCGTCTCGTGGACGGCCTTGGTCGACAGCATGAGCACGCGCTCGCGCTTGCCCAGCCGCCCGTCGACAACCCGGACGTAGGTGACCACCCCCCGGTAGGTGTCGTAGACCGAGTCGAAGATCAGCGCGCGGGCGGGCGCCTCCAGGTCGCCGACCGGGGCGGGAACCTGCTCGACGACCGCGTTGAGCAGGTCGGTGACGCCATCCCCGGTCTTCGCCGAGACCCTCAGAACCTCAGCCGGATCGCAGCCGATGATGTTCGCCAGCTCGGCGGCGTACTTGTCCGGCTGGGCCGCCGGCAGGTCGATCTTATTGAGCACCGGGATCAGGTGCAGGTCGGCGTCCAGCGCCAGGTACAGGTTGGCCAGGGTCTGCGCCTCGATGCCCTGGGCCGCGTCGACCAGGAGAATCGCGCCCTCGCAGGCCGCCAGCGACCGGGAGACCTCGTAGGTGAAGTCCACGTGCCCCGGCGTGTCGATCAGGTTGAGCACGTACTGGGTGCCGTCCGGCCCGCGCCAGGGCAGCCGGACCGCCTGGCTCTTGATCGTGATCCCGCGTTCCCGCTCGATGTCCATCCGGTCCAGGTACTGCGCCCGCATCTGCCGCGCGTCCACCACGCCGGTGAGCTGCAGCATCCGGTCCGCCAGCGTCGACTTTCCATGATCAATATGGGCGATAATGCAGAAATTCCTGATGATCGCCTGCGGCGTCCTGGCAGGCTCAGGCGCAGCTGTTCCGGGCACTGGCAGCCCTCGTGTTGGCTGCTCGGGCGTTGGTGGCACTGGGAATCCGCCAGGTAGCTAGTCGGCTGGGCCGGGGCTGTCGGATCTGCGGGCACCCCTTGGGCGTCTTGGCCACTCGGCCACGGCCAGGACTTAGCCCGGCGAGCCCGCGGCGCGGCCACTCGCTGGCACTGGCGCTGGACCAGCCCGGCGACTCGCCCGCGCGGGCCCGGCAGATCTTTCTCGGGTCTATCGTTGCATGCCGGACCCCGTGCCCAGGCCATCGAGCCGCCCGACTGCGGCCTGGAGCCACCGGACACCTGAGCCGGGGCGGTGCCGGCTGAGCCGGGGCGGTGCCGGCTGAGAGGCCCGGACAGATGGGCCGCCAGGTGCGGCGCGGGCCACGGGCGGCCGCCGCCGGGCTCAGTTTGAGCCTCCCGGGTGATCTCGGCTATCCTTGCGTGGTTGCCTGCGTGCTGGCGCGTGCTGCGCTGCCCCGTACTCGTGACACAGTGCCCGAGAATCCGGGTCCGTGCCAGGCACCACCAGAGCACCCTGAGAACCCTAACGAGGCATTCGCGTGGCTAACATCAAGTCCCAGATCAAGCGCAACAAGCAAAACGAGAAGGCGCGCCAGCGTAATAAGGCCGTGAAGTCCGAGCTGAAGACGTCGGTGCGTAAGTTCCGCGAGGCAGCCGACGCCGGTGATGTCGAGGCGGCGACCCTCGCGCTGCGGGCTGCATCGGTCAAGCTGGACAAGGCCGCGAGCAAGGGCGTCATCCACAAGAACCAGGCGGCCAACCGCAAGTCGGCCATCGCCAGGCGCGCCGCCGAGCTCGAGAAGGCCTGACCCGCGCCGTCCAGACATCGTGATCTTGGAGAGAAAGTCAGCATAAGCCTGACAAATACTCCAAGATCTCTGGCGGTACCTGCTCACCGCTGGCTGCGGCTAGCCACGATCGTGGCGATCGCGCGCTCTAGCGCGTAACCGGCGTTCGCCCCCTCGCCCTTCACCTGCGCGTCGGCCTCCGCGACCGCCGCGTGCGCGGCGGTCAGGCCGGCTGCCGACCAGCCGTGCAGCTGCTGGCGGGCCTTATCGATCTTCCATGGCGGCATCCCGAGGTCGGCCGCGAGCGCGTTCGCGCTCAGACCGCGCCCCGCCGACCCCACGAGCCCGAGCGTGCGCAGGCCGGACGCGAGCGCGCTGCTGATCAGCACGGGCGAGGTGCCAGTGGCGAGGGCCCAGCGCAGCTGCTCGAGCGCCGCAGTGAGGTTTCCCTCGCAGGCACGGTCGGCGACCGAGAACCCGGTGGTCTCGGCCCGCCCGCGGTAGTACCGCGCGACCGTCTCCTGGTTGATCACACCGGTGGTGTCCGCGGCGAGCTGGCTGCAGGCGGCGGCCAGATCGCGCAGGTCGGTGCCGACGGCATCAAGCAGCGCGCGCAGCCCGCCGTCGTCGGCCTTCCGCCCGGCCCGGCTGAATTCGGCCCGCAGAAAATCCATCCGCTCGCCAAAGCGCTTGATCGCCGGGCAGTCCACACGCCGGGCACCGGCGCCCACCAGCCCGGCGAGGAGCGGCTTGTTCTTAGCGCCGCCCGCATGGGTTATGACCAGGATCACATCCGGCGCGGGTGACTCGGCCAGCCGCTGAAGCTCGCCGCTGACGTCCTTGCCGGCGTCCTGTGCCGCCCTGACGACGACGAGACAGCCGCCGCCGAACAGGGACGGCGCAGTCAGGGCTTGCAGGTCCCCCGGTGCAAGGCTGGCAGCGGCAACGTCGTGGACGTCGGGCCCGTCGTCGGCTGCGGCGCCGGCCAGCACCGCACCTACGGCACGCTCGACCAGGAGCTCCTCCTCGCCAACGATGACCGTCACCGGGTCCGGCCGGGCAGGCACGCGACGCGCTGGGGCAGATGTCATGCTCGCAGCATGCCACGGCCGTCGCACGACGCGCACGACGCGCACGACGCGACGCGCACGGGGCTCGATACTTCCGCGGGACGGCCCCCGCCGCCCCCGCCGGGGTCAGAGCGCGACGGGCTCACCGCCGCGCCAGACGCGGATCGGCTTCATGCCGTAGGACCAGCCGAACGCACCCTCGTGGTCGGCATCCCAGGCGACGATGTCGGCTAGCCGACCGCGGGCCATGGCCCCGCGGTCCGGCGCTCGTAGCACCTGGGCTCCGCCTACGGTCGCAGCCCGCAACGCCTCGGCCACGCTCATCCCGAGGCTGGCGATCGCCAGGCTGATGACGAGCGGCATCGAGGTGATGCCGTTCGCGCCCGGAGCGTGCCCGGAGCCGAGCGCGACCGGCACGCCCTTGTCCAGCAGAGTCCGCACCGGCGGCAGGCGCCTGCCGTCGCTGGCCAGTGCCGGGCACAGGACGGTGGCGACGCCGGCCTGCGCGAGCGCGGCCACATCATCATCGGTCGCTTCCAGCAGCAGGTCAGCCGAGGCGCAGCCAAGCTCGGCCGCGAGCAAGGCTGCGCCAGTCCGGCTGTCCCCGCCGGCATGCAGCCGCGGGAGCAGGCCCGCGGCCCGGCCCTTGCCCAGGATCCAGCCGGCCTCGCGGGAGCTGAACCTGTTCGTGTCACAGTGCACATCGATGCTGTCGGCGCCCGCCGCGGCCGCATCGGCGCACCAGCTCGCCACCGCATCGACATAGTCGGCGCGGCGGCCGAAGTACTCCGGCGGCAGGGCGTTCGCCGCGAGGAAGGTGACATGGACCCTGGGCATGCCCGGCTCACCCTCCAGCGACCTGAGCAGCCTGACGTCGGCCAGCTCCCCGTCCCTGGTCAGGTGATAGCCGGTCTTCGCCTCAACCGTGGTCGCTCCGGCCCGGATCCAGGAGCTGAGTCTTTCCCGGACCCCGCTGCACAGCGTCCACGGATCGGTCCCGCGGGTAACCGTGACCGTCGAGGCTATGCCGCCGCCGGCCGCCACGATCTCCGCCGACGAGGAGCCGCCCGAGCGCATGGCCAGCTCCGCCCACCGGTTGCCGGCATAGACGGGGTGCGTGTGCGCATCGATCAGGCCCGGCGTGACGAGCGCGCCGCCCAGGTTCTCCACATGGTCGACATCCACGATGTCCTGGATCACGCCGGGAACGCTTGCGGGAAGCTCGGAGGCCGGGCCGACCCAGGCGATGCGGTCGTCCTGCGTCACGATAGCCGCGTTGCTCCACACCTCGGCGCCCGTCCACAGGCGCCCGATATTGGTCAGAAGCCGGATGGTCATAGCACGCCGCCACGCCGCGCACCATCGTCGCGGCGATGACCCGGAGCTAGCATGCAGCCTCTCCTGCCGAGCGTCGGAATGAGCATGAACCGCCTGGCCTAAAACCAGGTGATACAGGTCGCGCCCGTGCAGATTAGGACAACTGCTGACGCGCTCGCCAACATATCGGTTGAGTCACGGTATTGCACAAGACGGTCCCTGTAAAGGGTCGAATAAGCATAGCGGTAAGCGCGGCCGCATTGCCAATCGGCGCTGACGGTAAGGGACTGATAGCCCCGCTGGCCGGGACCAGTAGCCCCGTGAGCCAGGACCGATCTACCCGTCGGCAAGGGACTGACCTGCTGTATAGCACGGTCAGGCGGCCGGGTGCACGGACATGGCCGGCGAGCTTGCAACCCGCCGCCGGAAGTTAAGTAACGTACGCCTCCAATCGGTCCCAACCCCGCTGCAAACGATCTCATCGACCACTGCGACCGATCTCATGGCGTTCAGAAAATGCGGATCGGGAGTGCGGAAATCGGCGTAGAAAGCCGCAGCCAGCCATTGCAGTAGCGTCACGCAATTGCGGCAACGCACGCAATTGCAGCGGCTCATGCAACTGCACGGTCATGAAACGGACCTGAGCGCCGCCCGGTTCAGCCGCGGCCGCTACAGAGCCGAGCCCGAGGGGGTTATCGCGAACCGGTCCAGCTCCGCTGCCAGCCAGAGGGGCACCCGCGCCGTGAGCTCGGTGCCATCGCTGCCATGTCCGACGGATAGCACCTCGCCCTGCTCGTGGACACGAGAGACGAGGTCACCGCGGCTGTAGGGGATCACGACGGTGACCTCGCGCTGGCTGCGCGGCAGCAGCCGCTCGATGGCGGCGCGCAGGTCCTCGACGCCGTCCCCGGTCTGGGCCGATACGATCACCGACTGCCGCTCGGCCAGCCGCAATCCCTCCAGCTCGATGCGATCGGCAGCATCCGCCTTGTTGATCACCACGAGCTCGGGAACATCCGCAGCCCCGATTTCGCCAAGCACTTCCCTGACGGCGGCCAGCTGCGACGCCGGGTCGGCGTCGGAACCATCCACCACGTGCAGGACGAGGTCGGCGTCCGCGACCTCCTCGAGCGTCGACCTAAACGCGTCGACGAGCTGATGCGGCAGATGGCGGACGAACCCGACGGTGTCGGTCAGCGTGTACGGAAGTCCCGACGGGGTCCTGGTCTTGCGGACCGCAGGGTCGAGAGTGGCGAACAGCGAGTCGTCGACAAGCACCTGCGCACCCGTCAGCCGGTTCAGCAGCGTCGACTTGCCTGCGTTCGTATAGCCGGCGATCGCCACCGACGGCACCGCGTGCCGCCGCCGCTGGCCGCGCTGAACCTCCCGGCCGACCGACATATCCGCGATCTCCCGGCGCAGCTTGGAGATCCTGGCCCGGATCCGCCTGCGGTCGGTCTCGATCTTGGTCTCGCCGGGGCCGCGGGTCCCGATGCCGCCGTTCCCCCCGGCCCGGCCGCCCGCCTGACGGGACAGCGACTCGCCCCAGCCGCGCAGCCGGGGCAGCAGGTACTGCAGCTGGGCGAGCTCGACCTGCGCCTTGCCCTCCTTGCTCCGGGCATGCTGGGCAAAGATGTCCAGGATCAGCGCGGTCCGGTCGACGACCTTGACCTTGACCGCACCCTCCAGGCTGCGGAGCTGGCCGGGCGTCAGCTCGCCGTCGCAGATCACAGTGTCGGCACCGTGGGCAGCAACGATCTCCGCCAGCTCCCGGGCCTTTCCCGCGCCCACGTACGTCGAGGCGTCCGGCCGGCCGCGGCGCTGCACCAGCGCATCGAGCACCAGCGAGCCGGCGGTCTCGGCCAGCAGCGACAGCTCACGCAGCGAGTTCTCCGCCGTGGCGAGCGTCCCGTCGGTCCATACCCCCATGAGGACGACTCGCTCGAGCCGCAGTGCTCGGTACTCGACCTCGCTGATGTCCTCAAGCTCGGTCGACAGGCCCGCCACGCGGCGCAGCGCATGACGCTCCTCCAGGTCCAGCTGGCCGTCCTCGGGCTCTTCCCAGAGGTCGCGATCAGCGTGATCATCGGATAGTGCGGTCATATAGTGCTAGCCACCCCGAATAGCCGAATAAGTACTGATGCTCCCGCTGAGCGCGGGAGCTGCTCTGATAGTGCCACGCAGCACATCCATCCTCATCTCAATAACAACTGACGCGCCCGCGATGTGCCCGGCCCCGCGCATCGGCCCCGCGCATCGGCCCCGCGCATCGGCCCCGCTCATCGGCTGCAGGGCCGTGCGCTGGCGGTCACGCCCTCCCCCGGCCACTGGCGTACGCCGACGGCCGATGGGTTACCTTCTGGTACAGCGAGCGGCCCGTGCCGAGGAAGTGCCGAGGAACTGCCGAGCAAGAGGAAAGGGAGCGTGGATGCGTTGAGTGGCGTGGAGATCGCCGGCCCGTCCGGCACCAGGTACGACGAGATCCTCACTCCGGAGGCCCTTGACCTGGTCGGCCTGCTGCACCGGGAGCTGGGCCAGCGCCGTCAGGAACTGCTCGCGGCGCGAACCACGCGGCAGCGGGAGCTGTCGGCGGGAGCCAACCTCGACTTCCTCACCAGCACCGAGGCGATTCGGTCGGACACCTCCTGGCGGGTAGCGCCCCCGGCGCCCGGCCTGATCGACCGGCGGGTCGAGATCACCGGCCCCACCGACAGGAAGATGACCATCAACGCGCTGAACTCAGGCGCCAAGGTGTGGCTGGCCGACTTCGAGGACGCCAACACGCCGCTGTGGGACAACATGGTCACCGGGCAGCTGAACCTCAAGGACGCTCTGGACCGAACGATCGATTTCACCAGTGACGAGGGCAAGGCCTACCAGCTTCGTCCCGATGACGAGCTCGCGACGATCGTCGTCCGCCCGCGCGGCTGGCACCTGCCGGAGAAGCACCTGCTGATCGGCGGCCAGCGGGCCTCGGGCAGCCTGGTCGACTTCGCGCTGTACTTCACTCACTGCGCGCGACGGCAGCTGGAAAAGGGCAAGGGCCCTTATTTCTACCTGGCCAAGATGGAGAGCCACCTGGAGGCCCGGCTCTGGAACGACGCCTTCGTGCTCGCCCAGGACGCGCTTGGCATCCCGCAGGGAACGATCCGCGCGACGGTACTGATCGAGACGATCCCGGCCGCCTTCGAGATGCAGGAGATCCTGTACGAGCTGCGCGACCACAGCGCCGGGCTGAACGCGGGCCGGTGGGACTACCTGTTCAGCATCATCAAGAAGTTCCGTACCCGGGGCCGCGACTTCGTCCTGCCCGAGCGCAACGCCGTTACGATGACCGCGCCGATGATGCGCGCTTACACCGAGCTGCTCGTCAAGACGTGTCACGCCCGAGGCGCGCACGCGATGGGCGGCATGGCCGCGTTCATCCCGAACCGGCGCGACCCTGAGGTCACCGAGCGCGCGCTGGCCAAGGTCCGCGAGGACAAGACCCGCGAGTCGAGCGACGGCTTCGACGGATCCTGGGTCGCCCACCCCGACCTGGTGCCCATCTGCCGCGAGGTCTTCGACAGCGTGCTCGGCGACTCGCCGAACCAGCTCGCAAAGCAGCGCGACGACGTCCACGTGACCGCCGCCCAGCTGCTCGCGGTGAGCGACACGCCCGGCCACATCACCGAGGGCGGGCTGCGCAACAACGTCAGCGTCGGGCTGCAGTACCTGGCGAACTGGCTGGACGGCACCGGCGCGGTGGCCATCTTCAACCTGATGGAAGACGCCGCCACGGCGGAGATCTCCCGGTCACAGATCTGGCAGTGGCTGCACAACGACGTGACCCTGGCCGACGGGCCGAAGGTGACCAGAGAACTGGTCGAGCGGCTGATCGGCGAGGAGCTGGGCGCCATCCGAGCGCAGCTTGGCGCTACATTCAACGACGCGCGGTACGAGCAGGCCACAGCGTTGTTCAAGGAAGTAGCGCTGGCCGACGACTACGCCGAGTTCCTGACGATCCCGGCCTACGAGCGGATGCCCTGACCCGGGCGCGCCGCCGGCTCCAGCGGCTAGCGCGCCCCGGCGGGCGGCACGCTGTGGTACTCGCTGGCTCCCCGTCGCCCTGGCAGCGCCTGCTCCATCGCGGCCGCCAGCGCGGTCGGCCGGCGGGTGCAGATGAGGATCACCCCGTCCCAGACCCCGCCGGCCACGCCGGTCGGCAGGATCAGGTAGCCGCGCAGGATGCTCGCGGGAAAGCGGGCTTCGACCGACGCCCGGTCGGTGACCAGCCGCAGCACGCCGCGCCGCCCGAGCATTCTCAGGTCGCCCAGGTACTGCACCGGCCCGCCGAACCGGCCTTTAGCCGGTCGGTTCCGGTTCAGCTCGCGCACCTGGGCCGTGGTCAGCACGTCCCATTCGCGCACCGCGTCGAGCGGCCCGCTGATCCGGCGCCACAGGCGGGTGCGCGGCGGAAATCCGAGCACGCCGACCGTGAACCGCCCGTCCGCGATCTTGATCCCGTTGGGCAGGTCAAGCAGCACGAACAGGCTGAACAGGCCGGAGAAGGTAGCGGCCGGTATCGTCAGCCCCTGCACGCCGTAGCCCAGCACGACCGACGCGGCGATGCTGCCCGCGAGCAGGCCCAGGCCGAGCGGCCCGCCGACGACGGGGAACTGGGAGTGCCGTTCGGTATAGCGGGCGCGCTGATCGACGGACGGCTGGGTTACCAGCGGTACGACCACCTCGACCCGCGCGGCCGGCTCGGCGAACATCGGCATCGCCGCGCGCCGGCGCTGACCCGCCGC
>JASHOV010000132.1 GCA_030038495.1 Streptosporangiaceae bacterium
GCCGCGGCTGGCCGGCCTGGACCGACGACCTCGTCGCGGCCGAGCTGATCGCGCTCGGCGCGGTCGGCGCGCCGGTGGGCCTGGGCATGGCGCTCGCGGCGCCGACGCTGCTCGCGCACGGCAGCGACGAGCTCAGGGAGCGGCTGGTGCGGCCGATCCTGACCGGCGAGCAGACGTGGTGCCAGCTGTTCAGCGAGCCGGGGGCGGGATCGGACCTGGCCGGTCTGTCGACCTCGGCGGCGCGCGACGGCGACGAGTGGGTGATCAACGGCCAGAAGGTGTGGAACACGAGCGCGCACCACGCCGACATGGGCATGCTGCTGGCCCGCACCGACAGCCAGGTGCCCAAGCACCGCGGCCTCAGCTACTTCGCCCTCCCGATGCGCCAGCCCGGCGTCGAGGTGCGGCCACTGCGGCAGATGAATTTTCACGCCTCGTTCAACGAGGTGTTCATGACCGGGGCTCGGGTCCCGGCGCAGAACGTGGTCGGCCAGGTCGGCGACGGCTGGGCGATCGCGCTGACGACACTGGCCTACGAGCGGCGGTTCGGGCTGATGCGGCCGCCTGCCTACGACCCGCGGCCGGGCCGGGCGCTGGACGAGGCCAGGGCCGAGGCCGCCGCGCACTTTGCCGTGTACTCCTGGTACCCGCAGCGCGCGGGCCGGGCCGATCTGGTGATCGAGCACGCGCGGGCCGCGGGTGTCGCCGACGACCCGGTGATCCGCCAGGCCATCGCCCGGCTGGTCACGCTGCAGCGGGTCAGCGCCTGGACCGCCGACCGGGCCAGAGCCGCGCGCGCACGCGGCGCCCGGCCCGGCGCGGAAGGCTCGGTGGGCAAGCTAGCGCTCAGCAATATCGCCCGCGAGGCCGCGAGGGTCCACTCGATGATCGCCGGAGCCGGGGCGCTGGTCACCGGGCCGGACTCCGCCATGGGCGGCGTGATCGCCGAGGTGCTGCTGTCCGTGCCCGCCCAGTCGATCGCCGGCGGCACCGACGAGATACAGAAGAACATCCTGGCCGAGAAGATCCTCGGCCTGCCGCCCGAGGTCCGAGTCGACAAGGACCTCCCGTTCAGCCAGATCCGGTCCCGTGGCTAGCGCCGCGTTGCGAGACATCGACGATGACCTTGTCCGGCGGCTGATCTCGGCGCAGTTCCCTCAGTGGACCGGACTGGCGGTCCGGCGCTGGCCATCCGGCGGCACGGTCAACGCCATGTACCGGCTGGGCGACGACCTCGTCGTGCGGCTGCCGCTGGTGGCGGACGGCGCCGGGGACGTGTCGATGGAGCAGCGGTGGCTGCCGCTCCTCGCGCCGCTCCTGCCCGCGCGCATCCCCGAGATGGTCGGGGCCGGGGAGCCCGCCGAGGGGTATCCCTGGCCGTGGTCGGTATGCCGCTGGCTAGCCGGGGACCATCCCGAGGCCGGTGCACTGCGCGAGGCAGTGCCGCTGGCCGAGGATCTGGCCGCGTTCGTCGTGGCGATGCGCAGCATCACCCTGCCGGGCGCGCCGAAGGCACACCGCGGCGGCCCGCTCGCCTCACTCGACGCAGCGACGCGGGCGGCGATCACGGAACTCCGCGGCATCCCGGAGGAGGACGTCGACTGCGATGCCGTGGCCCGCATATGGCAGGAGGCCCTGCGCGCCCCGGCCCGGGCGGGGCCGCCCGTGTGGCTGCACGCCGACCTGATGCCGGGCAACCTGCTCACTGACGGCGGCAGGCTGGCCGCCGTGATCGACTTCGGATGTACGGGGGTGGGAGATCCGGCCTGCGATCTGTTCCCGGCGTGGAATCTGCTGCCGGTCGATGCCAGGGACGTCTTCCGGACGGCGCTGGGTGCGGACGACGCGACCTGGTTCCGCGGCCGGGCCCGTACGCTCTCGCAGGCGCTGATCGCGCTGCCGTACTACCGCAAGACAAACCCCACGATGGCGCGCAATGCCCGGCACGTGATCCGGGCGGTGCTGGACGAGAACTGACCCGGGTTGGTGGTGACCGTGCTGACCGGCCGTCAGTCGCGCAAGGCGACGGCCATCCGCGCCGCCGGGCGGTTCAGCCTGTGCGCCCAGGATGACCACCCGCCCTACCGCTACGTGAGCGTCGAGGGGCCGGTCGTCAGCGAGGACGAACTCGATCCCGCCGAGCGGCTGGCGCGGTCCTCCAGGTGCCCGGCAGAGAACTCAGAGGCAACGCAGAGGTCACCCAGATTGTCCGTTCTGGTCGGCAACCGATGCTTACTGGTGTACGGCGACGGCAACCGGCCGAGGCCGACAGCCGATCTGGAGGCCGCCAGTGGGAGCCACGTCGAGTACCGCGCTCTGGTACGCGAGCCGCTCCACCGGAGTGATCGCGCTCGTGCTGCTGACCGCGGTGCTGGTGCTGGGCATTCTGGTGACGCGCAAGCGCAGCCTGCCCGGACTCCCCCGGTTCGGCACGGCCGGCCTGCACCGGAACCTGTCGCTGCTGGCCGTGCTTTTCGTCGCGGTGCACGTCATCACGGCCATCGCCGACCCCTACGTGACGATCGGCATCGCGGCCGCGGTGATCCCGTTCACCTCGGCCTACGAGACGTTCTGGCTCGGCCTCGGCGCGGCGGCCCTGGACCTGATGGCCGCGCTGATCGTCACCAGCCTGCTGCGGGCCAGGATCGGCAGGCGGACCTGGCGCGCGGTGCACTGGCTGAGCTACGCGGCCTGGCCGGTCGCGCTCGCGCACAGCTTCGGCTCCGGCACCGACATGCAGCACGGCTGGCTGCTCTGGCTGGGGATCGCGTGTGCCGCGGCCGTCGCGGCCGCAGCGATCTGGCGGGTGGCCGCGGCGCTCGCCCGCCCCGGGCGGGCGCAGCTGCCGGCGATGATGCTAGCCGACGTCGAGCAGGCGCCCGAGCCTGAGCGGGCCGCCGCCGGGGCTGGCGTCCGATGAGCCGGCCGACC
>JASHOV010000133.1 GCA_030038495.1 Streptosporangiaceae bacterium
ACTGGCAAAGCCCCGACGGCGAGCCATTGGGCTGGATCCCGGTAGCCCGATAGGGGCTCCCCAGCGGGTCGGCACCAAGACCGACCGCGCGCCAAGACCGACCTGCGGCGTGCCGTATCAACTTTTCCTCCGCTAGGCGGACTCCGTCGGACGAAATGTCCGTATTTGCGGCCACGGAACGAAGGAAGAGTCGGGCCGAGCCCTCCTGGGCGCGCTAGCCGGCGGGACTTGACGCCGGCTGCCCCACTCGGCTACGGTTAACGAGCTCGTTAATTAACAAGGTGGTTAAGTAATGGCCGAGGATCAGCTTAGCGTGATCTTCGGGGCGCTCGCGGACCCGACCAGGCGGGCGATCCTGGCCCGGCTGGCTGACGGGGACGCGACCGTGACCGAGCTGGCTGAGCCGTTCCCGATCAGCCTGCCGGCGATATCCCGGCACCTGAAGGTGCTGGAGCGAGCCGGGCTGATCTCCCGCAGCAGGTCCGGTCAGTGGCTTTCCAGCACCCTCGAGGGCGCTCCGCTGAAGGAGGCGGCCGACTGGATGGAGCGCTACCGGCAGTTCTGGGACGCCAGCTTCGACCGGCTCGACGCACACCTGCGCAGGGTCCAGGGACAGCACGAGCCATCCGAGACCACAGCGTCATCCGAGAGGACACGGCAATGACACACGAGATCGCCATCTCCCGCATTTTCAATGCGCCACGGAAGCTCGTCTACCAGGCGTTCGTCGACCCGGATCAGCTGGCCCTGTGGTTCGGGCCCGTGGGCGCATCCGTGCCCCGCGACACCGTCGACATCCATCCTCGGGTCGGCGGCCACATGCGCTTCGTGATGACCTTGGACGAGGACCCGAGCTTCCGCAATCCCATCGAGGCCACCTTCACCGAGGTGATCGAGAACGAGCTGCTCGTCGCCGAGATGCAGGCCGAGGGCGTGCCGGGGGTGGAGGGTACCCTGCACTGCGCCCTGCGGCTGGAGTTCCACGACGAGGGAGTCGGCAAGACCCGGCTCGAGCTGCGGCAGGGCCCCTTCGCCGAAGAGATCGGCGACCAGACCAAGTCAGGCTGGGAAAGCTCGTTCACGAAACTGGATGTACTGCTGTGACGGCCACGAGCGCGGGAAAGGTGGCCAGCGCGCCGCGATTCGAGCCGGTCAGGTAATGCGCCGGCTCATCGAGTCCACGTTCGTCACGCTCGCGGGCGACATCGGCGCGCCGCAGGAGTGGGGCCCGCCCTACCTGGACTGTCCGGAGGCGGACGCGCTGAACCGCGAGTTGCTCTTCGGCGCGGACGCGCTGGTCCTCGGGCGGAAGACCTACGAGGGCCTGTCCGCCGCCTACACGGCGATGGCCGCGGCTGAGCCCGAGCCGGGTCCGGCCGCGGAGTTTGTCGCGCGGATGAACGCGATCCCCAAGTACGTCGCGTCCAGGACGCTCACCGAGATGTCGTGGAACGCCGCGCCCCTCGGGCCGGACACCGCAGGCAGGCTGGCCACGCTCAGGCAGCAGGGCGAGGGATATTTGCTGAAGTACGGTACCGGGCCGCTGGACCGGACCCTGCTGGAGCACGGACTGGTCGACGAGTTCCGGATCTGGCTCATGCCGGTCACGACCCCGCCCGGCCAGCGCCTGTTCGAGGATGTCGGCTCGGTGAATCTGGAGCTGACCGGTAGCACAACGCTGAGTACCGGGGTGGTCGTGCTTACCTATAGGCCGCGGCGAAACTGAGGCTCTGCATTACTGGGCCGTTGACGGCTCCGGCCCGGTCATCGCCTGGGTCATGTCGGACGGGCCGCTCGCGGCCACGCGCGGTCGCCCTCGACTACGCGCGGGTTGCGCAGGCGCCACGTCCGCCGGCAGCCCGCCGAGGAAGCGGATGCCGCCTGGCACTGGCCGGACGGACTGTCAGACCTCTGCGATAGCGTTAAACGATTGGTCAGGACCGCCACGCGGGTCAGCCACGGGGCAGGCAGGAAAGCGAGGTCAGCAGTGGCGCGCGGCACGGAGAAACTGCCACCGCGCGTGCGCAGGCTCCTGATCTACGTCAGCGTGCTGGTCCTGGTCGAGCTCAGCTTCTTCACCGCGCTGACCCCGCTGGTACCGCATTACACGCACGTGGCCGGGCTCAGCAAGGCGGGTGTGGGCATACTCGTTGCCGCCTATCCCGCGGGCACGCTGCTCGGAGCGCTGCCTAGCGGGCTGCTTGTAGCCCGGCTCGGCGACCGGGTGGTGGTGCTGCTGGGCCTGGCCCTGATGAGCGTGTCGACGTTCGTGTTCGGCTGGTCCAATGCACCGGCCCTGCTGGACTCGGCCCGGGTCGTGCAGGGTCTGGGCGGCGCCTGCATCTGGGCGGCGGGGCTGGCCTGGCTGGCGGCCGCGAGTCCGCCGGAGCGGCGCGGTGAGATGCTCGGCACGGCGCTCGGTGCGGCGGTGGGCGGCGCCCTGCTCGGGCCGGTCGTGGGTGCCGTGGCCAGCCGCGTGGGGACCGGGCCCGCATTTTCCGCGGCGGCGGTGGCAGGCGGCCTGCTGATGATCGCCGCGTTCACGCTGCCGCGGCCGACTGCGGTGGAGAAACCGCAGGGCCTCAGCGCCGCCTGGCCCGCGCTCCGTGATCCGCACGTCATGGCGGGCATGTGGCTGACCGCGCTGGCCGGGCTGTCGTTCGGAGTCATCGACGTGCTGGCGCCGCTGCGCCTCAGCGACCTGGGCGTCGACGCCACGCTGATCGGCCTGACGTTCCTGCTGTCGGCCGGCATCGAGTCGGTCCTTTCGCCCCTCAGCGGCCGGCTGTCGGATCGCCGCGGCCCGCTCTGGCCAGTGCGGATATCGCTGTCCGTCGCCGTCGGGGTCAGCCTGCTGGCGCCGGTGGTCGCTCCGGCCGCGGCGCTGATGGTGCTGCTGATTCTCGGCATGCCGGCCTACGGCTCGCTGTTCACTCCGGCCATGGCCATGCTGAGCAGTGCCGCCCAGAAGATGGACCTGAACCAGGGCCTGGCGTTCGGAATGTGCAACCTCGCCTGGGCGGCCGGGCAGGGCCTTGCCGCCGCCGCGGGCGGCGCGATAGCGCAGGCGACGAGCGACTTCGTTCCCTACGCGCTGCTGGCCGCGGCCTGCCTGGGCACGCTGATCAGCACCGGGGCGGTTGGCAAGCGACTGATCACGCGGGCGATGACCGGCCAGGAACGCGCGACCGAGCCGGCCGTGCGGTCGGGTGCGCGAGCACCCGGCGCGCGATAATCCAGCGCCGCCACGCCGCCGCGAGTGGTTCGAGCACATGACCGGCGCGGCGCCGCATGGGTTCCGCATGAGTTCCCGCGCCGCTCTGGAGGAACTGCCAGAGCTCGTGTTACTACGGAAACATGCAGGTCACAGGCGATCGAGCCGCTGCTGGTGCCCGAGCGTGGCTGAGCCGCCCGAGGCTGGCCGTGCTGGCCGGGCTGCTGGTGCCGCTCGCGCTGACCGCGGTGATGGTGCCGTTCCGCTCCAGCGTGGCCAACACGGACGCGGCGCTGGCGCTCATCCTGGTGATCGTCGCGGTAGCAGCCGCGGGCTATCGGCCGGCCGGGTACCTGGCCGCGGTATCGGCGGCCGGCTGGTTCGACTTCTTCCTCACCAGGCCCTATGAGACGTTCAGCATCACCCGAGCCACCGACATCGAGACCACGGTGCTGCTGCTGGTGATTGGCATCGCGGTCACCGAGATCGCGGTCTGGGGCCACCGGCAGCACGCGACCGCCAGCCGCCGATCCGGATACCTGGCAGGCATCCACGACGCGGCCAGGGCGGTCGCGGCCGGCGGCTCGCCCGTCTCGCTCGCCGATGAGGTGTCGGATCGGCTAGTACGGCTGCTGTCGCTGCGATCGTGCCAGTTCCAGTACGGCCGCGCCGGTCTCGGCCAGCCGGGCCGGATCGAGCACGATGGCCGCGTCACCGTCGCAGGCAGCCCCTGGGATGTGGACCAGTTCGGCCTGCCGCACAATTCGGGCACGGAGCTCCTGGCGGAAAGCGGCGACCGCCTGCTGGGCCGGTTCCTTATGGAGCCCGATCCCGGCGCCCGGCCGACCAGGGAGCAGCTTCTGGTCGCGGTCGCCTTTGCCGACCAGGTAGCGGCGGCTCTCGCTGCGGGTCAGCCCGCCGGGGCGTGACAGCCGTGCCCGGGCGATGGCGCGAGGCCCGGGCGATGGCGCGAGGCTGAGGAGATGGGTGGGAGGCCCAGGGCGATGGCGCGAGGCTCAGGCGACCTCGTCGCGGTGTGAGTCCTTCGTCGTGCCGGGCGTCGGCCGTAGCGGCGTGGGCGCGGCGGTCTCCGCGCGGGCAACGGGCTCGTCCTCAGGCCCCGTCTGGTCACCCGGGCCCGTTGTCCGCCAGCGGCGCCGCTGCCGCTCCCGCTGTGCGGCCCACTGCGCTCCGTGGCCCGATATCGCCTCGAGAAGTGCCATGACCGAGGAGATTCCTGAGGTGTCCAGGGCGATGTTCAGCAGGTAGGTCGGGTTCTCCATGGCCGGGTCGCTGAAGTCCGCGTCGAAGCTCTGAACCTGCAGGAGGATGGTCTCCGCGCTCATGAGCCTGAGCCGGATCTCCTGCCGCAGAATCAGCGACGCATCGAAGCCTCGGACCCTGTCGTACGGCACCGCGCCGCTCGGGTGAAGCCGCCGGTCCGCCCGCTGGCCCTCGGGCGGCATGGCCTCCCGGCGGCCGGTCTCAAATCGGATGCCCGTCTCGGCCACCATCGCGGACGCGATCACATCGTGGCGGAAGCTTCGCCGGACCTGGTCGTAAACGTCGCCAGTGCAGGTATCCACCGTTGCCTGAACCTGCCGGACACCGGAGTCGGTCAGCAGGAAGACGCTGATGAGGTACTTGGAGTACCGCGGACCCGGTAATTAGCCACTGACCGCTCGGAACGGGCAGTTCCTGCTTTCCACTAGACGAGCGATATCTGCCTATGTCAATGGTCATGAGCCTCGCGCGGCCCTGCGGTCCGGTGCGTAGTTACGCCACCACGCGAGCAAGCGCTTGGGAGGTTGACGGTCTACCGGCCATAATGGCGC
>JASHOV010000134.1 GCA_030038495.1 Streptosporangiaceae bacterium
GTGATGGGCCGGGCGGAGTAGATCGAGCCGGTCAGCTCACCCGCCCTGAGCATCCGCAGCTCCAGCCGCACTCCGCGCTCGGGTCCCTCCTGACCCTTGGCGGGATTGGGGTTGATGAAGTAAATGTCGCCGATCACGACGCCGACCCGGTCGAACCCGAATACCTGCAGCATGGACGCTCCCGCTCTGCCTGCCCGCCTTGCGGCTGCCTTACGGACATCCTCCCTGCTGGCGGCGGTCAGCGCGAGCGCGGGTCGGGCCGGTCGATGTTCCAGTGCCGCACGACCGATGTGAGCCAGACCGGCTTGTCGTCGTCGCCGCGCGGCTGCAGCGTGAACCGGCTGATCGCCCGCTGGCCGCCCTCGTGGTCGCCGTACAGGATGTCGATCGTCAGCATCTCCCGTGACCGGATCGCGGCGATCGCCTCCTCGTGCTGCCGGTCGCTGGCGTCGCGGAACGCGGCCTGCCAGAAGCCGATGTCGTTAGGGGCGATGAGGATGTCGCGCTGATGCGGATGGAAGTCCTCAAGCGGCGAATGCCCGTCAATGGCCTGGCGGCCGACCATGAAATTCCAGCCGTGCAGCACCCCGATGCCGCGACCGGCGTTGCGCAGCGAGATGCCCAGGTAGACGTTGCCGCCGTCGACCTCGGCGACGCCGCGCCCGCCCTCGATGACCTCGTACTTGCCGTCGCCGTAAAACACCTTCTGCTGTATGTCGTCGAGCCGGGACGGGACCAGCAGCGGCCGGACGCCGACCAGCAGCGCCTGCTCGGCCACTCTGGCGGCCTTGTTGGCCGATCGCACCGCCTGGAAGGTCGCGATGGCAAGGACCAGCGTGCCGAACCCGGTGGCCAGCGATGAGACAGTTGCCCAGTCGATCATCGGCGCATCCCAAGATCCACCGTTTCACCGTACCTGAGCACGCGGTTGCGGTTACGCGGCAATGGCGGGCGCCGCAGGCAATGCTCACGGAACCGCAGGGAAGCTAGCTGGGCTGGCCGCGCACTGGTAGCCTGGTTAACACTAGATTAACACTGGATGTCGGTTTATATGTAATTCGCCGAATTTCCAGTAACACGGGCTGACGAGGTCACATTGGTGGGAAATGGCTCCGGCGACTTCGTGGTCGAGGGCGGCGGGGTCACGCAGGACATACTGGACTCGGTCGCCGGCGGCGTCGGCGGTACGTTCAGCTGGTCCGGCGACGGGCCCGTGCGGCGGGTGCGCCGCACCTGGCTCGACACCTTCGACTGGCGGCTGTACCGGGCCGGCCTGTCGCTCGAGCAGCAGGCAGGCGGCAGCGGGACTGAGCTAGTGCTCACCGGACGCGATGGTGAGCGGCTGGCGGGCCTGCCGGTAAGCAACGCCCGTGGTGGAAACAACAGTGGTGGAAACAACAGTGGTGGAAACAGCAGCGGTGGAAACAACAGCGGGCCGTCGTGGCCGAGCCTGATCACCGCGCTGCCGCCCAGCCCGCTGCGCGAGCTACTCGAGCCGGTCGTGGGCATCCGGGCGCTGATGCCCGTCGCGCGGGCGGCGAGCCGGATCCACGGGCAGCGCGCGCTGAACGCGGACGCCAAGACCGTGGCCAGGCTCGTCGTGGACGAGATGTCGGTCAGCTATCCGGCCCGCGCGAAGGCAGCGCCGCGGCTGTCCGTCAGCCCCGTCCGTGGCTACCAGGCTCAGGCCGACCGGATCAGCGACGCGCTGGCAGGCGCGGCCGGGATGAGGCCAAGTCGGCAGTCCGGGCTTGAGGCCGCGCTAGCCGCGGTTGGCGAGCAACCGGGCCGGAGGCACGCGGACGTGCAGCTGACACCGGCGATGCCGGCCGCGACCGCGCTGGCGGCCATTCTCACCGCGCAGTTCGACGCGGTCGAGGCCAATGTGCCGGGAACGATCCGCGACATCGACACCGAGTTCCTGCATGACCTGCGTGTCGCGATCAGGCGGACCCGGTCTGCGCTCAAGCTTGCCGGGCAGCCGCTGCCCGCTGACCTCACCGCGGCCTACCGGCCGGAGTTCCGGTGGCTCGGCGATCTGACCACTCCGGCCAGGGACCTGGACGTGTACCTGCTCGGCTTCGGTGACATGGTCGCCGGCCTCCTCGGCGCGCCGCCGGAGGACCTCGATCCGTTCCGTGAGTACCTGCTGCGGGCCCGTGCCGCGGCGCACCGTGACCTTGCCCGCGGGCTCCGCTCGGCCCGGTTCGCCCGGCTGGCCCGGCAGTGGCGGGGCGATCTGGACGGCATCCGCCCGGCTCGCAGGCGACCGACGGTCGCGCAGCTCGCCGCCCAGCGCATTGCCGTGGCGCAGCGGCGCGCGCTGCGGGCGGGCCTGCGCATTACCGGCGCCTCGCCCGCGCAGGACCTGCACGATCTGCGCAAGGACTGCAAGGAGCTGCGATATCTGGTCGAGATGTTCGGATCCCTGCATGACCCGGCACAGCGGTGGCAGGCGATCAGGGAACTGAAGGCCCTGCAGGACTGCCTGGGCGAGTTCCAGGATGCGGAGGTACAGCGCGCGGAACTGCGAGCATTCGCCGACCGGATGCTGGCGCAGCGCAGCGCACCGGCAGCGACGCTGCTGGCGATGGGCGAGATCGCTGCGGGGCTGGCCCGCCGGCAGCGGCAGGCAAGGGCTGATTTCGACAGCAGGTTCGCGGCCTTTGCCGGCCGGGCAAGTCAGGCCCGCCTGGCGGCACTTACCCAAGTGAGCGGGGCATGAGGATATTCGCCACCTACAACATCAAGGGCGGCGTCGGGAAGACGGCCACCGCCGTCAACCTCGGCTACCTGGCCGCCAAAGATGGCTACCGGGTGCTGCTGTGGGACCTGGACCCGCAGGGCGCGGCGAGCTTCCTGTTCCGGGTCAAGCCGCGGGTCAAGGGCGGCGGCAAGGCGCTGATCCAGGGTCTCAGGCCGCTCGATGAGGCGATCAAGGGCACCGACTTCGACAACCTGGACCTACTGCCAGCGGACTTCACCTACCGCAACCTGGACCTGCTGCTGGACGCGGCCAAGCGACCGGAACGCAGGCTGGCGAGCCTGCTCGGGCCGCTGAAAAGCGAGTACGACGCGGTGATCCTGGACTGCCCGCCCAGCATCTCGCTGCTGTCGGAGAGCGTGCTGCACGCGGCCGACTTGCTGCTCGTGCCGCTTATCCCGACCACGCTCTCGGTCCGCACCCTCGATCAGCTCACCGAATTCGTCGGCGGCTTCAACGGGCACCGGCCGCGGGTGCTCGCGTTCTTCTCGATGATCGACCGGCGCAAGAAGCTGCATACGCAGATCGCGCAGGACCTGCCGGCGCAGCGACCGGATTTCGCGGCCGCGGCCATCCCCGCGCTGTCGGTGATCGAGCAGATGGCCGTGGAGCGGGCCCCGGTGACCGTCTTCGCGCCGCGGAGCCAGGCCTCGCGCCAGTACGCCGCGCTCTGGCAGGAGGCGCGGCAGCGGTCACGACTTCCCGATCCGCCCGTCGCCGTCGCGTCCTGATGCCAGGTGTCGGCAATATAGTGTCCGACCTGCCTGCGATGATCGTGGCGAGGATCATCGGGGCGACGGGAGGGCACCGCATGGAGAAGGTCCAGTCTGCCGACGGCGTGCTGATCGCGTTCGAGCGGTCCGGCAGCGGCCCGGCGCTGATCCTGGTCACCGGCGCCTTTAACAACCGCGCCAGCTCACGTTCGCTTGCGAGCGTGCTCGCCGCCGACTTCACCGTGTACGCATTCGATCGCCGTGGCCGCGGTGACAGCGAAGACGGCGATACCTACGCGATCGACAGAGAGGCTGCCGACCTGGCCGCCGTCGCGGCGGAGGCGGGCGGCTCGCCGCTGGTCTACGGCCATTCGTCGGGTGCCTCGATCGCGCTCGAGGCGGCCGCCCGCGGTGTCGCCATGCAGGCGCTGGCGGTTTACGAGCCGCCGTACGGTACGAACTCGACCTTCGAGCTCGCCGACGAGCTGGAGCGGCTGGCCGCCACCGGCCAGGACTCGGCTGCGGCCGAGAGGTTCCTGCGCCATACCGGGCTCTCCGCCGAGACGCTCGAGCAGATGAAGGCGGGCCCGAACTGGGCAAGCCTGGCGGCCTACGCGCATACCCTCCCCTACGACATGCGGCTCGCCAGCGTGCCGATCCCCGGGCTGAGCGAGGTCGGCATGCCGGTGCTCGCGCTGGCGGGCAGCGCGAGCCCGGCCTGGGCCCGCGACGGCGCCGAGGCGATCGGCGCCATGGCCCCCGGTGGCCGGTCGCTGATACTGCCCGGCCAGACCCATGCGGTCGCGGCCGAGGTGATCGTTCCCGTCCTGCGTGAATTCTTGCTCGGCTAGCCAAGGCCCCGCAGGAACCCGATCATCGCCTCGCTGACCTCGGCCGGGCGTTCCTGCTGCGTCCAGTGCCCGCAGCCGGGCAGGATGATCGACTTGGTCAGCCGCGGCACCGCGTCGGCCAGGCCGTCGGGGCGGACGAACCCGATCACCGGGTCGCGGTCGCCGGCCATGAACAGCGCGGGCACGAGGACCGGCGCGTGGTGCCAGGCCCCGGTGAGCTCCCAGTTGCGGTCCATGTTGCGATACCAGTTCAGCGGCCCGGTGAAGCCGGCCTCCGCGTACTGCCCGACGTAGGCGTCGATATCGGCCCGCGTCAGCCAGCCGGGCAGCTCCGCCGGCTCGGAGCCGGCATCGAGGAAGCCGCCGCCGGGCGGGATCAGCGTCACGCCGGGCGAGTCGCCGGAAATGCTGAACAGAACATTGCGGAACGTGGCCGCCGGGTCGCGAGCCAGCTCCGCGTCAGCGACGCCCGGTTCCTGGAAGTAGACCATGTAGAAGCTCTCGCCGAGGGTCGAGCGCAGCGTCGCGATCGGCGGTGCGCTGCCGCGCGGCCGGTACGGCACGCTCAGCGCCACTACGCCGCGGATCCGATCCGGCCGGAACAGGCCAGCGTGCCAGGCAACGGGCGCGCCCCAGTCGTGCCCCGCGACGACCGCCCGCTCCTCGCCGAGCGCATCCATCAGGGCGAAGACGTCGCCGGTCAGGTGCAGCATCGTGTAGTCGCCGATCTGCGCCGGGCGGTCGGCCAGCCGCGGCGGGCCGGTCTCGCAATAGCCGCGCTGGTCGGGCGCGACGGCGTGGAAGCCCGCCGCCGCCAGCGCCGACAGCTGATGCCGCCACGAGTACCAGCTCTCGGGGAAGCCGTGCAGCAGGATGACCAGCGGCCCCTGGCCGGCCTCGGCAACATGCATGCGCAGCGCCCCGGCCCGGATGAAGCGGTGCGTCACGCCGGGAAGTTCGGGGCGCAGGGTCATGCGCGGAGGATAGCCGGTCGGGCCGTGGCGCGGCGGCGACTGAGCGTCATCGCTAAGGTCTTTATCACTAATTGAGCCCGCATGTTGTGGCAGTTCGGAGCATCCTGTAAGAAAGATTGGTCGCGATCATACGGAGGGGGGACAGTGAGTCGCAGGGTGCTTCGGGTGGAGATCCCGGTCTACCCGGAGCGAATGGTGTTCCGGATCCACGATCCGGTGTGTGATCTGGATGCGCCCGGCGGCCCGCTGCCACCGGTCGAGGCGCTCATCAGCGCCGGCCGGGATCAGCTGATCGTCTCGTGTGCGCAGGAGCACCTGGGCGTTCAGCTGACGATCGAGGAATGGGACGACGCTCCCCCGCCGTTCAGCGACGGCTACGAGGACGAGGCCAAATGCGTGCTGTACCTGCGCGGCCAGCTCACGGTCGACATGGGGTCGGCCGGCCGGGCGGTTGACGGGCTGCGTCTGTCCGGCGGCGTCGGAGACTACGGCGTCCGGGTCTACACCAGGAACAGGAAGGCCGCGCTAACGAGCTACGCCGAGCTCTTCGAACGGGACACCGACCCGCTCAGCGACGAGTTCCAGCAGGCCCGCAAGGAGCTGGAGGGACTGGAGCAGTATCTGCTCCAGCTATGGCGCGAGTCCTGAGTCTCCGGGAGCTACCCGGTCGCGTGTTTCGCGGGGGTAGTGGCCGCGGGGTGGGACCGGCTGTTCACAGAAGAGCCGTCGCCGTGATGGTGGGCGGCGAACGGACTGACCACGAAAACCATGATCGTGATAGCCGCGATCAGCGCGAGCGCCAGCACCCCGCCGACGGTCCTGGCCTGCTGGGACCGGATCGCGCCGGGCAGCCGCTGCTGGCCAAATGAGCCCAGCCGCGACGCCAGCCGCGGATCATCTGCGGCGAGATTCCGCTCCATCTCGTCAAGGATGCGCTGCTCTTCCATCGACAAGGCCACAGCGCCACCTCCAGGCCAAGATCTATGCTGGGCCGGCAGACCTGGCCGACCCCTCCTTACGATTCTTTACTAGGGCTTTGTAGACGGCAAGAGGAAGCGCGGTACTGGCCGGTAAATCCGCAGTTAGCGCCCATTGTGATCGGCGCGTAACTCGCAGCCCGAGGCCCTAGTATCGAAAATATATTTGAGATTATCGAACAGTTATTCTATCCTGGCAGGCATGCGCTGGGACTCACTGCGGCTGGCCGGGGATGCCGCTCCGGAGGGACAGGCGGCACCTGCCCTGTTCGGGCGGGCCGCGATCACGCGGACCTTCGACACACCGGGTTTCCGCGGCATGACCTTCCACGAGGTACACGCCAAGACGATCATCAGCCGGGTACCCGAGGCCTCCCGTGTGCCCTTCCGCTGGACGATCAATCCGTATCGGGGTTGCAGCCATGCCTGCCGCTACTGTTTTGCCAGAAATACGCACACGTACCTGGAGTTCGACGCCGGGCACGACTTCGACTCGCAGATCGTGGTCAAGGTGAACGCGCCGGCCCTGGTGCGCAGGGAGCTGGCGGCCCCGCGCTGGCGCGGTGAGCACATCGCGATGGGCACCAACGTGGACTGCTATCAGCGGGCCGAGGGCCGCTACGAGCTGATGCCCGGCATCATCCGCGCGCTGATCCGGGCCGCGAACCCGTTCTCGATCCTCACCAAGGGCACGCTGATCCTGCGTGACATCGACCTGCTGGCGGAGGCGGCCGAGGTAACCGAGGTCGGGCTGAATGTGTCGGCCGGAATTATCGATAAAGAGCTTTCGCGACTTATCGAGTCTGGCGCACCCGGACCGGAACGGCGGCTCGCGGCGTGCGCGGCGCTGAACGAGCGGGGGCTGCCCTGCGGTGTGCTGATGGGCCCGATCGTGCCGTTCCTGTCCGACTCCCCCGCGCAGCTGGAGCGGGCCGTCCGGCTGATCGCGGCGGCCGGGGCCACGCACGTGAGCCCGATCGTGCTGCACCTGCGGCCGGGTGCCAGGGAGTGGTTCCTGGCCTGGCTGCGGGAGGCGCACCCGGAGCTGGTCGGCCGGTACGCCGAGCTCTATCGCGGCCGGGCCTATGCCCCGGCCGAGTATCAGAAGCGGATCGGCGAGCAGGTGGCCGGGCTCGCTCGCACATACGGCGTGGGCCGGGCGACGCCGCGGGCAGCCCGAAAGCTGCCGCCCCGCGGCCGGGCGGCCTGGCCGCCGGGGCTCGGGCCCGGATCCGCGTCTCCCTGCGATCCGTCCCTTGGCCCGGCAGACGCCGGCGAACAGCTGACGTTGCTCTAAGGTGCCGGGCTGTGGACCGGCAGGCCGCTCGCGGACCAGGCGCGGAATCCGCCCGCCAGGTCGGTGGCGCGAGTCAGCCCGAGCTCCTGCAGCGCGACCGCCGCCAGGCTGGAGGTATAGCCCTCCGAGCACACCACGATGACCTGCAGGTCGTAGGCGGCCATCGGCAAGCGGGCGTCGCAGGCTGGATCGAAGCGCCACTCCAGGACGTTCCGCTCGACAATCAGCGCGCCGGGTATCTCGCCCTCGGCCGCCCGCTGGGCGGCTGGGCGGATGTCGACCAGGACCGCGCCCCGGCGGGCAGCCGCGGCGGCTTCCGCCGGGCTCATCCGCCGCAGCCGGGCGCGGGCCCCGGCGAGCACCTCACCGATGGTCCGGGGACGGACCGGCGTCAGGCCGCTCACCAGTCCTGCTCCGCCAGGTCGGTGCCCACCAGTGCCAGTCCGGAAGGTTCCATCTGGTAACGCCGCATGGCGGTCAGGGGCGGCGAGTACGCATGCACGCTGACGGCCGCGGCGCTGGTCACGTTGCTGACGTCATGCAGGTGACGCGCGCCGAAGGTTCTCACTGACCCCTGGCCAGTGGCCCGGCAGCGGACGGCCCGGCTGCCGGGCCGGGCCAGGGTCTCCTCCAGTTCGCCCTGCACGACGGCGAAGGCTCCGGCGGCCTCGCCGTGATCATGGAAACCCGTGTGCTGACCGGGTAGCCACGTCAGCAGCCAGACCTCGTGGACGTTGGTCAGCTCGAGACGGCGGTACCAGCGCCTGCTGGCGTCGAACCTCACCAGGGACGGCCAGTCGCGGGCTTCGGCCACGTGCCGGACTAGTTCGCCCAGCCGGGCCGGCCCCAGCCGGGCGGGAAGCGCAAGCGAGACAGTCATCCCAGAAATCACATCCTATGAATCCAATCGGGTTAATAGAGTTTCGGAGCACGTTACCACTGGTGTGCCGGCCTGCGTCTACTGTGGTCGCTGAGTATTTGCTAGGAGTCGCGATCGGGGAGGGACATGCCGAGCAGGACGGACGAGCGGTCGTCCGCTCGCCCGGTGACCCGGCGGGCGCACGGCGCGTCCGGCCCCGGGGCCGCGGACCTGGCCGCGATCGCCGTCGGCGGCGGGCTGGGCAGCACGGCCCGCTACCTGCTGAGCGTGGCGTTCCCGGCTGGTGACGGCTTTCCGTGGGCGATCTTCGCGGTGAACGTGTCCGGCTGCTTCCTGCTCGGCCTGCTCGTGGTCTACCTGCTGGAGGTCTGGCCGCCGCGCCGGTTCCTGCGGCCGTTCCTGGCCGTCGGCCTCCTCGGCGGGTACACGACGTTCTCCACGTACGCCGCCGGGGTGATGACGCTGCTGACGAGCGGCGCGCCCGCGCTGGCAGACGCCTACGCGCTGACCAGCATCCTGGCCGCGCTGGTCGCGGTCTGGGCGGGCATCAGGGCGGCCCGGCTCGCGTCTACCAAACCGAGGGGGCGAAGCAGATGACGCTACGCGGGCCAGCGCGGCGGATCACGATCTTCATCGGCGAGTCGGACCGCTACAACCACAAGCCTCTGTACGCCGAGATCGTGCACCGGGCCCACCAGCGCGGGCTGGCGGGCGCGAGCGTGTTCCGCGGCCTGGAGGGCTTCGGCGCGTCCTCGCGCATCCACACCAGCCGGCTGCTGTCGCTCAGCGAGGACCTGCCGCTGGCGATCATCATCGTGGACACCGCGGAGCGGGCCGAGGCGTTCCTCGACGAGATCGCCGAGCTTGTGACCGGCGGCCTGATCATCGTGGACGACGTGCACGTGCACACCTACGTGGGTGGCCGCGAGTCGTGACGTTCCTGCTTGTACTGCTGGGCGGCATGATCGGCGCGCCGGCCCGGTACCTGGCCGACCGCGCGGTGCAGGCCCGGCACGACAGCGTGTTCCCCTGGGGCACCTTCGCGGTCAACATGGCCGGCTCGCTGCTCCTGGGTTTCCTGCTCGGAGCGCAGCGGCACCTGGGCCTGCCCGCGTCGGCGGTGCTGCTGCTCGGCACCGGATTCTGCGGCGGACTCACCACGTTCTCCACGTTCGGGTACGAGACCCTCCGCCTGCTCGAGGACGGGTCCGTCGGCGAGGCGGGCGTCAACGTGATCGGCAGTCTCGTCATCGGCGTGCTGGCGGCCTGGCTCGGCTTCCGGCTCGCGGTCGCATTGTTAGACGGCGACCGCTAGCCCGGTGCCCCCTACCGTCGGCCCACCGGGTTACCGCACGTAAAGTGGACTGTCGTGGGAATCCAGCAGTATGACGGGGAAATGCCGGCACGCAGCGCACTGACCGTGCGCACGGTCAAGGTGCCCGATCCTGGTGACCTGCTGGTCCGGCTCCCCGACCTGGCGCCCTCGGCCTGGATCCACCGGGGCGACGGGCTTGTCGGCTGGGGCGAGGCAGCACGCCTGACCATCCCGGCCGGCGCGGACCGGTTCGCGGTCGGCGCGAGCTGGCTGGCCAGGCTGTGCGCGGACGCGGACGTCTGCGACGACGTCGGCCTGCCCGGCACCGGGCTGGTCGCCTTCGGCAGCTTCACCTTCGACCCTGCGGTCGGCGGCTCGGTGCTGATCGTGCCCGGCACGATCGTGGCCCGCCGGGCCGGCGTGGCCTGGCTCACGACGATCACTCCGGACATCAGCGAGCGCCGGGTGCAGGCCAGCGCCGCGATCCCGGCGGCCGAGGTCCGCTGGAGCGACGGCAGCCTGACCGCGCCCGAGTGGGAGCAGGCGGTCAACGCGGCGGTGACCAGGATCAAGGCCGGCGAGCTGCGGAAGGTCGTGCTGGCCAGAGACCTGTACGCGACCGCGTCCGAGCCCATCGACACCCGGATCCTGCTCGCGCGGCTGGCCGCCCGCGCACCCGACTGCTACACCTTCTCCTGCGCCGGCCTGGTCGGCGCCACGCCCGAACTGCTGATCCGGAGGGAAGGCCGGGACGTCACCTCGCTCGTCCTGGCCGGGACCATGGGCCGCGGCGGCAGCCAGGCGGACGACGAGGCGCTCAGTGCCGCGCTGCTGGCCTCGGCCAAGAACAAGGAGGAACACCAGTACTCGGTGGAATCGGTGCGCGACCTGCTGACGCCGCTGTGCCATACGCTGACCATCGATCCGGGCCCGTTCCTGCTGCAGATGGCCGACTACCAGCACCTGGCCACGTCGGTCACCGGCGAGCTGGCCAGCGACGCATCCGCGCTGTCGCTCGCGGCCTCGCTGCACCCCACCGCCGCCATCTGCGGAACGCCGACCGAGGTCGCGCTGAACCTGATCAGGGAGCTGGAGGACATGAACCGGGGCCGCTACTCGGGCCCGGTCGGCTGGGTGGACGCGCGCGGCAACGGCGAGTGGGGCATCGCGCTGCGCTGCGGCGAGATCGACGGCGCCAGGGCGCGGCTGTTCGCCGGATGCGGCATCGTAGCCGGCTCGCAGGCCGAGTCGGAGCTGGCCGAGACCGAGACGAAGTTCCGGCCGATGCGCCGGGCGCTCGAGGGCTGAGGCCGTCGGCCTGAGAGGATCAGGCTTATCGCCTCGCTCTCGCCGGAGAGGATGCACAGTGGTGGCCGGAACGACAGGGGCTTCGCAGAGCACCGATGCCGACTGGGTCGCGCGGCTGGCCGACGAGGTCGTCGCGGAGTCGGAACGGCGCGCCACGGGCAAGCCCGTCGTGGTCGCGTCGGGGATCAGCCCGTCCGGCCCCATCCACCTGGGTAATCTGCGCGAGATCATGATGCCGCACCTGGTTGCCGACGAGATCAGGCGGCGTGGCATCGAATGCGACCACATCCTGTCCTGGGACGACTTCGACCGGCTGCGGCGCGTGCCGTCCACGGTCGACCCGGCCTGGGCCGAGCACATCGGCAAGCCGCTCACCGCGGTCCCGGCCCCGCCCGGCAGTCAGCACCGCAGCTGGGCCGCGCACTTCCAGGCGCCGATGGAAGAGGCTCTGGCCCGGATGGGAGTGCGGTACCGCGGCATCAGCCAGACGCAGATGTACACCTCCGGTGCCTACGTCGACCAGGTCCTGCTGGCGATGCGCGAGCGCGCGCGCATCGATGCCGTGCTCGGCCGGTACCGGACCAAGGGCCCGGTGCGGGCCGCAGCGCCCGCCGGGGCCACGGCGCAGGAGGAAGCGGCCGCCGCCGCCGCGGCGGAGGGCTCGGGCGCGGCGGCCGAAGACGACGGCAGCACGAGTGCCGGCTACTTCCCGTACAAGCCGTACTGTTCGGTCTGCGACCGGGACCTGACGACCGTCACCAGCTACGACGACCAGACGACGGAAATGTCCTACACCTGCGCATGCGGGCACGCCGAGAGCGTGCTGCTGTCGGAGCACCGCCGGGGAAAGCTGGTGTGGAAGGTCGACTGGCCGATGCGCTGGGCGTACGAGGGCGTGATCTTCGAGCCGTCGGGCGTGGACCACCAGTCCCCTGGCTCGTCGTACGTGGTCGGCGGTCAGCTCGTCAGCGAGATCTTCGGCGGCGAGCAGCCGATCGGACCGATGTACGCGTTCGTGGGCATCAGCGGGCAGGCGAAGATGTCCAGCTCGAAGGGCGGAGTCGTCCCGACGCCGGCCGACGCGCTGGAGATCATGGAGGAGTTCCTGCTCCGCTGGCTGTACTCGCGGCGCCGGCCGGCGCAGGCATTCACCGTCGCGTTCGACGCCGACCTGCACCGGCTGTACGACGAGTGGGACGCGGTCGAGCGGCGCGTGGCCGCCGGGACGGCCTCCGACCTGGACGCGAGCTCCTACGACCGGGCTATCAGGACCGCCGCCGGGGAATTGCCCCGCACGCCGCGCCCGCTGCCCTACCGGACGCTGGCCTCGGTCGCCGACATCACCACCGGTGACCAGCGCCAGATGCTGCGCATTCTCGCCGAGACCGACCCGCAGCACCCGATCGGCTCGCTGGACGAGGTCAGGCCGCGGCTGGACCGGGCCGAGCGCTGGGTGCAGACGCAGCTGCCCGCGGATCAGCGCACCCGGCTGCCGGCCGAGCCCGACCGCGATGCGCTGGATGCCCTGACCGACGTCGAGCGGGGCGCGCTCAAGCTGCTGGTCGACGGCCTCGGTGAGCACTGGTCCCTGGACGGCCTCTCGGGACTGGTCTACGCGGTGCCGAAGCTGCAGGCAGGCCTGACCGCCGACGCCAAGCCGACCCCGGAGCTGAAGAGCGCGCAGCGGGCGTTTTTCGCCCTGGTCTACCGGCTGCTTATCGGCCGCGACACCGGGCCGCGGCTCCCGACCCTGCTGCTGGCCGCGGGCCAGGAACGGGTCCGCGCGCTGCTCGGCGGCTAACCCTTACCAGGCAATCTGGCCCCCGTCCTGGCTGACACTGGCCTGGCTGACACTGGCCTCGCCGCCGCCAGCCGTCCAGATGTAGCCCCAGAACGTGCCCGTCGGCCCGTCGTCCGGCAGCGTCGCCAGGTGCACGGCGACCTCCGCGCCCTGCTGCGCGGTGCGGAAGCCCGTGTTGTGATTCAGGTCGGTGGCGCAGTAGCCGGGATTCGCGGCGTTGACCTTGATCGGCGTGTCCATCAGCTCCTTGGCGTACATCGCCGTGATCATGTTCAGCGCGGTTTTCGACGACGGGTAGGCCAGCGACGCCATCGCGAACATCGGGCTCTTCGGGTTCATCGTCTCGGTGATCGAGCCCAGCTCGCTGCTCAGGTTCACGATCCGGCCCGCGGGCGCCCGGCGCAGCAGCGGCAGCATCGCGTTGGTGACCGCGACCACGCCGAACACGTTCGTCTCGTACACCTTCCGCAGTGCCGCCACCGACGTCTCGCTGGGCTTGCCGGCCCAGCCGCCGGCGATGCCCGCGTTGTTGACCAGCACGTCGAGGCCGCCGGTCTCCCTCTCGATCCACCGGGCCGCTTCGGCTATCGACTGCTCGTCGGTGACGTCCAGCCGGACGAACCTGGCATCCGTCCCGGACGCGATCAGGTCCTTCTCGGCGTCACGGCCGCGGCCCTCGTCTCGCGCGCCGACCAGCACGGTCCAGCCGCGGGCACCGAGCAGGCGCGCGGTGGCGAATCCGATTCCCTTATTAGCCCCGGTGATCAGTGCAGTTGTCGTCATACCGCCGAGCCTGCCAGCTGCCGGGCGGGCTGGGGAGAGACCAGACGATCCCGGGCCCGTGGAAGCTAGCACCGCCGGTACCAGCCTTGATTCCCGCGGCCGGGACGGCCCGGCGATAAAATCGCAGCTAGATGGCAGCGATGAACCGCGACGACCTGGCAACGTTCCTGCGCACACGGCGCGGTCGGCTCCGGCCGGCCGATGTCGGACTGCCCGACGGCGGCAGGCGCCGGACTGAGGGTTTGCGCCGCCAGGAGGTCGCCCAGCTGGCGGGCATGTCGGTCGACTACTACATCCGGCTCGAGCAGGCGCGCGGGCCGCACCCGTCGGGCCAGATCCTGGCCGCACTCGCCCGCGCGCTGCTGCTCAGCGCGGACGAGCGCGAGTACCTGTTCCGGCTGGCCGGCGAGAGCCCGCCCGAGGTCGTCCGCCCGGCCCGCGAGATCAGCCCGGGCATCAGGAGCCTGCTCGACAGCTTGCCGGAGACACCGGCCTACGTGGTCGACGCCAAGTACGACGTGCTGGCCTGGAATCAGCTGGCGACCCATTTCATCGGCAACCTATCCGCCTTCCCTGAGACCGACCGGAACATGATCCGCTGGATGTTCCGGCGGTCGGCGTGGACCGGGCCCTGGAATGACGAGGAAACCATCAGGTTCGCCCGGTCAACGGTCGCGGACCTGCGCTCCGCCTACGGCAGGTACCCGGCCGACCGGGGCATGCGCGAGCTGGTGGCCGAAATGCTCGCGCTGTCGCCGCAGTTCGAGCGGATGTGGGCGGCGCACGAGGTAGCGTCCCGGCGGCCGCTCGTGAAGCGCTTCGTGCATCCGCTCGGCGGGCCGCTGGAGTTCGAGTGCCAGATCCTGCACGTCGGCGATACTGGCCAGCGCCTGATTGTGTACTGCGCCGCCCCAGGCTCCGCCACGCAGGCGGCGTTCCGCCGGATGGCCGCCGAGTCGGTGAGCCGGTAAGCCGCCGGGCCGCCGTTCCCGTCCCTTATGCCCTATCCTCGCGTCATGCGAGGCTCAGTGACTGTGCACATGGCCGCGCCCCCCGATCGCGTCTGGGACCTGGTGTCGGACGTGACCCGGATCGGCGAGTTCAGCCCCGAGACGTTCGAGGCGCAGTGGGTCGACGGCGCCACCGGTCCGCGGGCCGGCGCGCGGTTCCGCGGGCACGTCAGGCGGAACGGCAGGGGTCCGGTCTACTGGACGACCTGCACGGTCATCGCCTGCGAGCCGGGCCGGGAGTTTGCCTTCGGCGTCGGTGCGCCCGGCAGGCCGCTCAACACCTGGCGGTACGTGCTGCAGCCCGCACCCGGCGGCACGGACGTGACCGAGTCGTTCGAGCTGACCCCGCTGCCGCTGCTGCGGCTGTACTGGGCGCTGCTCGGCTGGGCGCGAGGCCGCACCAACATCAGTGACATGCGCACCACGCTGGAGCGCATGAAGGCCCTGGTGGAAGCGCCAGCAGGGTGAGTCAGCGCAGGCTCGCGACCCAGTCCGCGATGTCGACGACGTCGGCCTGGCGCGGGAACACCTTCTCGGTCAGCACCCGGTGCACCTCCGGGTCGCTGTCCAGGCACCCGTCCGCCAGCACGGTGAGCTGGTAGTCCAGGTCCGCGGCCTGACGCAGAGTTGAGAGCACGACACCGCTGGTCGCGATTCCGGCCAGGACCAGGCTGTCGATGCCGCCCGAGCGCAGCAGCACCTCCAGGTCGCTGCCCGCGAATGCGGAGACGCGCAGCTTGGTCACCGTGATATCGCCCGCGGCCGGGGTGACCGACGGGTGGATCCGCGTTGCCGGGTCTCCCGCGGTGAACCTGCCGGTGCCCGCGATCGCGCCGAAGCCCTTGTTGCGTCGGCTGACCTCGGGATAGCCCGCCCGGAATGCGACCGTGACGTAGATGACCGTGATCCCCGCCGTCCTGGCCGCATCCGCGGCCGACGCCAGCCGGGCCAGGTAGCCCGCGTCGTCGCCGAAGCGCTCAACGATGCCCTGCTGTACGTCCATGATCAGCAATGCGGCTGGCATGCCTGGCGGCTCCTTCTGCTGTGGTGGGCTCAGCAGCCTATCGTTGCCGCATGGCGAAGCTGCCGACGGTTGCCTGGTCTTCCCTGATGACGAGCCAGGAGCACGTGATGGTGACGGTCGAGGACGCTGCCCGGATCGTGACGTCGCTGCCCGAGGTCACCGAGGGTGAGCGGCACGGTAGCCGGACGTGGTTCGTGGGGGGCAAGGCCTTCGCCTGGGAGCGCCCGTTCAGCAAGGCCGACCTCAGGCGCTTCGGCACCGAGCCGCCGCCGGACGGGCCGATCCTCGCCGTGCGAGTGGAGGACCTCACCGAGAAGGAAGCCGTGCTCGCCGCGAACCATCGTGGCTTCTTCACGATCCCGCACTTCGACGGCTACGCCGCGATCCTCATCCAGCTGAGCGTCGCGTCGGCGCAGCCCGTGCGCGATGCGATCGTCGACGGCTGGCTGGCGTGCGCGCCGCCTGCCGTCGCGAGTGACTTTCTCGGCCGCTAACCGGCTCACGGCAGCAGCACGATCTTGCCGAGGATGTGGCCGCTCGCCAGCTCGGTGTAGGCGTCCCGCCCTGCCGCGAGGGGGAACGTGGCCGCTATCGGCACCTCGAGCTTGCCCGCCGCGATCAGGCCGGCGAGTTCGGCCAGCGTCGCGGCGCTGGCACCCGCCGCATTGCCCTCCGCCTTCACGCCGTACTCCTGGACCGCGGTGAAGTTCGCGATCGTGTCGATGCGCGGCGGCTCCACCCCCAGCTCCAGGGCAAGCTGGACGTAGTCCGCCCCGTAGGTGTCGATGAACGCGTCGACATGGCCGCTGGCCTGCCGGATGCGATCCCCGACACCGTCTCCGTAACTGACGGGAACGACGCCGTGCCCGGCCAGCCACTCGTGATTGGCCTCGCTCGCCAGCCCGATGACGGCGGCGCCCGCGAGCCGGGCGAGCTGGACCGCGATCGATCCGACTCCCCCGGCGGCCCCGGCCACGACTACCACGTCACCGGGCCGGACGGCTACCGCCCGCACCGCCGCATAGGCGGTCGCGCCGGCCACGTGCAGTGCCCCGGCGACCTCCCACGGCACGGCCGCGGGCCGGGCGGTCAGGTGCTCCTGCTCGACCAGGGCGTACTCGGCCTGGCCGGCCCGGTCGTCGGTGTAGCCGATGATCTCGTCCCCCTCGGCAACGCCCGTGACGTCAGGCCCGAGGGCCGCGACGACGCCGGCCAGGTCACTTCCCTGCCCCGAGGGGAACGTCGCCGGCCAGCGCGCATGCAGCAATCCGGAGCGGATCTTGGCCTCGCCGGGGTTGATCCCGGCGGCCTTGACCCGGACCAGGACCTCGCCGGGTCCTGGCACCGGGTCCGGCACGTCGGCGACCCTGAGGACCTCGACTCCGCCGTACTGGTCGAACCGCACTGCCTTCATCAGCCCGCTCCGTTTCCGCTACCGGTCAGGGGACAACCGCAGCCGGCCGCCGGTTATGCCGGCTCCGGGCTCGGTCATGATCTCGCGGAAGAGAGCGTAGGCTCACGCGGATTCGATGACCGGATACAGATGTCGCTCCGGCGGCGCGATGGTGTTGCCGGCCAGGTGCTGCTGAAGCCGGGGTGCCATGTCGACGGCAGCGGCGTTCGCCTCGTCCTCGGAACCCCACAGCACGTACAGGTAATACCTGCCGCTTCCGGAATCGCCGAAGCAGGTCACTGCCCGGCATCCCGGCTGCTGGCTGATCGAAGGAACCAGGTCACGAGCCAGCTCGGCAGCGACAGACTCCTTACCTGACTGCAGATCGAAGCTCACCAGGCGTGCGTACATGCGGCCCCCCGTTGCTTGTGACGATGTCTTGCCAGAGAGCTAGCGTTCCCTCTTCGCGCGGCCCGACGCGCGCGTTCCCCGGAAAGAGGCGGGCCGCGCACGGTCGCCCGCGCGCGGTCCGCCTTAGGATCTCCGTCAGTCCCCGAGGTCGCTCAGGAACTCGTCGGTGTATTCCAGTGGTGTCGTGCTGGAAATCGAGTTGCAGGTGGGGGACGCATACGTATCGGCGCAGGGCGTGTCCCGGTCCAGTGACCAGAAGTGCAGCCCGGCCAGGCCGTTGTCGACCGCGTATGCGGTCAGCGTGTCCACGTCCGCGATGGTGAAGGTCTCGGTGGTTGTGTCGTTCATGCCGATCATCGGAGTGACGGCGATCTTGCTCGCCGGGATTCCGTAGGTGTACTCGAGGTTCTCCACCGCCTGGATCGCCGACTGCGCCATCTCGCAGCTGCCGGAGACAACGACGCACACGCTGCTGGACGCGCTGCCGTAGTCCATGGTCATCAGGTTGATGACGTAGTTGTTCAGGCCGGAGCCGAGCACTGCCTCGACGACCTCGTTGCCGAGCGAGTTCACGCCGTCGTAGCTGCCATCGGATGCTCCCAGCGTGGCGAGCGTGAACGAGAACTGCAGGTTCGGGTACTCCGACTGTGCTCCCGCCGCCGCGTCGACCAGACTTTGAATCTCCGACTCGGTCTGGCCGCCTTCGATATCGAAGTCAATGCCGACCAGGTTCGGGCTGGCGTAGGTGGCGATGAACGCTTCCATGTCGGCCGTCGAGTCGCAGGTGAAGGTCCCGTCCGCACCACCGGTCGAGATAACGTAATCCAGGTCTGCGGCCTGGAGCTGGGGTACGTTCTCGGCCGCCCAGTCGGCACCCGAGACACCACCCCAGGTCTCGCTGCCGCAGGTTCCGGTAGCGAACGCGAGCGTGATCGCGGGCAGCTTCGGGATGTACTCCGACACCAGGCTGCCGGAGCCCACCACCGGCAGGTCGCTCCCTTCCACGGCCGACTGCATCTGGTAGGTGTTCCAGTTCATGTTGATGGTGACGTCCTTGTACGGGCTGAAGAGCAGGCCGCTCACCGAGCCCGTGCCGGACCCGCCACCGCCGCTACCGCCACCGCTACCGCCGCTACCGCCACCGCCCGAGCCGCCGGTGCAGGAGCCGTCGGACGTCCACGGCTCTCCCGAGCCGCTGCCGCCATTGTTGGTCGCCGGGTCGTTGCCCTCGGTCCACCAGTTCGCGGTGTAATTGATCCCGTCCTCGCTGGCCTCATCTCCGGCGGTGTAGACAGTGGTGGAACTCCACGCCGCGGCGCATGTCGTTTGTGCCTGCGCGGCGGGCCCTGAGGCCACCGCGAGGACCGAACCGCCGACTGTCAGCCCGAGCGCCGAGCCAGCGATGAGAGCTGTGCGTAAAATCCGTCTTCTGACCTGCATGGATCCTCCAGGGGGTGAGAGGGGCTGATGCGATCGCGGAGCTTCGCATGAGCCGGTGAGCCGGGGATGTGGTCACGTTGTGTGCGTGGGGACGCATCGTCCAGGCACTTGCCGGAGTTGGGGGTTACTAGCGACCCGTTGGATTGCGGGACCCAGTCCTGGGCGCCGGTGCCGTTGCAGCCGTACAGCTCGACCGTGGTCCCGTTCGCTGTCCCGGCCGCGTAGATGTCCAGGCACTTGCCGAGCACCTGCGAGGTGTCAGCAGTGCGGAGGAGGGCAGGTCCTTTCATCGGGAGATTCCCTTCGCTGAAAGGTGAGCGATGGGCAAGGAACCTCAGCCGGCCGGCAGAGCGCGGGAACGAGAAAGCCTCCGCATTTAATGATTAGGAAACTTTCCTGTTTGTTTCGCTTGGTCCGGACGATAACCTCATCCGGGGTCCGCGTCAAGTGGGGCTGCGGCCGGGCAACGAGCACCGGCAACTACGGCATCGAGGTCGGCAGCGACGGCTGGCAGCACATCTTGGATGTGTGTCCTGCTTGGGCCGGCAGCCGCTGATCGCAGCGGCCGACGCCAGGCCGCGGGAAGATCACCGCCGCGCCTAACAGCCTCAGCCCGGCTCCTTCGCACCGTTCCGCTGGCTGGCGGGCGGGTACACACCGACGGGGGGATTGGCTTGTGTACTCGAATCCTGTGGAACGACAACAAGGTCGCGGTCGTGGCGAGCCGGACGATGGACTGGCCCGAGCCGACTGAGCCGGTGCTGACGGCGTTCCCGCCCGGGACTCACCACGACGGCCTGATGGTCGCCGGGCAGAAGGTCGTGGCGGGGAACGCGCTGAAGTGGGCGTCAGCTCACGGCACCGTGGTGACTACGTTCTACGGGATCGGCGCGGTCGACGGCATCAACGACCGCGGGCTGGCCGCGCACCTGCTGTACCTCGGCGAGACCGACTTCGGCCCGCGTGATCCGGAAATGCCGGGACTGCAGGCCGGGCTGTGGGTGCAGTACGTCCTGGACCAGGCGGCCAGCGTCACTCAGGCCCTGGCGCTGCTGGCCGGGGTCCAGGTCGTCATGATGGAAGCCAGGGGCACGAAGTCCACGGTGCACCTGGCGCTCGAGGACGCCGCCGGAGACTCGGCCATCATCGAGCACCTGGACGGCAAGGCGGTCGTGCACCACGGGCGGCAGTACAAGATCATGACCAACGACCCGGCCTACGACGAGCAGCTGCGGCTGCTGGCCACGCTGGATTTCTCCCGGCCCTCTGGCGACATGCCGCTGCCGGGCAACGTCAACGCCCGCGACCGCTTCCAGCGCGCCAGTTACTTTTCCGCGCTGCTTCCCCCGCCGCGGGACGAGCGCGAGGCCGCGGCCGGAGTGCTGGCGATCGCGCGCAACGTGTCGGTGCCGTTCGGCGCTCCTTACAGCGACTTCGGGATCTACGACACCGAGTACCGCACCGTGTGCGACCTGACCAACCGCTGCTACTACTTCGAGCTCACCACCGCCCCCAACGTCATCTGGACCGAGTTGGACAAGCTCGACCTCAAGCCGGGAGCACCGGTCATGACACTGGATCCCGGCGACGTCGCCCTGGCCGGCGAGATCTCGGGCGCATTCCGGCCCGGTCAGGCTCCCTACTGAGCACCCACGGGCCATGGACGTAATGACGACCGCGCCTTGTCGGCTGCAGACGCGACCGCCTGCTTTTGTTCCGCGCTGCTATTGCAGATCACGATGGCGATCACAGCCCCGCGAGGTCGCCGGCGAATCGAAGCAGGCCAGAGTACTGCTGGCCGCCCATTCAGAGACCCGCGGAGACGATGCGCTCGACACCGGCCGAGGCGAGAGATCTCGTGCTGTGGCTGCAGCACGCCGACAAGCCGATCGCCAGCCGCAGGCTAGGCTCGGTGCCTACCGCCGGGACGGTCAATGCAGTTAGCCGTAACCGCACGACACCTTATTCGCGACATGGCGAGACCGAGGCGGCAAGATCACTTTCCTAGTGATCCGCAGGTCCCGAGATGGCGCTCGGTGCCAAGCTATGGTCTATGACACGCACAGTGACGCCTGGACTACGCACCGAGTCCGGCCGCGGGCCTGGCGGGGCGCTGAGCGACCGGCTGCCGCGCGCATGGCTGTTTCCGCTGCTAGTTTTCGTAGCGACCTGGGTGCTGATCGTCGCGACCTGGCTGATCGCCAACGGGATCTATCACTCGCACCTGACGTGGACCAACTTCCTGTGGCCGGGAGATCCCGGCATCTACACCGACATCGCGCAGAACGGGTACCGGTCTCCGGTCCTGATCGTGCCGGCGCATGGCCTCGGGCCGCCGTTCGTGGCGACGGGCAAATCGGCGTTCTTCCCGCTGCTCCCGGCCCTGGTCCGGGTGGCCAGCTATGCGACCGGCGGCAATTTCCGCGCCGCCGCGCTGGTCACGCAGCTACTGGCTGGCGCGGCATCGGCGGTCGCGGTGTGGGTGCTGGCCGCCCGGGTGCGGGACCGCCGTACTGCCGATCGCGCGGTGCTGCTGTACTGCGCGTTCCCGGGCGCGATGGCGCTGGCCACGCTGTTCCCCGAGCCGCTGGCGGTCGCGCTCGCCGCGACCTGCCTGTGGGCCGTGCTCGGCCGCCGGTGGCTGCTTGCGGGCACGCTGGCAGGGCTGGCCAGCGCCGCGGACCCCACGATGATCGTCCTTGCCCCTGCGGTCGGCATCGCTGCGCTGCACGCGGTCTGGGCACGGCGCGAGTGGCGGTCACTGGCCGCCCCGGTCCTGGCACCGCTCGGCATGCTCGCCTACTTCGCCTACTACGGGCACCGCTACCACGACTACCGTTTCTGGTTCCGCATAGAGCGAGCGGGCTGGCAGCAGCGCATCGACTGGGGCCGCACCGAGTTCCGCCTGCTCACCTGGAGCGACCCGGCCATGGCAAAGTACGCGTTCTTCAACGCGCTGCTGATCGTCATGTTCTGGGCCGGTGTCGTCGGCATAGCCCTGCTGATCGCGTCCAGGGCGCCGTTGCCCGTCATCGTGTACACGGTGCTGGTGTTCCTGTGCTGCGTCCTGTCCTCGGGGGTGACCACCAAGCCGCGGTTCGTGCTGACGGCGGTCGGCATCTTTATCGGCGCCGCCGCGAAGCTACCGGGATTCGTGTTCTGGCCGGTCCTGATCGCGTCGGCAGCACTGCTCGCCATCACCATCGGCTGGCTCCCGCACAACATTCCAACGTTCGCATGACCAGCGGAGAACAAGCTGGAGAGTTTAAGGTGGTGCCGATTGCCGTGCGCAGATCAGCTAGCTGCGCAGCGGTAGGGCCAGGCGTGTTTGCGGTTCTCCGAGAAGATGAAGGTCGTCGGCTCGACGATGAGGGCGAGCGGCCGCGGCACAGTTGTCTATTACCTGCGGGCGGACGTGCTCGGCAGTTTCATCCTGGCTCAATCGCCCGTCGACCCCGTGGTCGCGGTCTTGCCTATACCGGATTGTGCGATGGTTTGGCGTATCGGGTCTCCTGGTAGATGCGGGCGCAAGATCCGCGCCACCGTGCCCGGCAAGAACGGGCAGCGGGCGCCGGACCTGCTGCGCCGGGATCAGCTCATATCTGCCTTGCGCGCTCCTGCCGGGTGTGCGGTTCGGCTGGCCGGGGCTTGCGCTGCAGCCTGCCCTGGCTGACGGCGATACCGGCGATGACGATGAGTGCACCGGCGGGCTCGTTCCAGGTGATGGCCTCACCGAGTACCGCCGTGCCCAGCGCGACGCCGACCAGCGGTGTCAGGTAGGTGACGGTCGCGGCGTTGGTGGCTCCCCAGGCCGCCACGATGTTGGTGTTCCACAGGTAGGCCAGGCCCGTGCCGGCCATGCCCAGCACCGCGACGCTGGCGGTGACCGCCGGGCTCAGCCGGGCCGTCCCGGTGAGATACACCGGCGCCAGCGCCGCCATCACGACGGCGCCCAGGCTGACCTGTACGGTGGCGACGCTGAGGGCGGGCAGCCGGTAGGGGGTCACAAACCGGCGCAGGTAGACGAACGCCAGTCCGTAGCAGAAGGTCGCCAGCAGGCAGGCGGCCTGTGCTAGTCCGCCACTGGCGCCGATCCCGCGCCACGGCCCCAGCACGACCAGCACCCCGGCGAACCCGGTCAGCAGGCCCGCGATCTTGGTGCGAGAAGGCCGCTCCTCCGGCAGCGCGATCAGCGCGACCAGCACCGTCATCAGCGGGGTCGTAGCGTTGTAGATGCTGGCCAGCCCGGAGGGCACATGCTCCTCGGCCCAGCCGAATAGCGTGAACGGCACCACGCACAGCAGCATGGCCACCGCCGCCAGGTGGGCCCAGATCACTGGCTGGCGGGGCAGTGGCTGGCGGGTTATCACGGTCACGGCCAGCAGCGTCACCGCCCCGGCGGCCAGGCGGCCCAGCACGACCTCGGCCGGCGACAGGCCATGCAGGGCGACCTTGATGAAGAAAAAGCTGGCTCCCCAGGAAAGAGCCAGCGCCGCGTACTGCGCCAGCACCCGGGGTGACGGCCGGGGCGAGGCGGTCATGAGATAGACGCCTTCCTTTCCTGCGGCGGCTCAGCCGATCATTCGCCCGGGCAGGCGCCTCCCACCCTCAGCTCATCGGCCCGTCA
>JASHOV010000135.1 GCA_030038495.1 Streptosporangiaceae bacterium
ACGGTCATCGACCCGATGATCGAGCGAAGGTGCCCGGCGAAGATCCTCCCCGTGAGGGTGGACATCTGATCCTGGTCGGACAGGAAGCGCTGGCCCGCGTTGACGATGCTCTCGTCGTCGTTGCCCACCTTGAACGCGATGACCGCGCGCACGTTCAGGGTGATGCCCTGCCGGGTCACGCACTGCTCGGCTACCTCGGACTCGCACATCGACAGGGTCAGGTAGCGCACCTTGCGGAAGAACGGGATCACGAAGGCCCCGTGCCCCGTCACGACGCGGAACGGCGCGCCCTTCTGGCCATACCTGCCCCCGGAAATCAGCATCGCCTCGTCAGGTGCGGGCACCCGGTAACCGAACATCTTTCATCTCCCGTATAGGCCCGTCGCGGCGGCATGGCCGCTGATCAGGCTCTACCAGCTTAATCCTCGCAAGTATCTATGTATCGGGAATCCCGGCCAGCGGATCGTCCCACGGGCTGACGTCGACGGCCCGGTGCCCGCGGGACTCAATGACCAGTACCGCGGTGCCCTTTGGCAGCGGCTCGAGCGACCACGCGATGAACGCCTCGGTACCGCCCCGGACCTGGACCTGCACCTCCCCAGGACCAGCGCTACCGCGGGTGCCGACGGTCAGAACGCCCATGCAGCCGATGACATGCTCGTCCTGCGTCATCGCCAGCACCTCGCTCCGGGATGTCTGGGCCGGAAATATTTGGCCGAGTGCCACCGTTGCACATCTCGTCGGTGCGCATGTCCCCCGGGCCGCACCTATTGCCTTCGCGGAATACCGTCCGGCTGGAGCCGCGATGAGCCACTCGCCGAGAGGCGACTCGCACCGACGTGGGCACGCCCTCGTGAGCAGACGCTCCCGGGGGCGCTGTCATGCCCGGACCCTGGCCGCGTCGAGCTGCCGGCGCAGGACCGCGGGCGCCTCGACTAGCGACGGCCCGTACCAGGTCAGGTGCCTACCGCTCACCAGCGCGGTCGGGGTACCGCCGAACGCCTCCGGCCCGTCCGACGCGCTGAACCGGTACGGCTCGTCCGGCAGCACGACCAGGTCGGCGCCCACCGCCCGCAGCTCGTCGAGCGACATCCGCGGGTAACGGTCGGGGTGCTCGCCATAGAGGTTGGTGACGCCCAGCCGTGCGAGCAGATCGCCCGCGAACGTGTCGCTGCCGACGACCATCCACGGTCGCCGCCAGATCGGGACGACGGCCGCCCTGGCGACCGTGACCGGGTGCCCCCAGGCGAGCGCCGCGGCGTCCAGCCAGGCCGGGGCCGGGCGCCGGCAGGCCAGCATGATCATCCGCCGCAGCGAGCGCAGCGCGGCCGGGAGGTCCCTGATCTTCGTGATCCACACCGGGAGCCCGGCGGCGCGCAGAGCGTCCAGGTCGGGCTCGCGGTTCTCCTCCTCGTTGGCCAGCACGACGTCCGGGCGCAGCGCGGTGATCGTCGCGACATCCGGGTTCTTGGTGCCCCCGATCCGGCTGATCGCCAGATCCGGCGGGTGCGTGCACCACGCCGTCGCGCCGACCAGCAGGCCAGGGTCCAGCGAGGCTACGGTCTCGGTCAGCGACGGCACCAAGGAGACGACGCGGCGCACGAGAGCGGGCACCGGCACCGCAAGGCCCAGGTCGTCTCGCGCTACCCGCTCGGTGATGTTCCGCCCGGTGATGTCCCGCACTGGCGCCCCCAGAACCCCTCGCTCGCCCCATTGTGGCCGCAACATCGGTCCGGCACCAGTTTTCGATGCCCGCTGGGGCTGGCATACGCTGGTAAGGCTTTTGGCGCATCTGGTGAAGACGTGGCCCGACCGAGTCACGTGTCACGCATCCGGGTCAAGATCGGCCCACGTCCTTCAGGAGGCAGATCCGATGACTGACGCCCTGCCGCAGGCGGTGATGGCGCAGCTGGAAGACCCGTTCGCCCAGCTCAACGGCAACCTGGCGGGCACCAGGCGGCTCCAGTTCGAGGTCGTGTCTAGCACCCTGCTGAGCCCTCATTTCCAGCGGATCGTGCTCACCGCCGCCGAGCTGGACGGGTTCAGCTATGCGCCGGGCCAGGATGTCATGCTGCTGGTCGCCGCCGACGGGAACCGTCCGGTACGGCGGCGCTACACCATCAGGTACCTGGACTACTCAGGGCGGCTGCTGACCCTCGACGTGGTGCTGCACGGGGATGGCCCGGGCGAGCGATGGATCCGGTCGGCGCGGCCGGGCGACCGGATCGAGGGCATCGGTCCGCGCGGCAAGATCACCACGTCGCCAGAGGCCGACTGGCACCTGTTCATCGGTGACGAGGCGGCCATGCCCGCAATCCTGGCCATGACCGAATCGCTGCCCGTCGGCAGTGACGCCACCATCGTCCTGGAGATACCGGACGCCGCCGACGAGCAGGAGTTCTCGGCCGCGGCGACGGTACGGCTGAGCTGGCTGCACCGCATGGGCGGGCAGGCCGGTGAGGCGGCTCGGCTGGCCGCAGAGACCGCCGAGGTGGAGCTGCCGCCGGGCCGCGGACACGCCTACCTGCTGGGCGAGGCCAGGGTAGTGCTGCGGCTGCGCGAGATCCTGGAAACCCGCGGCCTGCCGCAGGATCAGATGTCACCGAAGGCCTACTGGGGCCGCGGCCGGGCCAACGCCGGCCACGGCGAGCCGGCCAGGGACGCCTGAGCCCGGCTTCATGCCTAAGCACGACCCGGACGTGCGAATAGTTGACGGAGTTGCCAAACGGCGCTGCCACTGAGGCAAAGCGCCGTTCTCTCCCAATAGCCATAAAGGTGCTCCATACTAAAGGGAACGCCGTCTGTCAGCTTCTGCCGAAGGGAGCACTTCGGTGGCATCCGCAGTGGGGGCTGAGGTCTCCGCGGTGCTATCCAGCACGTCTTCCCGCACGCTCATCATCGGGATAGACAAGGCAGGCCGCGTGCGGCAGCACGACCGGGGTGCCGGTGACGTGCTGGCCGATTCTCCCGGCACCCTGATCGGCACCGATCTTGGCAGCCTCCTCGCCGCGCCTAACGGCGCCGCCGCCGCTACGTTGCAGAACCTGATCGACAGCGCGATCTCCGACCGGGAGAGCACCGCCGTGCTCTCGTTCCGCACCGCCGGCGGCTCGATCACCGACGCCGTGGTGTCCGTCCAGCCGATCCGGTCTGACGATGCCGAGCTGGCCGCTCAGGTCATCCTGCGGATTGCGCCGCCCGCATCCGAGCGGTTCCTCGATCCGGCCGTCATGCGGCACATCATGCTCGAGGGGGCCGTCCGCCGGATCGGCGGCGCGCTCGACATCGACCAGATGGCGCCCGAGCTGATGAACATCCTCGTGCCGCATTTCTGCAATGCCGGCGAGTTGCTCGTCCTGGAAAGCCTGGTCGGCGAGGACGAGTTCCCCGCGCAGACGCTGGACGGATCACACCTGGTACGGCGGCTGGCGCTGGCTCACGACGACCAGAATGGCGGCTGGGACGCGGCCTTCCCTACTGGCGAGATCCTCAGCTACCCGCCGGATACGCCCTACACCAGGTGCATGGACGCCGGCAGCCCGGTCTGCGAGCTGATGAGCCGGGAGAACGCCGACAGGACCGCGGTGGCCTGGCTGCGCCGGCCGGTGGCCGACCTGCTCTCCGGCGTCTCCATGCTGCTGCTGCCGCTGGTCGCGCGGGATGTCATGCTCGGATTCTTCGTGTGCGTGCGGCGGGTCGGCTTCCGCAGGTTCGATGCGTACGACACCCAGATAGGGATGGAATTCGCCGCCCGCGCCGCGATCTTCATGGACAACGCCCAGCGCTACAGCCGGGAGCGGGCGACCGCGCTCACCCTGCAGCGGGCCATGCTGCCGACCGGCCTCTCGACGCCGTCGTCGGTCGAGGTGCGGCATCGCTACCTGCCCGGCAGCAAGCTCATCGAGGTGGGCGGTGACTGGTACGAGTCGATTGCGCTGCCGGGCGGCCGGGTCGCGCTGGTGGTCGGCGACGTCGCCGGACATGGCGTGCGCGCCGCCGTCACCATGGGCAGGCTGCGCACCGCGATCCACACGCTGGCGATGCTCGAGCTGGCTCCGGCCGAGTCGCTGCAGCAGCTCAACGAGCTCATGCAGGAGCTGGGCACTCGCGAGCCGCACTTCGCCACCTGCGTGTACGCGGTCTATGACGCGGTAGCAGGAACCTGCGAAGTGGCGTCCGCCGGGCACCTGCCGCCGCTGCTCGTTCGCCCGGACGGCACCAACGAGCTGCTGGACGTCTCGCCCGCCCCGCCACTGGGCGTAGCGACCGGCCCGATTCAGAGCCGGACGCTGCCGGTCGAGGACGGCAGCCTGCTGGTGCTCTACACCGATGGCCTGGTCGAGAAGCGGACGAGAGACATCGACGAGGGACTGAAGCTGCTGCGCGACATCTTCACCCCGGCGACTGTCGACCTTCCGCTCGAGGACCTGTGCAAGGCCACCCTGGCCGGAGTGTATGCCGACCAGCAGCGCGACGACATTGCCGTCCTCATCGCCCGGCTGCGCACCATCCCGAAGGAGAACGTTGCCAGCTGGACCCTGCCGGCCGAGCTGACCTCGGCCCGGCGGGCCCGCGGCCTGATCAAGCGACCGCTGAAAAAGTGGGGTCTGAACGACCTCCAGCCCACCGCCGAGCTGCTCGTCTCCGAGCTGGTCACCAATGCCGTCAGGTATGCGCAGGGCAAGGTGGGCCTGCGCCTGATCCTGGAGGGCGGTCTGGTCTGCGAGGTGCTGGACGACTCGGCCGCGCTGCCGCGGCTGCGCCATCCCGACGCGGACGACGAACGCGGCCGCGGTCTGCAGGTCGTCAGCCAGATCGCGCAGCGCTGGGGCGCCCGGCGGGACCTGACCGGCAAGGTGGTCTGGTGCGAGCTGGCTCTCCCGTATTCCTGACAAGACCAGCGGCCTGACTCCTGAAAACGCCGGCGGCCCGCCATGCCCGCGGGGGCGCGGGCACGGCGGGCCGCCAGATCGGCCGACCGCTCAGGAGGCGGGGGCGGCCTTCCTGGTGTCCTGCCGGATCGAGATCTTGCCGTTCCGCATCACGCCGAGGCGCTGAGCGCGGCGGGCCACCGTGCTGTCGTGGGTCACCAGCACCATGGTCAGCCCGCGGTCCTCCCACAGCTTCTCAAGCAAGCCGATGATCTCGTCCCGCGTGCCCTCGTCCAGGTTGCCCGTCGGCTCGTCCGCCAGCAGCACCTTGGGCTCCTTCACCAGCGCCCTGGCGATGGCCACCCGCTGCTGCTGGCCGCCCGACAGCTCCGACGGCAGGTGCCGGGCCCGGTCGGCCAGCCCCACGTCCGCCAGGGCCTGCGCCGCGCGGGCCCGCCGGGTGGCGGCGGACACGTGCAGCGGGACCAGCGCGGCTTCCACGTTCTCCTGCGCGCTGAGCGTGGGCACGAGGTTGAACGTCTGGAAGATGAACCCGATCGAGTCGGCCCGGATCTTCGTGATCTGGCCTTCCCGCAGCTGGGCCAGGTCCACGTCGTCGGCGTCACCGA
>JASHOV010000136.1 GCA_030038495.1 Streptosporangiaceae bacterium
ACGCTCGCGCTCGCCCCGCCGTAAGGAGCACAGACAATCGAAAGGACTCGTTCATCATTCTTAATCGGCGGAGTTAGCTCATATATCAGCCGGGACGCAGCCGGAGCATCTCCCTGCCTTACTAGAGCGGCTAGATCCGCTATAGATGGCGAGGCGAACATGTCCATGACACTGATGGGCTTGGCTACATTCCTGAACGCCTTTCGCAAGCGCGCAACGACGCGAGTAGCCAGGAGGGAATGCCCGCCGAGATCAAAGAAGTTGTCGTAGACACTCGGGCCAGTGCCTAGCTCCAGGATCTCTGTCCAGACGTCGGCGATCGTCTGCTCTACCTCGTCCCTGGGAGCGCAGAAACCAGCCACTCCCGGCTGCTCGGCATCCGGCTCTGGGAGGAGGCGGCGGTCAATCTTTCCGTGAGCTTGACGGGGAAACGAATCGAGCCGCATGTAGCGGGCCGGGATCATGTACTCCGGCAGCCAGGCGGCGAGCACCGACCGGATATCCTCATCCGTGATCCGGCTGGAGTCTCCAGCCGCTGTGATATATCCGGCGAGATATTCATGCCCAGGATTCCCACGAAGATCGGCAACAGCCTGGGATACTCCGGGGACGCGTCTCAGCGCGGACTCGATTTCTCCGAGCTCGACTCTGTACCCGCGTATTTTGACCTGATGATCGCCCCGGCCAAGGAACTCCAGTGAGCCATCCGGACGCCACCGGACCAGGTCCCCCGTCCGGTAAAGCCGGCCACCTGGATCCCCGAAGGGATCGGCGACGAACCGGCCAGCGGTGATGGCCGGATGATTAAGGTATCCCCTGGCCAGGCGGCTGCCACCGACATAAAGCTCGCCCGTTACACCAGGCGCAACCGGCTTAAGATGATCATCGAGGGCCACCACCCGCACCCCAGGCATGGGCCGCCCGATGGGAGCCGACACGGCTCTGCGATTACCAGACTCCTGCCCGATGTTGTGGATAGTGACGGCGACAACCGTTTCTGTAGGGCCATAACTGTTGACGATCGCACACCGCCGCTCGGCGGCCAGTCTCCTAGCGAAGTCGGCAGGCAAGGCCTCACCGGCGAGTACAAGCGCCCGCCGCGGCAGCAGCCGCCCGATCTGTGTCTCCGAGGCAAGTGCCGCAAGGTGCGACGGCGTCATCTTGATGTAGTCAACACCCAGCCGACTCATGGCGTCGGCCAGGTCTTCTCCCGCGATAGTGCGCGGGAGAAGGTGAAGACAACCGCCGGACATCAGCGGGAGATAGAACATCAGGATGCTGAAGTCGAACGCGACCGACTGCAGCAGCGCATACGTGGCACCAGGTTCTGGCTGGAGCACCTCACGAATGCCGTGCAGGTACCTGGTTATTGCGCCGTGGTCGACCGCGACCCCCTTGGGCTTGCCTGTCGTGCCAGACGTGTAAATGACGTACGCCAGATCCGCAGGCCCCGAGCGTGCCGCCGGCGGCTCGTCGCTCTCGGCACTGAGCGCCGCCGCTTCCTCGTCTAGGTCGATCACGTGTCCGCCGTAGCCGCCAGGCTGCCAGTGCGTCGTCAGAAGAGCTCTGACCCGCGCGTCATCGAGCAGGTATTCCAGTCGCTCCGTTGGCTGGTCTGGATCCAATGGCAGGTAGGCACCGCCGGACTTCAGGACGGCCATAATGGCCACAGCGAGGTCGAGCGACGGCCGAAGGCAGACCGCAACTCGCATGTCAGCGCCAACACCGAGCTGCTGCAACCGCCTGGCCAGCCTGTTCGCACGGGAATTCAGTTCTGCGTACGTCAGCGATTGCCCATCCATGACCAGCGCCGGAGCCATCGGCGTCAGGGCTGCCTGGGCCTCGAACAGTGCGTGCAGCGTGCTGGGCTGCCGGGCTTTCTCTGCTGGGCCCGCTGGCCAGCGGGCGACGACCAGCTCCCGCTCCCGCGCAGTCATGGCGGGCAGCTCCGACAACCTCAGCTCCGGCTGGCGCGCGGCTGCATGCACCAGCACCTTCAGCCGGGCACCGAGCCGCTCGATCTCAGCGTTCTCAAAGAGATCGGTGCGATATGTGAAGCAACAGGCAATGCTGCCTTCTGGGCGCTCGTTCGCGTAGAGCGCAAGATCGAACTGAGTCACCGGCCTCGGAATTGCGAACTCGCCTATAGCCAGCCGGGCGACAGGAGATTTAATGCAGCCGACGGAGTCCACGCTGTCTGCTGTGTTATTGAGCGCGAAAGTCACCTGAAATATGGCTGACCGGGCAGCGTCGCGCTGAACATTCAGGTCTCTGACGATGTGATCGAAGGGTATGTCGGAGTGGCTGAGGCCGTCCAGCACGGTGCTGCGGCAGCGGGCCAGATGCTCGGCGAAACTGGGATCGTCCCCGAGACGGGCACGGATCGCCAGCATGTTCACGAACGAGCCGACGGTTCGCTCAAGCTCGCGGTACGGACGTCCGGCAACGGGCGAGCCGACCGCAAAGTCGTACTGTCTCGTATAACGGGCCAGCAAAGCCTGGAATGCTGCCATCAGGGTCATGTACAAAGTGGCACCGTTGCGGCGGCCCAGGTCCGCTATGGCGGCAGCGAGTTCAGATTCCAGTTCGAACTCGTGCAACGCCCCGTCAAAGCTCAGCTCTGGCGGTCGCAGGCTTGCCAGGGTCAGCTCCAGCGCCGGCACGTCTGCAAGCTGATCTCGCCAGTACGCCAGGCCAGGCTCGAGCGCTGAAGCCGACAGGCGCTCTGCTTCCCAGGCGGCAAAGTCTCCGAACTGCACAGGCAGATCGGGAAGCCCCGGCGCACCTCCCAGGCGGAGCCGAGCGTAGATCGCCCATATCTCTCGTGCCAGGATCTCAACCGACCAGCCATCGGCGATGATGTGATGCACCACCAGCACCAGCACGTGATCATCGTCAGCGATCCGGATCAGCGCTTGCCGGATGAGAGGTCCCGCAGCCAGGTCGAAGGGTTCTGCTGCGACCTCAGCCGCTGCCGACGTTGCCCGGAGCACCCGTTCGGTGCTATCCAGCTCAGGCGAGGTCAGATCGATCAGCGGCAGTTGCACCGGCGACGGGTCGTCGATGACCATCGCGGGCGCGCCGTCGGGCCCGGCGGGAAACCGCATGCGAAGTGCCTCATGGCGCCCTCTTATCTCGCGCAGGGCCCGGGCCAGAGCTGGCACGTCGAGATCGCCGCCTAGCCGCCACACAAGGGGTATCGAATAGGCCGTCGATCCTGGAGCCAGCCGGTCAACAAACCACAGGCCTTCCTGACCGCTCGATAGCGGCGGAGCCTGACCCGGCTGCCTTGGCCTGACGGTCTGGCCTGATGTTCGGGCCCGCTGCAGGCGCTGGGCTAGCAATGCCTGTTTTGCCGGCGACAGATCGGTCCTGGAACGCACCGGGTCAGGCATCAAAGATCAGCTCCTTGTGGGGCAGTGCGATCCGGTCCGCTGCCCAGCAGCTTTTGCGCGTCCTCGTCGCTGAGGTCATCGATCTGCGCTATAAGAAGGTCCTCAACTGCGGCGCACATGTCCTCGACAACGGGCTTCTCGAACAGCAGGCGGATGGGAATGTCCAGATCCAGCGCCGACCGCACCCGGCTGACCAGCCGCACCGCCAGCAGCGAGTGACCCCCCAGGTCAAAGAAGCCGTCGTGCATCCCGACGCGCTCTACGCCCAGCGCGTCGGCGAACATCCCGGCCATCAGATGCTCGGTCTCTGACCGCGGCGCCACATACTTCCCCGCCCCCGCCTGGTACTCCGGCGCTGGCAACGCCGCCTTGTCCAGCTTCCCGTTCGCCGTCAGCGGCAGCCCGTCCACCACCACAAACGCGGCCGGCACCATGTACTGAGGGAGCACCCCCGCCACGTGCGACCGCAGCAGCCCGATATCCACTCCCTCGCCAGCCGACACCACATACGCCACCAGCCGCCGGTCCCCCGGCCGGTCCTCACGCACCACCACCGCGGCCTGACCAACCCCCGCACACCCAGCCAGGCGGGCTTCCACCTCACCCGGCTCCACCCGGAACCCCCGCACCTTCACCTGATCGTCACTGCGCCCCGAAAAAACCAGCTGACCATCGGCCCGCCACCGCACCACATCCCCCGTCCGGTACATCCGCTCTCCCGCCCCCCCGAACGGGCAGGCCACAAACCGGTCCGCCGTCAAACCAGCCCAGGCGGCATACCCTCGCGCCACCCCAGCACCAGCCACATACAACTCCCCCGCAACCCCCACACCGACCGCATGCAGGAACTCATCCAGCACAAACACCTGCTTTTTCGCCACCGGCCGTCCGATCGGCACCACGTGGCCTGCCATCCCTGCAGCAACCTCGGGCGCCATCACATGCAGCGCAGCGAACGTCGTGGTCTCCGTCGGCCCGTATCCGTTCACCACCACCACACCCGGGCACGCCTTCCCCACCCGCGCGACAGCCTCCCCCCTGACCACATCCCCCCCGGCCAGCACCACCCGCAGGCCCGCCAGCACCCCCGCGTCCTCCGCCACCACCACCTCAAACAGCGCGGCAGTCAGCCACACCGCCGTCACCCCCGACGACCCGATCAGCTCGGCCAGCTCGCCAACTCCCAGTTCACCCGCTGGCGCAAGCACACACGCTCCGCCACCGAGCAGCGGCACCCACAGCTCATACGTCGAGGCGTCGAACGTGAACGGCGAATGCACCAGCACCCGCTCATGACTCCCGCCGCCCCAGACCGGATCCGCCGCCAGGCACACCACATCCCGGTGCGTCACCACCACACCCTTTGGCGTCCCCGTCGACCCCGACGTGTACATCACATACGCCGCGTTACCGGGCCACACCGCGCCAGTCCGGTCAGCGTCAGTCACCGGGGTGCCGGGCAGCCTGTTCACAGCCGCAGCTGTGGCCGCATCATCGGCGACAACCAGCGACACACCAGCGTCAGGCAGCCACGCAGAAGTCGCCGCATCGGTCACCACCAGCACCGCACGGGTATCAGCCAGCATGAAGCCAATCCGCTCTGCCGGATACCCCGCATCTACCGGCAGGTACGCCGCGCCCGCTTTCACCACCGCCAGCAGCGCGGTGATCATCATCTCTCCGCGGGGCAGCGCGACCGCGACTATCCGCTCCGGGCCAGCGCCAAGGCTGACCAGGTACCTCGCCAGCCGGCTCGATGCCCCGTCCAGGGCCGCATAGGTCAGCGCGGCATCCCCCGCCACCACCGCAGCCGCATCCGGAGTGCGCGCCGCCTGAGCGGCGAACCGCTGGGGCAGCGTCCCGCCCGGCACATCAGCGGCGGCGCCGTTCCACCCCGAAATTACCAGCTCCCGCTCTCCCGGCGACAGCACCTCCAGCCCGCTGACCCGCACACCCGGATCAGCCGCCGCCGCCGCCAGCACATCTACCAGCCGGCCCGCGATCCGCTCCGCGGTGGCCTGGGTAAACACGTCGGCGCGGAACGTAAGCGAGCCGTCCAGCCCCGCCGGGCTTCCGTCGGGGTAGCGGGGACGCTCGGCGAGCGTGAAGAGCAGGTCGAACTTGGCCGCGCGGGCGGCAGCCGACAGCATCTGGACCTTCAGCCCGGGCAGGTGCGGCCGGGTCGGCGCGGCGACGTCGAACGACAGTGACACCTGGAAAAGCGGGTGATGGGTGGTGGCGCGGGGCGGGTTGAGGATCTCGACCAGCACTTCGAACGGAAGGTCCTGACTGGCATACGCCGCCAGGCTGGCCTGTCGCACCCGGCCCACCAGGTCGGCGAAGGTAGGGTTGCCTGACACGTCAGTGCGCAGCACCAGCGTGTTGACGAAAAACCCGACCAGCTCATCCAGGGCCTGATCGGCACGCCCGGCTACCGGCACCCCTATCGGGATATCGCCGCCCGCGCCCAACCTGGCTAGCAGCGCGGCCAGGCCGGCTTGGACCGCCATGAAGACCGTGGCGCCCGCTTGCGCGGCGACCCGGGCCAGCGCCTGGTGCAACGACGGGCAGATCCGCAGCGGCACCGCACCGGCCGGCGGGCTGGCCACAGGCTTGCGGAAGTCAGCCGACAGGTCGATCCGCTCCGGCAGCCCCGCCAGGGCCTCACGCCAGTACCCGGCCTGACGCCCTAGCACGCTGCCCGGATCTCCCGGATCCCCGAGCGCCTCACGCTGCCAGAGCGTGTAATCGGCATACTGCACCGGCAACGGGGCCCACCCCGGCGCCCGCCCGGCACGCCGGGCCGCATACGCGGTGCCCAGATCACCCAGCAGCGGCCCCATCGACCAGCCATCAGCCGCGATATGGTGCACGGCCAGCACCAGAACGTGCTCCTCCGGGCCGGTCTTCGCCAGCCACGCGCGCAGCGGCAGCCCCTCGGCTAGGTCGAACACGTGCCGGTACGCTTGGTCCGCCACCTCTGCCACGCCGCCATCACCGGCCGGCATAAGCTCCAGTGCCGGGATCGCCTCGGCTGCGGGCAGCACCTGCTGTACCGGCTCGCCGTCGTGCAGCGGGAACACTGTGCGCAGGCTCTCGTGCCTGCCGGTCAGGTCTCCCAGCGCGGCCTGCAGCGCCTCCCGGTCAAGCTCCCCCGTCAGCCGCAGCGCTACCGGGACGTTGTAGGCCACCGACAGCCGGTCGAACTGCTGCAGGAACCACAGCCGACGCTGAGCGAACGACAGCGGGATCACGGCTGGTCGCGGCCTTGCCGTAAGCGGCGGGATTGCTGCGCAAGGCTGCGCGAGTCTCGTGGCGAGCTCGGCGACGGTGGGCGCGGTGAACACGTCGCTGATCGGCACCTCGGCATCCAGGGCCGCCTTGATCCGGCTAACCAGCCGCACGGCCAGCAGGGAATGACCACCCAGATCAAAAAAACTCTCCTCCGCCCCGACATGATCAGCCCCCAGCAGCTCACAGAACAACGCCGCCAGCTGCACCTCCGCCGCCCCCGCAGGCGCCCGCCCACCGCCCCGCCGCGCCGCCGGCGCCGGCAGCCCAGCCCGGTCCACCTTCCCGTTAGCAGTCAGCGGCACCGCCGCCAGCACACTGACCCAGGCCGGCACCATGAACCCGGGCAGCCGCCCCGCCAGCCAGCCGCGCACCACATCCGGATTCAGCACCCCGCCAGCCGCCGCGACCACATACGCCGCCAGCTGCCGCTCGCCAGCCGCGCCCTCGCGCACCGCCACCACCGCCTGCCCCACCCCCGGGCACGCCGCCAGCAGGGCCTCCACCTCACCCGGCTCAACCCGGAACCCCCGCAGCTTCACCTGATCGTCAGCCCGTCCGGCGAACTCCAGCTGCCCGTCCGCCCGCCACCGCGCCAGATCCCCCGTCCGGTACATCCGCGACCCCGCCAGCCCGAACGGATCAGCCACAAACCGCCCCGCCGTCAGCCCCGCCCGCCCCGCATACCCCCGCGCCACACAACCACCACCCACGTACACCTCCCCCACAACCCCCACCGGAACTAGCCGCAACCCTCCGTCCAGCACATACACCCGCGCTCCTGGGATGGGTTTCCCGATGGGGGGCTGCTGCAGGCCTCGCAGCGGCTCGCTGATGGTCACGCACACCGTCGTCTCGGCCGGGCCGTAGGCATTGACCATCAGCCGGCCAGCCGACCAGCGGGCGGCCAGGTCCGGCGTGCAGGCTTCCCCGGCGGTGACCACCGTTGTGCGGGGCGGCAGGTCCTCGGTGCTCATGACGGCCAGGGCGGCCGGCGGGAGCGTCGCATGCGTGACGCCAGCCGCGTGGGCGAGCCGGGCGAGGTCCGGCCCTGGCAGGGCCCGGCCTTCCGGTGACAGCACCAGGGAGCCACCCTCCAGCAGCGGGCACAGCACCTCCCACACGAAGCCGTCGAACGACGGCGAGCAAGCCTGCAGCACCCGGCTGCCCGGCCCGAGGCCCAGCCGCTGTGCCTGGGCGCTGGCCAGCGCCGGCACGCCCGCATGCGGGACCAGCACGCCCTTGGGCACTCCGGTCGAGCCAGAGGTGTAGATGACATACGCGGGGTGCCCCGGCAGCAGCGGCCGGGACCGCTGTACCTCGCCAAAGCAGGACGCCGGAAGCTCCCGGAGAAGCTCCCGGATAGCGTCACTGTCCAGGTCTGTGGCAGTCCCGGCGAGCCTGCCTGCCAGCCTGACCTGGGTACCGCTGGTCAGGACCAGGGCCGGCCGCGCGTCCGCGAGCAGTTGCTCGATCCGGGCCTGGGGATATGCGGGGTCGATGGCAACGAACGCCGCACCCGCCTTGAGGATCGCCAGGATCGCGATCACCATCTGCGGGGTGGGCGGGGACATGACCGCCACGACCGACTCCGGTCCTGCCTGCCTGGCAGCAAGAAACCGCGCCAGCCGGTTCGCCTCGGCGTCGACCTGCTGGTAGGTCAGCACGTGCGTGCCGGTGATAATCGCCGCGGCGCCTGGCGAGCGGGCTACCTGGGCGGCGAAGCGGTCGGGCACCGTTGCCGGCGTGCTCGCCACGTCTGGTGCCGCGCATCCGGCGCGCAGTAGCTGCCGACGGCTTCCCGCGGTCAGGTTCTCGATTCGCCCGACAGGCTCGCCGGAAGCTGCCGCCATGTTCCGTAGCAGCTGCCTGATGCCAGCTGCGTGCCCGTCGAGATCCAGATCGGCGTGCAGGTTGCCGTTTGCCTCGAAGGCAACGCGGCATGTCCCCCCGGAGCCGCGCATGAAAGTAAGGCAGAGATCTTCTACGTGCCTGTTCGAGTAGTTACGCACCTGACCGGGTATCCCGGCGAAGTCCAGCAGCGGCTCGGGGGGCAGGACATTGACGACTACACTCGGAAACGAGCCGCCAGCGTCGGCCAGCTCCCTGCGGATGTCTTCCATCCGGTACCGGGAGTGCAGCACTGCCTGGAAAGTCGACGCGCGGACCTCACGCATCAGCGCGGTGATGTCCTGGTCAAGGCGCACCCGCAGCCTCAGCGGCACGACGTTGGCTTTCATGCCCGGTATCCGGAGCTCGGCGGCTGTCACCCGGCCGGGTACCGGCAGCGCCAGCGTGACGTCGCCGGTGCCGCTCGCGCGGGCCAGGTATAGCGCTACCGACCCGATGACGAACTCAGCCCAGGACGAAGCCGTGCGGTCGGCCGCCCGCTTGATCGCGGCCACCTCCGGGTCGCTCAGGCTCACCTGGCGCACAAGCTGCTGACCTGGCCGTGCTCCCGGGCTCCCGGCGGGCAGCCGGGCGGGCGCCGCTCCGCCCAGCCGCTGCGCCCAGTACTGCCGGTCCCTGCCGCAACGAGGCGAGGACCGGTAAGCCTCCTCCTCGGCCAGCAGGTCAGCGAACGGCAAGAACGGGTTCTCGGACGGCGGGCTGCAATGGATGAGCGCGGTGTAGAGGCTGGCTAGCCTGGCGAGGACCGCATCAAGGCTCCAGCCGTCAGCGGCCAGGTGATGGCACCGGAAACACAGAAGCTGGCGGCCGGCCGAGATGGTGAACAGCGTCGCGGTCCACAGACGCTCGCCGGCCAGCTGCACCGGGGCGGCCATGTCCGCCGCTATCTGCTCTTCCGCCGCCGCCAGCGGCTGCGGCAGCGAGCTGACATCGACGCGGCGCAGAAGCGGCCCTGACAGCGCCGCAGGCTCGTGGCAGGGCACCCCCCCGCGCAGTGCCAGGCAGAACCGGAGGATCTCGGCCTCGGCGGCGACCTGCCCGATGGCCGCCTCGAGAGCAGACGGGTCGAGCCGCCCGTCGATGTCAACGCCGTACGCAAGATTGAACGCCGGGCCCGCGGCCGGATCGCGGGAGGACGCCAGCCAGATGCCGAGCTGCCCCGCGAGCAGCGGCAGGCTGGCATCGGCAGTACGCGGTGCTGTCATGGACGGTCCTGCCGTCATGAGTGGTCCTCGGCATGCCGACTGGCGTCCGCCATGGCCGCAGCCAGGCTGGCGGGCCGCATGTCGGTCCAGTGTTCATCGACGTAGTCCACGCACGACTGACGGCTTCCCGGGCCGTGGGCCGCTTTCCAGCCCGCCGGAATCTCAGCGAATGACGGCCACAGCGAGTGCTGCCCCTCGTCGTTGACCAGAACGAGGAACTCGCCGTCCTCATCATCGAACGGGTTGGTCACTGGCTGCCTCTCCTTCCACTTCGCCCGTCATATCCAGGCTCACCGGTCCCGAGAACGAGGTCACTGTGTGCGACGAGCTCGAGCATGGTCTCGGTGGTCCCGCCCGCGACGCCGAACGCACGTGCGTCGGCCAGCTTCTGGAGCAGGCCGGCCTGCCCGGTCAGGCCCTCCGCACCGTGCAGCTGGACGCACGTACCTAGAGCGGATGTCAGCAGAGGCGCCAGGGCAGCTTTAAGCGCGGCGGTGTCGTCGGCCGGAGGCGGGGCGGTGCGCCGCTGCCGCATGACGTCCTCGCTCAGTGCCTCGATCAGCCTGATGCTGACCGCGGCCTCGGCGAGCTGGCGGCGGACGGCCTGGTTGTCCCACAGTGAGCTGCCTGCCAGCTCGCGCCGCCGGAGCCAGGCGGCGGTGCGGCGGATCTGATCGCGTCCAATCGCCGTAGCCCAGAAGCCGCCGGCCAGCCGCTCGGTCGCGACGTAGCGCAGGAAGTAGGCAAGCCCGCGCCCCTGCCTTCCGACCAGCGCGCCGAGTGGCAGCCGGACATCGGTGAACTGGACAGTCCCGAGGCCGGCGTGCTGCATCACCGCGGTATCCCGCGGCCGTATGGTCACGCCGGGCAGGTCGGCGGGCACAAGCACCAGGCTGAAGTTGGAGAAGTGCCGGCCCGCGCTGCCGGTACGCGCACACACCACCAGATAGCTGGCGATGCAGGCGCCGGCCACCCAGTCCTTTGTGCCGCTGAGGATCCAGCCGCCGTCGGCACGGCGCAGCGTGGTGGCCATCGCAGCCGGGTCGGAGCCGGTGATCCCGGCATCAGAGATCGCCACCGCGGCCGCCGCCTGGCCATCGAGAACCTCGTCGAGTATGCGGCGCTGGGGGCCGTCGGCAAGATCGGCCATGATCGGGATGAACAGCGCGGCCTGTACGCAGGCTGCCAGGGTGACCCCGGACGGCACCCTCGTCGCGAGATGCTGGATCAGCGTGCGCAGCCCGCCCAGTGACAGCCCGGGCGGCTCATCCTGGCTGAGGCACGCCCGCAGCCCGCCGGCCCGGCCAAGGGCGGCCAGCACCGAACTGGTCTGCTCCCAGGGCGCGCCTTCGTCGGTCGGCTCACTTCCCGCCTGGCCCGCGAGCGCGGCGTCCACGGCGGCGCGAATCGTCGCCGCGCGATCGGGCAGCACGTCCGGAACGGGCGGGGCAGCGGCCCGGTCAGCCGACACGGACATGGCGATCCATCAGGGTCAGCAGGCCGTTGGCGGACAGCAGCCGCTCGTTGGCGTAGTTGAGGCTGGCCGAGCGCAGGTCCCGGAACGTGCGCTCCAGGTGCAGTGGCGAGTCCCGCATGTAGCCGCCGCGCAGCCCAGACAGCTGGATCATGCGGTTGACCGCGGAGAAGCAGAGCTCCGAGGCCGCGACCTTCAGGCCGTTGAGGCGCAGCTGGCAGTCCGCCGCCTCGATATCGGCGCCCGGCCGCTCTACCTCGGCGATGACGCGCTGCAGCAGCGAGCCGACCAGATCAAGGTCGATCCTTATCCGCGCGAGCTCGTGGCGGAACGAGTCCGAGTCCGCCTTGAGCTGCCGACGTCCCGCCGGGCGACGGGCCGTTGCGACGATCCCGCGCAGGGCCCCGGCCGCGGCCCCCAGCCACGCCGCCGCCCAGCCGATGTGGCCAGCCGGGATGAATGTGGCCACGGCGATCGGCCTGAACCCGCCCTGGCCGCCGATCACCTGGTCGGCCGGGACCCGGCCGGACAGGGTCATGGCGATGCTGCGGGTGGCTCGCATGCCCATCGGGTTCCACCCGCCAGACGCAGTGGCCTCAAGTTGCCCGCGGTCGGCGTAGACGAGGGTTACTGCCGAGGGAGGGCTGGGCGGCGGCGCCTGCATCGTGATGAGGAACCCGTCAGCGTGCTCGCCTCCGGTGACCACGGGAGCGTCCCGCCGGACGGTGAGCCACTCCCCGTCGCTGGCCAGCGGCGAGTGGCAGGAGAGCAGGTGACCGCCCTTGCCGTACTCCGTGGTCACCGAGGCCAGATAGACCTCGCCGGCCGCGATGCGCGGCAGCAGCCGCTCCCCGAGCGCGCGCTCGGCATATCCGGCGATGGTGGCTGCTTGCTGGCAGTGCATGGCCCAGATGAGAGCCGTGGACAGGCATGGCCCGGCCAGCACCGCTGCCACCTCGGACAGGTCACGCAGCGATCCGCCGAGGCCGCCATACTCGCAGGGGACCAGCAGGCCCATCAGCCCGCTGTCGCGCAGCGCTGTCAGCGCGGCGACGGGGAACTCGGCCCGCTCGTCGCACGCGCAGGCGTGCTCGGCGGCGACCTGTGCGACGGCAGCCGCACGGGCGCTGACCGGGGTGTCACCCCGCGGTCCCGCGGGCGGCTTATTCCCGCTGAGGGTGCCGGTGACCGTCATGACCCGGACCGGTCGCTGCTGACCACGGCCCACAGGCTGCGGGCGGTCGCGAACGTCTCCGCGGTGAGCTCCTCGTCCTCGAGGACGCGGTCGAAATGGTCCTCGATGTCGAACAGCAACTCGACCGCCTGCATCGAATCCAGCCCCAGATCCCGCAGCGGCCGGTCCGGGTCGATCGCCTCGCCCGGCTCCAGGTACTTCAAGTGGCGGTGGAGAATCTGGTCGAAATCGTGGTCAAGCATGGCGTTCTCCTGAATCTGCCAGGCTGGCGGTACGGTGCCCAAGAGGGCCTGGATGCGCTGCGCTCGGATGCTCTGGCCGCCTGGTGAACGTGAGGCGGTCCGCGGTGCGGATCTCGCTGCCGTCGATGACGACTTCCACAGGCGCCGGCCGGCTCAGGAAGGCCAGCAGGCTGGCGGTCAGGCCGTAGCTGCCGACGTTCGGCACGGCTACCAGATCCCCGCTGCGCAGTCGCGGCGCGGTGATGCCGCGTGCCCAGGTATCCAGCGGAGTGCACAGCGGGCCGACGAAGTAGCAGTCGGGGATCTCGCCATCAGGCGGCGCGTCGTGCGGGCGGCCGGCGAGTGGCCGCACCCTGGCCGGCGGCACCCGGCGCAGCCCGGCCATCCCGCCAAGATGGTTGATGCCGCTGTCCAGCACCACGAAAGTGCTGTCCTTGGAGTGCTTGACGTCCAGCACGCGAGCGACCAGGGTCCCGGACCCGCCCACCAGGTAACGGCCTGATTCAAAGGCCACCTGCCGCGGCTGGCGGGCCGGCGGCAGCCGTCCGGCGAGCAGGCCGGCCAGCCGCTCGCGCAAGCCCGCGTAGCCCGGCCTGTCCCCAGGCCGGGCATACGGCGCCGCGAAACCGCCACCCAGGTCGATGAACAGCAGCGGGCGGTCAAGCGCGGACTCAAGCTCAGCGACCGACCGCAGCGCGGCGTCGAACTGGCGCACGAGCACGTCCTCGTCGGCTGCGTTCGATCCCATGAACAGGTGCAGCCCCGTCACCTGCGCGTAGTCATCGCCGACGAAGTCACCCGGGTTATCCAGTACCTGCCGGGTATCGGTGCCGAACTGCGAGGCCACACCGGTCATGGTCAGGCCCATTCCCGGGAGGGGGGTATCGACGTTGACGCGCAGCAGGCAGCGCAGCCGGACCCCGGCCGTGGCAGCCACGGCTGCGACCCTGCGCAGGTCGGTGGGTGACTCGACAGAGAAGTCCTGGATTCCATGCTGAATCGCCAGGCTGATCTCGGCTGGCGTCTTGCCCGGACCGGTGAACAGGCAGCGGCCAGCCGGGAAGCCGGCGGCGATGCAGGTCTGCACCTCCCCGGCCGAGCTCACCTCGGCGCCGCAGCCAAGCCTGGCGAGCTCCGCGCATACCGCCGGGTGCGGATTGGCCTTGACCGAGTAGTACAGCAGGCTGCGCTCGGGCAGCAGCGCCGTGAGCTCCCTGTGGGCCCTGCGGACCTCGGCCAGGTCGTAGACGTACGCCGGAGTGCCGTACAGCGTAGCGGCCCGGTGCACCGCGGACATCGTGGTCACTGCCGTGTCTCCTGGAGTCTTGCCGCGACGCTCTTCTTGTCTGTCTTGCCGTGAGCTGTCAGCGGCATGGCCGTCAGGACATGGCACGCCGCCGGCACCTTGAAGTCCTCCAGGCGCGTAGTCAGCTCCTTGAGCACGTGCGATGGCGAGACGTCCCCGGTGACAGCCAGCAGCGCGGTCGGCTGCGCGACTGACGGCGGGAGGACGGCGGCGGCGGTTACTCCCGGCACATCCAGGGCAGCCGCCTCTACCTCGGCCACGCTGACGCGAAAGTCCCGGCTCTTGTAGATCTCGTCGATCCGTCCGGCGAAGTACAGGTAGCCATCGCTGTCGAAGGAGCACAGGTCACCAGTCCGCAGGACCGGCGTTCCGTCGTCGTCAGCGTGGAAGCGGCTGGCAGTAAGCGCGGGCGCCCGCCAGTACCCGGCCATGACGTGCGGGCCACGGACAACCAGCTCGCCGGTCTCGCCAGGCGGCAGCCGCCCGCCGGCCGAGTCGGCGGCGTACGCATCAGTTCCGTCGAGCGGACGGCCGCATGATCCGGGCCGCGTGAGGTCGCCGTCGGGTTCCATGATGGAGACCCGCTTGCACTCGGTGAGCCCGAACATGACCTGTACGCGCAGGCCAGGTAGCCCCGCCCGGAGCTGCCTGAGAGTGGATCCGGGCATGGGCGCGCCCGTGCTGGTGATCAGACGCAGCCCAGTGCCGGGCTGCGCGCCGCGCTCCAGGAGCCGGACCAGCGTGCCAGCCATCGCGGGCACGAGGGGAGCGACGGTGATACGCTCCGCCGCCAGCGTGGCGAGCAGGGCTGGGCCTGCCTGGCCCGCGCCGCCGAGCACGAGCTGCGCCCCGGCCAGCGCGCACAGCAGGACCTGGTAGAGGCCATAGTCGAAGGACAGCGGCAGGGCGCAGAATACGACGTCGTCCTCGCGGTATCTGAGCCGCTCCTGGATAGCGCGTGCGGCGAAGATCATCTGTGCATGCGGCGATACCACTGCCTTGGGCATGGCGGTCGAGCCCGAGGTATAGATCAGGCAGGCCGGGTCTGATGGCCTTACGGGCTGGCCGGCCTGGGGCTGGCTGGGACCGGAGTCAGCGGGCAGCTCCTGAGGGCAGTAGACGTCCGCGGCAGCCGACGCACGGGCTGCGGCCAGGCATTCCTGGTCGGCGATCACCAGGGCCGGCTCGCAGTCGGCGAGGACATGCCGAAGCTGGTAGGGCTGGGCGGCGGGGTGCAGATGCGTGAAGATCGCGCCAAGCCGCGACGCGGCGTATAGGAGCGCTGCCGACTGCGGGTGGTTTGCTGCCTGAACGACTATCCGGTCGCCCCGGCCCACTCCCCGGCTGGCCAGCCAGCTGGCCAGTCCCAGGCTGCGATCGCGAAGCTCACCGTAGCTCAGCGTGACGTCGGCGTGCCGGATGGCGGGCCGGCCCGCTGGCGCGGCGTCGAGCACCTCGTGCAGCAGCCTCATGGCCGGTTTCCCGCGGCGCTGGCGACTCCCGCGGCTGCCTCGAGCAGCCCGGCCAGGGCACCAGTGCTGGCAAAGGCCTCCGGAATTATCCACTCGGCGGGGATCTCGGCGCCTAGCGCATCCTCAAGCCGGGCCAGGATCGTCACCAGGGCCAGCGAGTCGAATCCCGGCAGGTCGTACAGGACTGTGGTCGCATGGATCTGCTCCGGGTCGCAGCGCAGCACGCCAGCGATGACAGCGATGATCCGCCCGATCGGCAGCGCCGCCGTCATGGCTCCGCTTCCTCGTGGCTGGCCAGCACGGCGCGGAGCTCTGCGCGGGCGATCTTGCCAGTGCTCGTCCTCGGCAGCGCGCCGACCAGCCGGATGTCGGGGATCATGTAGCCGGGCAGCAGGTCCCGGCACCGGCCGGTGATGCCGGCGACGGTGATGTCCGGACCAGACGGGATCACCAGCGCGTGCACGCGGGCGGTAATGGCCGGGTCTGGCGTGGCGACCGCAGCCACCTCGCTGACCCCCGGCAGCGAGGCGATCACGGCCTCGATCTCGCCCAGCTCAACCCGCATCCCCCTGGTCTTGACCAGCCCGTCCCGCCTGCCGAGGTAGTGCAGCAAGCCAGCGGAGTCCCGCAGGGCGTAGTCACCCGTCCGGTAGAAACGGACCTGCGCAGCCGCATGCCCGGCCTGAAGCATCGCCGTCGCAGTCTGGGCAGGCTGGTTGAGATAGCCAGGCGTCACGCAGCGGCCGGCCACCACGATCTCCCCCTCCGCCTCACCGCGGGCGCGCACGGCGCCGTCGTCGCTCAGCAGCGCGATCCGTACCCCGGGGGGAGGGGTACCCAGCGGTATCCGCTGCATGGCCAGGTGGCCGGTCCCGACCATGAGCCTGGTCACGACATTGGTCTCGATCGGGCCGTAGAGGTTCGCGATGGCCGCGTGAGGCAGGGCTGCGCGCAGGCGACGCAGTGGTGCCGGGTAGTACTCTTCGCCGGCGTACAGGACCTGCCGCAACGCTGGCAGCCCCTCGCTGGCCAGTCCTGATCTGGTGACAAGCGCGTGCAGCGCTGAAGGGACCGCGTACAGCGCTGTCGCGCCGTGGTCGCGCAGGAACCTGAACGTCGCCTCGGGGAAGATAGCGCTGCGCTCAGGCAGCAGGCACAGGCAGGCGCCGCTGCCCAGACCGGCGTAGATGTCATAGACCGGCAGGTCGAAGTGCAGCGGAGCGTGCACGGCCACCCGGTCGCCTGGGCCGAGCGGGAACTCACGGCAGGCCCAGTCCACGAAGAAGGCGGCGTTCCCGTGGCTGATCATCACGCCCTTGGGAGATCCAGTGGACCCACTGGTGTACAGGATGTACGCGAGGTCGTCCATGCCCATCCGGGCCGCTGATGCCTGCCGCGGGCTGCGGCCTGCATTCGGCGGCTGCCCGAACGGGCCGAGCACCCAGCAGGGCGGCCCGAGAGCTGCTGCCGCCCCGGCGAGGTCGTCGTCGGTGAGCACGAGCGCGGGCCTGGCGTCGGCGATGATCAGACGCTGCCTGGCCGACGGCCAGTCGGCAGCCAGCGGGAGATAGGGCAGGCCAGCCCGCAGCGCCGCCAGCATCGCGATCACTGCAGCCGGTCGCTTGCGCATCAGGATCACGACCCGGTCGCCGGGTGCGGCCTCGGCAGCCAGAAGTGCGGCCAGTGTGGCCGCCGACCTGCAGAGGTCCCCGTAGCTCAGCACACCGCCGTCCTCGGTGACCAGCGCGGCCGCGTTCGGGGTCAGCCCTGCCTGCCTGCGTACCCGCTCGTGGATCAGCACTGGAGCGCACCGCCGCGGGCCGGAGAACCCTGCGCCGTCACGGCGGCGGGGCCGGTGCCGCAGCGCATGGCAAGGGCCAGGTCCTGCTCGGCCGCGCAGGCCCGGCGCAGGCACTCGCTGAGCGCAGGCGGCACGGCCCGGCCGGACCGCGCCCTACGCAGGCCGATGTAGGACATCTGCGCGGCCCGCGTCCAGGCGGTGGCCACATTGGCAGCGAAGTCCAGCCTGACTTTGGCGGGCACCCAGGCCGCCGCGCTGCTGTCCAGCCACCGGGCGTGCAGCCCGCGGCTGCGGGCCAGCAGCCAGCTATCGACGGCCACCGGTGCCAGGTCGCCGGCCTGCGCCAGCGCGGCTGCTCCGCGCAGGAAGCTGTCGTAGCAGCCAGCCTCGCGCGCCGCGGTGATCTCATTCGCATTGTCGCGGACGAGCTGGGCAATGGTGGTCGCGGCCAGCGGGCAGTCTGCGCTGCCGGCAGCCGGCGAGCCCGCCGGACGCGGGACGGACCAGCGCCCGGCCCCGGCCAGCAGGCCGGCTATCTCGGCCCGGCCGACCGTCGCGGTCACCGGTTGTGCCGCGCCCCACTCGGTGGCGTTGGCGTAGCCGTCCGTAATCGTGAGACAGTCACCATCGACCCTGGCGACGATGAAGCTGTGCTCCATGTGCTCGTGGCCCGCGTAGGGGATCCAGGGCATGTCGAACGCGTCTGCCACCACCAGCACCGGCTGGCCCTCGTCGCACGCGACAGCCCAGGCAGGCAGCTCACTGGCGAGATCCGCGGCTGGCTGCCAGCGCAGTTCCCATCCGGCCAGTTCTCGCAGGTCCTGCGCCAGGTCCTGCGGCGGCAGGTCCAGCCGACTGCCCCCTGCCCCGTCCCCGCGCAGCCGGAACCGCCACCTGGCGGCGAACGGGGTGCGGAGGTCCGCGGCGCCGTGCCAGGCGAGCAGCACCGCGAGGTTGACGGCCAGGCAGTCGAGCAGGTCGGTATCCGCCCGCTCCATCGCCGCGTACCAGCGACCCGCGGCGCTCGGGCCGGTCATCGGGGCCCGCTCAGGGCAGCCAGCATGACCAGCGCGATGTCATGCCCGCCCGTCACATCCCCCGGCACCCCCCGGTCCAGCTCCCTCCTCAGCCGCAACGCTTCCGGGATGTTGTACGCCGCCGACCCCCGGCCAAACTCCTGCAAGACACGGCCGACGATCCGCATACACGACGACGTCTCAGCAATCTCAGCCATCTCGATACTGATCATCCAGATGAGGTCGGCCGGGGACCATGAGCTCCGGCAGGCAGACTTGGCCTGCCTGCCTGCCTACGGCGCGGCAGGCCAACTCGCGCGCGACGTTGTGGTCGCCTGGTCGGCCGGAGTCGCCGCCTAACCCGCGGGGCCTTTGTCCAGCATCATTAGCAACTTGTGAGTGGCCTGTTAGCACGGCTGAGTTCGCTGTCAAGGGTGGAGTTAGAACGCGCGTACCCATCCAGCCTCGCTGCGGTTGTGCGGCGGTACCGCCTGGCTGCGGGACTCACCCAGGAGCAGCTAGCTGAGCGAGCATCACTGAGCCTCCGCACGGTTGGCGACATCGAGCGGGGACGCATCACACGTCCCTACCGCCGGTCGGTGCAGCTTCTGGGAACCGCATTCGGTTTGTCAGATTCCGAGCTGGACCGTTTGCTGCGGTCGGCACGGCCGTCGCCACCGGGCTCGCCAGCTCCACGATGGCCGACCCCGGCCGCCGAGGCAGCGCCACACGACGAGCCCATGGCGATACCGAGGCAGCTTCCGCTGAATACGCCCCGGATCGTCGGGCGTTCCCCAGCGCTGGCCGAACTATCCGGCCTGCTTGACGCCGCAGGCGGCACGCGAATGGTGATTGTCGCCATATCCGGGATCAGCGGTGCGGGGAAGACTACATTGGCGCTCCGCTATGCCCACCGGGAAGCTCACCTGTTTCCGGACGGGCAACTCTACGTCGATCTGCACGGATCTGGCGCGGATAGCCCGCCGGTACCGCCTGGGACCGCTCTGTCGGGCATCCTGCAGAGCTTGCGGGTCCCCGCGAACGAGATGCCCATCGGCGCGGACGCGCGGGCCGCCTGGTACCGAAGCCTGGTAGCCGACCGGCGGATGATGATCGTTCTAGACGACGCCCGCGACGCGGCGCAGGTCCGGCCGCTCCTGCCCAGCGCGCCGGGCTGCGCTGTTGTCATTACGTCCCGCTGCCGGCTCACCAGCCTGGCAGCGCGCGAGGGCGCTCACCTAGTGAACCTGGACGTTCTCACTGACCGCGAAGCGCAGCAGCTCCTCACCGGACTGCTCGGGCCGGCGAGGGTGGCTAGGGAGCCCGAGGCCGCAATGGCGATCGCCCGAGGCTGCTTCGGCCTCCCGCTTGCCCTGGCCATCGTGGCCGCGCGTGCCCGTGCCAGCTCGCACTTGCCGCTGGCGGCACTCGCCCGCCGGCTGGCCGACCCAGAACGCGCCTGGAGCATCCTGGACGGCGGCGATCCTGCCTGTGATGTCCGCGCGGCATTCTCGTCTGAGCTTGCCCTGGTGAACAGTCACGCTAGGCGCCTGCTCCGGGCTCTGGCCGCCGCCCAGCCAGGCAGTCACATCGCCGCTGGCGTTGCGGCAGACCTGGCGGGCGGCGCAGCCGCGCCGGCCGGCGAACTGCTCGACGAGCTGGTCATGGCAAACCTGCTCCGCGAGGACCCGTCGGGCGGCTTCACCATGAATGGCCTGCTGCGCCTCTATCTGCGCAGCTCGCTGCCCGGTGGCAGGACAACACCCGAGCACAGCCCGCGCGCGGTCTGCGGGCGTGTGCACGAGCACGGCCACTGGCAGTCCAGGACGTTCTGCGCGTGAGGGCTCACGGACCCGGCTGGGCCCAGGCCGTGCCGCGCGGCGGCCCGCAAGGCTGAGCGTGCGGCCTCGGCGACGGGGGTATCCGCACGAGCTGGATTTCAGCCAGTTGCGGGTGATCCGCAGCGGCGCTGCTGCTCCCGGTGGCGCAGTGACTCAAGGGAGAGACGGACTTCGCCGGCGTAAGAGGCATGCAGTGGGCCGAACAGGGACAGCGCCTTAGTCCAGGCTGCCCGCGCCTGATCCGGCTGGCCGCGCTCGGCGTAGGCAAGGCCGAGGGAGCTAAGTGCTATAGCCTCATTCAGCCTGGTGCCCGTCTCGTGCTCTATCCCGACAGCTTGGCTGAGGACGTCAATCGCCTCGTCCAGACGCCCGGTGGCACACAGCAGGTCGCCGAAGTTTGCTAGGGAGTCGCCCTGCAGTCGCTCGTCCCGGGTCTGACGGGCCAGCCCCAGCGCTTCCTCGGCGTAACTCAGCGCGGCCGCGAACTGGGCCGCTTCGCGGTTCGCCATCGCCAGGTTTCCCAGTGTCATGGCCTGGCCGTGCAGGTCATCGGTCCGGCGGCGGATGGCGAGCGCTCGCTGCAGGCAGCGGATGCTGCGGCCGGTATCACCGAGCTGAGCGTGGGCGATTCCAAGGGTGTTGAGGGCGTTACCGTGACCGTTGTCCTGACCAGCCTTATGGTGCAGCGCGGAGGCTCGCTGCAGGTGCCCGATCGCCTCGGCGGGGCGCTCCAGCAAGACCAGCGCGGCTCCCAGCGAGCCGCTGAGCCAGGCCTCCCCCGCGCGGTCACCGGCACGGCGCACGGCCGCCAAGCCTGCCTCGTGCGTCGTGATCCAGTCGGTGAAGTGGCCGCGGCGATCGAAGTACACGTGGAGGAACGACGGAAGCTGCCAGGCTGCGGCCTCCGGGCCGAAGCCGGCTGCGGCCGTCGCAGCTGCGACGAGATTCTCGTGTTCTGCGTCGAGCCAGTCCAGCGCTGCCGTCGCCACCGGGAAGGCCAGCGGGCGGCATGTACCTCGCGCGGGTACCGCTGGCAGGTTCGTGCGCCTGGGAGTGATGGCGTGTACAGCGGCGATCGCGGTGTGCAGGTACCAGGTGACGAGCCTGTCCCTGGCCTTGCTGAGGGTCTCAGGGTGTTCCTCCGCACGGGCACACTCGCTGGCGTAGGCGCGCAGCAGGTCGTGAAAACGGTAACCGACCGGGCCGGCGCACTCGAGGAGGTGAGCGTCAACCAGCTCCTCGATCGGCGCCCTGACAGCACGCAGTCTGCGGCCGAGCATCGCTGCGGCGGCATCCAGGCTCAAGCTTGGCCCGGCCCAGGTGCCGAGAACCCTGAAGACATGCGCCGGGCCTAGATCCTGACTGTCAGCAGGCCGGGGCAGACCCTGGTAGCTCACCGCGAAACTTCCGCGGACTGCCCGGTCGCCCGATCGCAGTTCGTCCAGCCTGCTGCGCTGGTCGGCCAGCCGGTCCGCGAACGACCGAATGGACCAGCTCGTGCGGGAGGCGAGCCGGGACGCCGCGATCCGGATGGCCAGCGGCAGTCCAGCGCAGGCTTGCAGCACGTCATGGGCTGCGCGCGGCTCCGCATCCGCCCGGCTTCGACCGACGATCCGGCGCAGCAGCGCCAGTGCATCGGCCTCCTCGAGCATGCCCAGCTCCAGCACCCGCGCGCCATCGAGGTCGGCAAGCCGACCGCGGCTCGTGATCAGCACACCGCAGTCCGCCGTCCCGGGGAGCAGCGGCCTGACCTGCTGTGCGTCACTGGCATTGTCGAGGATTACGAGCATGCGGCGTCCTGCCAGCAGGCTCCGGTAGGCCGTCTGGAGCTCCTCATCCGCCTCCGGCCCGGCCGACGCGGCGTGCCGCTTGTCGCCCAGGTCCCTGAGGAACCGCGCGAGCACATCGTTGCTGTCGGCCGGGCAGGAGTCGCCGCCCCGCAGATCGGCGTACAGCTGTCCGTCCGGGAACTGCTCGCTGACCAGGTGAGCCACGTGGATAGCGAGCGCGGTCTTACCCGCTCCCCCGGGCCCGGTCACCGCAGCGATCCGAACCTGCCCGGGATGGACCCCACCGGCCTGCGTGATCCACCCAGCGAGATCAGCGCTCAGGGCGACCCTGCCGGTGAAGTCGGCAAGATCGACGGGAAGCTGGGCCACTGGCGGCACGCCCGGCAAGCAGGCGGACTGCTGCGCCAGCACACCCGTACCTGCCCACTGCGGCGGCTCAGGGGGATCGCGAAGGGCCGGGTCGGCGACGATGATCCGCTGGTGCAGCTCTTGCAGCGTCCGCCCGGGCTCGACGCCGAGCTCATCGACGATGACCTGCCGTGCGTCCTGGTACGCCAACAGTGCCTCCGCCTGTCGGCCGGACCTGACCAGAGCGACCATGAGCTGCTCGTGGAAGCGTTCCCGGAAAGGGTGCATCGACGTGATCCGGCGCAGCTCCGTGACTGTTTCCATGTGTCGGCCGAGGTACAGGTCGGCGTCGATCCGCCACTCCAGGGTCTGCAGCCTCATCTCGATCAGCCCCGGCACATCGGGCAGGTGGGGCCCCAGCACGTCCACTCCGGCGAGCAGCGGCCCGCTGCCGAACAACTCCAGCGCCTGCGTCAGGTCACTGACCGCCTGAGCCCAGGCGCCGCCCTGCCCGGCGGCGCGCCCGTTATCCCGCAGCCGCGTGAACCGGTGCAGGTCCAGCTCGCCATCGCGGACCTCGACCAGGTAGCCGGGAGGCACCGTCCTTATCCTCGCACCGGCGCAGGTGCCCAGGTGGCGGCGCAGCCGCATGACGTGATTTTGCAACGCCGTCGCCGCGGTTCTCGGCGGCTGCGCGCCCCACAGGGTCTCGGCGAGCGTCCCGGCTGAGACCACCTCGTTGGCCCGCAGCAGCAGGATCGCCAGCACTGCCCGCGGCTTAGGCGATGGCATGGGGAGCAAGACGTCACCGTGCCGGACGGCGAGCCCGCTGAGGACACGGAAAGCCACATGAGGACGGCCGGGATTCGCCGCATGGCATCCTCCCGCGTCGTCGGTCATGCCTAGATTTTAGTGACTTTCAGTGAAATCAAATTGACCCATAGATCCCGATGCTGGTGCGTGAGCGCCTTGGACTACGCGCAATTCCAGCGGACCGCCGAATCCCGGGACAACGACGACTGGCCCCGATCACCGTCCATGCCTACCGGCACCGGTCGGGCGAGGCTGACGGCGACCCCCGCCTGCGAGCACAGAGAACACAAGCTTGCCGGGCCGGCTCCCATCCTGCGCCCAACTCTCGTCATTCACGGGGCAGACGACGCCGCAACCTTCCCCGGGCCACCGCCGACCAGGAACACCTCTTCCCCGCTGGCTACCGGCGGCTGCTGCTCGACGTCGCGGCAGATGCGATCCTTTGCAGTAGCGGTCCTGCAATGTCCGCCGGATGGTTCCCGATCCCGGTTGCCTCGGCGGACCCTGCGATCAGGGGCAGGCCGCACGCGTCGGCGACAAGCAGAACCTTGTCCTCGGCTGGGTGCAACACAAGCGCGGCGGCGGTTCAGTGCCGCACGCAGCCCGCGGGCGTGCCCGTCCACCGTCCACGCGCGCGGCGTACTGCCCATCTCGCGAGACCTGGCGCCGGGCGCTAAGACGGTTCCGCCGCTCATCGGAGTCCCACTATCGCCAGCATCGGCCCGTACCCCGAACCGGATGCGTCGCGCCCCCGGTACCAGTCGCTATAAAGGGGACGAGACGTTGTATCACGTATTTGCCACAAAGGTGTCACGCGCACCTGCGAGCCTCCAGGCAACTGCTGCGTTGCGAGGCCTGATGAGGTTAGCGTTCTCGGTCGGCTCCAGGTGGTCGGCGATGACGGCGCCGAATTGCACATCCCGCAGCTGATGCAGCGCGGCCTGCTGACGGTTCTGCTCTTGCACTCCAACCAGGTGATGACCGCCGACCGGCTGACCGAGTCGGTGTGGGACGCCGACGGGTCGACCACCAGCCCGGGAGCGCTGCGGACCCAGATCTGGGCGCTGCGCAAGCGGCTTGCTCCTGCCAGCTGGCTGCATACCGGCGAGTATCGCAGCTACCAGCTCGAGGTACGTCCGGGCGAACTGGACGTGACGCAGTTCCGCCCGCTGACCGGGCAGGGACGCGCCGCCCTGAGGTCTGGCGACCTGCCCGGTGCCGTGAGCTACCTGACCGGGGCACTCGCCGTCCGGGGGGATCCGCCGCTGGCAGACGTCCCGGCGACGCTGGCGATGGGCCCGGTCGCGCGACGGCTGCTGGACGAGCGCAGCGAAGTGCGCGAGTTGCTGCACGAGGCCCGGCCCAGCCTCGGCCAGTACGTCAGCCTGATACCCGAACTGCGGGAAAGCACGGCGGCGGACCCGGCGAACGGACGGCTCTGGGAGCAGCTGATGCTCGCCCTGCAACACACTGGCCACTTCGTATCGTATTTGCATGTGATCAGCCTGCGAGTTCGGGCGGCCGTAGCTGCCAGAAGAGGATCTGCCTTATAACACCTACTACAGCGACGGGAGTGCTATTGAAGCGGACATTCTGGCGGAGATTAGGTCGGCTTATGCCGCGGAAACCGTTGGATTTGACTGGGAACTCGGAGACGTGCTGCTCGTCGAGAATATGACAACTGCGCATGGAAGAGAGCCGTTCGACGGGCACCGCCCAGCCGCCAGCGACCGCCGGCCACCGTGCAGGACTTGTTCAAGTGGCACTCCGGGGCGATTGAACGCATGACTAATAATGAGCAACGCGCAGGCTAGCCCTTGGCCTCGATCCACCCCTGTAGGCTAGCCGGTGCTCGTGCCACCTTTGAGGCTGGCAGCGTGCCTGGCCTATGCAGCCAGTCCAGCAGGTCAGCCGGGGCCAGCCGAGCCGCGCACTCGTAGTAGCGGCCAAGCTCCGTGTCGGTAAGAAGTTCACGTCCGGTGCCCGACCGGCCACTGCGGAAGAACGACTTAGGATCGGCCAGATTAGACCTCGGCTGGAGCCGGTCGGCCGCAGCCCGCATCTGCCTGAACGTCGCCGCCTCCACCAGACGAGGCCACAACGCCTCCGGCACTGTAATCCCCAGACGCACCGCAAGCAGGCGCATC
>JASHOV010000137.1 GCA_030038495.1 Streptosporangiaceae bacterium
CAGAAGCTCACCGACCGGTTGCTGGCGGAGAATGCCGCGTTCCTGCCCTGGGCGAATCGGTGACGCGAGCGGGCGCAGCCGTCCTCGCCATCGACGGCGGGAACAGCAAGACCGACGTCGCCCTGGTCGGGGCCGACGGCAGCGTGCTCGGATCGGTCCGCGGCGGCGGCTCCAACCATCAGGGCGTCGGCCGGGACGGCATGCTCTCGGTGCTGCGCTCGCTGGTATCCGCCGCGGCGTCCGCGGCCGGCCTGCCCGCCGACGGCCCGGTGGCCGCCCACACCTCTGCCTGCCTGGCCGGCGCCGACCTGCCCGAGGAAGAGACCGAGCTTGGTGAGCTGATCGGCGCACTGGGCTGGTCGGCCACGACATCGGTGGTGAACGACACGTTCGCGGTGCTGCGGGCGGGCCTTGACGATGGCAGCACCGGCAGCCACTGGGGCATCGGGGTCGTGTGCGGGGCGGGCACGAACTGCGTGGGCGTGGCGCCGGACGGCCGCACCACCAGGTTCCTCGCGCTCGGGCATATCAGCGGCGACTGGGGCGGCGGCGGCGAACTGGGCCCGGAGGCGCTGTGGCACGCGATCCGTGCCGAGGACGGCCGCGGCCCGCAGACACTGCTGCGCACCGAGGTGCCCGCGCATTTCGGTCTCGCCACGGTGGCAGAGGTCGTCACCGGCGTCTACCTCGGCAAGATCGGTTACCCGGAACTGCACGGCCTGGTCCCGGTGCTCTTCGCGGTGGCCGGCCGGGGCGACGAGGTGGCCAGGGAAGTCGTGCTCCACCAGGCCGATGAGGTCTGCGTGATGGCGACCGTGGCGGCCCGGCGGCTGGGACTCGATCACGGCTCGCCGGTACCCGGCGTGGCCGTGCCTGTCGTGCTCGGCGGCAGCCTGATGACGGCGCGAGACGCGCTGCTGGACGGCACGATCCGCAACCGGCTGGCGGCTGAACTTCCCGGTGCCGAGATCCGGATCGCCGACGTTCCCCCAGTTACCGGCGCCGCGCTGCTCGGCCTCGACTACGTCGGCGCGCCGCCGTCCGCCGCTGCCCGGCTGCGGGCAGCCACCGGCCTCGGCGCCTGACCAGGCGCGCCCGGCTCGGGCACCGACATTCAGTCCGGCGCTACCCTGCTCCCACGCCGGAACGCGAGCCTGACGGCGGCCGCGACGCGTTCCGGATCGCGGGTGATGTCCTGCCAGGTGAAATGCACGACCTCGTAGCCGAGCTCGCGCAGGAACTGGTCGCGGCGCAGCTGGCCGATCGCCCGTTGCGCGGGATCCGCGGTCAGCTCCGTGTACTTGACCGCCCCGTCCACCTCGGCGACTGTCCGGTACTTGCGCCACCTGAAGTCGACCCGGAATTCCTCGTTGCCGTCGCCAATCCAGGCCTGCAGCTCGGGCGGCGGAAATCCGAGATCGCGGAAGAGCACGCGCGCGATCGACTCCAGCGCGGACTCCGCCAGGCCGTCGGCGAACTCAACGACGGTGGCCGCCGTCTTCGCACCGGGCCACTGCCTGCAGTAGCTCAGCACCGCCCGCAGCTCGTCCTTGCTGGTCCGGTTGCGGCGCAGCGCACTGTCCGCGGTCACCACTCCCGCGCGGAACGGCGAGCTGCGCGCCATGTCGATCACGGTCCTGGCGATGGTCGTCACCGGCAGCCCGTTCCGCTGCGTAACGTGACCTGACGGAAGCTCAGCTGAGTGCACCAGGACACCCGCCTTCCCCGACCTGCTGCCCGACCCGGGCGGCCGGGTGATCGTGGCTCGCTGCGGCGGTCGGCCGAGCACATCGAGCCGGTGTATCCCGGCCGCCGTGGTGTGACTCGCCACTGCGCCAGGAGCCGATGTCATGAGTGCCGCCGCGGCCCCGAGTAACGCTTCGCCGGTCGGCTTGGCCAGCAGCTCCCGGTAGGCGGCCGCCGGGGCAAGTACTCCGCCGCTGACCGCGACGAGCTCGCCGCGGGCCAGCAGCATCGCCTGCCGTTTGCGCGTGACTCCGGTCTTGCGCAGGTCGGCCGCCGTTACTAATCCCCCGAACTGCCACTTATCGGGCGTGCGCGTGGCTTCCATGAGGATCAGAATCGTCCTGCGCACCGACATTTCACCGATAGTGCCCCCTCTTTCGAGGCATTTACCCCGCTTTATGGGGTGCACGATCGGTGAAATGTCGATGTTGCCGCTCGCGTACCCTGGTGCGCTTTGAAGCGATTAGGGGCTTTTGCTAGTATTATGGTATGGATCATGAGGAGGCCGGCGCTGCGGTGCCGTTTGCCGCGCCTGGGCGGGGCACGGTCTCGGTTTACCGGGGAGCGGCGCTGATCGACGGGACCGGCGGGCCCGCGCAGCCGTCGATGACGATAGTCACCGACGGCCCCGAGATCGTCCTGGTAGCTCCGGATGATCAAGTTCCGGAGGACGAGTACGGCGACGCGCAGGTATTCGATCTTGAGGGCCAGTTCGTCATCCCCGGCCTGATCGACTCGCACCAGCACATCGCGACCCCGCCCGATCGGCCAGTCGCCGAAGCCACCCTGGGCAGGCACGTCTATGGCGGCGTCACCGCGATCCGGATCATGGCCGATGACCTGCGCCAGATCGGCGACCTCGCCCGGGCCACCAGGGTCGGCGAGATTCCCGGCCCGGACATCCACTACGCCGCCCTCATGGCCGGCCCCGGCTTTTTCGACGACCCGCGCACCTGGCAGGTCTCCAAGGGCGAGACGCCGGGCAGCGTTCCCTGGATGCAGGCGATTACCGACGAGACCGATCTGCCCCTCGCCGTGGCCATGGCCAGGGGAACGCACGCCACCGCGATCAAGATCTACGCCGACCTGCCCGGCCGCAGCGTCGCCGCCATCACGGCCGAGGCCCACCGGCAGGGCATCAGTACCTGGGCCCACGGTGCGGTCTTCCCGGCCAGCCCTGGCGAGGTCATCGGCGCGGGCGTGGATTCCATATCGCACGTCCACATGCTCGCCTACGAGGCCGCCGCCGAGCAGCTGTCCACCTATAAGGACAAGCCGCCCATCGACTACGACCGGTTCGCCGGCGGCGACGATCAGCTGATGGAGTCGCTGTTCGCACAGATGCGCTCGCGCGGCACGATACTGGACGCGACCGCCAGCATGTGGAGCCGGACGTGGGACGCCCCGACCGATCCGGAGGGCCAGGCGCGCGCGAGGGCCAACTCGGCCCTGTGCGCGAGCCTCACCGCTCAGGCCTACCGGGCCGGAGTCCCGATCTCGACGGGTACCGATTATGAGACCGACCCGGAGCACCCGTTCCCGTCGCTGCATGACGAGCTGGCGTTCCTGGCGAAGCAGTGCGACATCCCCGCCGAGGAGGTCATCCGCTGCGCCACGCTGGTTGGCGCCAGGAGCATCGGCGCGCAGGCCTCCATGGGCACGGTCGAGGCCGGAAAGCTGGCGAACCTCGTCGTACTGGCCGAGGACCCGGTGGCTGACCTGGCCAATCTGAGCAGCATCGCGTTCGTGGTCAAGCGCGGCTACCGTTACGACCGCTCCGGGTATCAGGCCGGAGAGGCCGACCGGTGAGCGCCGCGGCCGACTACCTGATCATCAACGCGCTCGGCAGCCTCGACAACCCCAACGCTGAGCACTCGGCGGAGGCGGCCGGCCAGCTGAACCAGTCCAGCGAGGAAATGACGATCGACCAGCGCACGCTGGCCGATGCTCACGCCTCGGGCCTCACCGCGGTGAACATCACGCTCGGCTACACCATGGGCGACATGCCGCCGTTCGAGCACACGATCCACGAGATCGAGGTCTGGGACTCGATTATTGCCCGCAACGCGGCCGATCTGATCAAGGTCCGCGCCGTCGATGACATCTCCCAGGCCAGGAGCGCAGGCAAGATCGGGGTCATCTACGGCTTCCAGAACGCCGTGGCGATCGGCAATGACCTCGAGCGGGTCGAGATGTTCGGCCGGCTCGGCGTGCGAGTCATTCAGCTGACCTATAACCAGGCGAACCACATCGGCGATGGCTCGATGGCAGCCGAGAACCGCGGTCTGACCGCATTCGGCAGGCAAGTGGTCGAACGCCTGAACGACAGCGCCATCATGGTCGACCTGTCACACAGCGGGGAACGGACCTGCCTCGAGGCCGCCGCAATCTCCCGCCAGCCAGTCTCGATCAATCACACCGGCTGCCGTGCACTTACCGACCTGCCGCGCAACAAGACGGACGAGGAACTGCGGCTGGTGGCATCGCGCGGCGGCTTCGTCGGCATTTACTTCATGCCCTTCCTGAACATCTCCGGCCATGCGCGCGCCGCTGACGTCGTCGAGCACATCGATCATGCGGTCAACGTGTGCGGTGAGGATCACGTCGGCATCGGCACGGACGGCTCCGTCACCTCGATCGACGACCTGGACGCCTACCGGGCCACGCTGGCAGAGCACGTCGCGCGGCGCCAGGCGGCCGGCGTCAGCGCCGCGGGAGAGCGGGCCGACACGCTCCCTTTCGTCATCGACCTGCGCGGCGTCAACCAGTTCTATGAGCTGATCCGCCTGCTCGAACTGCGCGGCTACAGCCAGAGCCGGATCGAGAAGATTCTCGGGACGAACTTCCTGGATTACGCCAGGCGCATCTGGGCCGCGTAACGGCCGGCGCACGGCGCACCGGTTAATGCCGCATCGGCTCGCCCGGCCGGTACATGTGCGGCGGCTTGGTGCCAGCCGACTGCCCGCCGTCGATAGGTACCACGATGCCGGTGATGTAGCTGGCCTGCTCTGAGCACAGCCACAGCACGGTGTTCGCCACCTCGGTCACGGTGCCGATCCGCCCCATCGGCGCGGCCATGGCCGCGCCGCGCTGAGCCTGCTCGCCAGCACGCTCGAGGTGATGGGTGAGGATGGTGCCGGGGGCGACCACGTTGACCCGGATGCCCTTGTCGGCGTAGTCAAGCGCGGCGACCTTGGTCAGCCCGATAATGCCGGCCTTGCCGGCCACGTAGGCGGCGAGGTTGGCGACCCCGGTGCTGCCCGCCAGCGAGGCCATGTTGACGATCGCGCCGCCGCCGCCGCGCAGCATCGCCGGGATCTGGTACTTCATGCCGAGAAACGTGCCGCGGACGTTGGTGGCGATGCCCCGGTCGAACTCGGCCGTGTCTATGTCCGTCAGCGGCGCCGGCATAGGCCCGTCGGTCGCATCGTTGAAGGCCGCGTCCAGGCGGCCATACTCGGCCAGCGCCGCCTCCGTGAACTCGCGCATCGACGCCTCATCGCTGACGTCGGTGCGCACCGCGAGTGCCCTGCCGCCATTGCCGCGGATGCGTGCCGCGACCTGGTTCAGCGCCTCGAGGTCACGCGCGCCGAGCACCACCGCCGCCCCGCCGGCCGCGAAAGCCTCGGCGGTAGCCGCCCCGATCCCTTTGCTTGCCCCGGCGACCATGGCCACCCGTCCCTGCAACGGCAGGTCGTTCATGATGACTCCTATAGTTAGTCCTCTAAGCATTAGATATCAAAGTATCAATGTGCCCGCCGGGCCGCAAGGCACCGCGGGGCAGCGTGACCGGCAGGCGGACCGCCAGACTGGTCATGGCAGATCCGGTGCGGGTGACCGACGCGACCGACCCGCGGCTTGCGGACTACGTGCGGCTTACCGACACTCACCTGCGGCGGAGCCTTGAGGCAGCCGAGGGGCTATTCATAGCCGAGGGCGACAAGGTCATCAGGCGGGCTATCGCCGCTGGCTACCCGCTGCGCTCCATGCTGGTGGCGGACGACAAGCTGGCCGCGATCGCGGACATCGCGATGGCCAGCATGGCACCGTGCTACGTCGTCCCTGCCGTCGTCGCCGAGCGCCTGACCCGCTACCGGGTCCACCGCGGTGCGCTCGCGTCGATGCGGCGGCTCCCGATACCGCCGGCCGCCGAGGTTCTGGCGGCCGCCGAGCGCATCGTAGTGCTGGAGGACATCGTGGATCACGCCAACGTCGGGGCCGTGTTCCGCTGCGCTGCCGCGCTCGGAATAGATGCCGTGCTGCTGGCACCGCGGTGCGCAGACCCGCTCTACCGCAGGGCGGTCAAGGTATCCATGGGCGCAGTGTTCGCCGTGCCGTACAGCCGGCTGCCCGACTGGCGGGAGGGGCTGGCGTGGCTGCGCGGCCTCGGGTTCCGCCTGCTGGCGCTGACGCCCGACCCGGCGGCAACGCCGATCGGCCAGATCGCTGCGGACGGGAAGATGGCGCTGCTGATCGGCAGCGAGGGCGGCGGGCTTTCCCCTCGCTGGCTGGCCGGCGCCGACCAGGCCGTGCGCATCCCGATGAGCCGGCAGGTTGACTCGCTGAACGCCGCATCGGCCGCGCCGATCGCGTGCTACCTGCTGGCGCCGGCGCGTCACGATGCCAGCTAGCCGATGACCGGGAGTATAAACCGGGCAACTCAACAGAATCAGCCGATCTAGCACTGGATGTTCGATATAGTCCAGCCATCGCCGACGTGCGGCAGTATGCGGCCGTGCTGGCCGCACGACCAAGAGGGACGCTGAAGTGGCACGACGCGGAGCAGGTTCGGGAACGGGCCGACGTGAGCGTACCCGCAGAGCAAGTATCGGGCTACTCATAGTAATCGCGCTCATCGTCTCTGTCGTCGTGATGGCGGGCATGACCGCGAAGGCCGTGATCGCGCACGCCTCCTGCTCCAACCGGCCGCTGCTCGTCAACCTGGCCGCCAGCTTCGACATCTCACCCGCGATCACGACCGTCGCCAGGTCGTTCAACAAGCAGGACATCACCGCGGCGGGTCAGTGCGTCGAGGTCGAGGTGACGCCGGGCGAGCCCGCCGCCGTTGCCGCCCAGGTCGACGGACAGGACACCTTGCGCGGCCTGGCGCCGGTGGACGCCTGGATTCCCGACTCCAGCGACTGGGTGGACGAGGCCCGCAGCTACGCGGTGGGCGCCGAGGACGTGCAGCCCACCGGGATCACGGTGGCCCTTTCCCCCATCATGCTCGTCACCTCGCCGCTGGTCGCCAAGCAGACCAAGCTCTTCGCCGGGCCGGCGAGCTGGAACCTGCTGCTGCCGCCGACTTACGGCGGCCCGCCGACCAGCATGGGCCTGTCCGTCGACATACCGGACCCGACCGACAGCGCAGTCGGCCTGTCGACGCTGATCGAGCTGACCCGCGAGCTCGGCACCACGGTGAATGGCCGGGCCGGCTTCACCAAGTTCGTGTACAGCGCCGAGGACACCGAGGAGTTCGACTCGGCCAGTGCGCTCGAGCAGTTCATGGCCAGCACCGAGGTCAGCCGGGCGGTCACCGAGGCGTCCGAGCAGGCGGTGGTGTCCTACGACCGGGCCAACCCGCGCATACCGCTGGCCGCGGCCTACCCGTCGGGGTCGACGCCGCAGCTTGGCAGTCCGGAGCTGGATTATCCCTACGTCGTAACCTCCACGAACTCGGCCATGGCGCAGGCCGCCACTGCCTTCGGCAGGTACCTGCAGACGCCGTACGCGCAGTCAGTCATCAGATACAACGGCTTCCGGTCGGCCGACGGGGTCGCCGACACCTTCCCGGCCGACTCGGGGCTGAGCGGTCAGCCGCTCCAGGTAGCGACGCCGCCGAGCGCGAGCGAGGTCGCGACCAACCTGGTCTCCTGGCAGAAGCTGGGCCTGGGCTCCAGGATCCTCACCATCATGGATGACTCCGCGCCCATGGGCGCGCCGACGGGCGTCGATGGGCTGACGCTGGAGCAGATGCTCACCCAGACTGCCGCGCACGGCCTGGTCCTGTTCCCTGACACCACGTCCATGGGCCTGTGGGAGGCGCCCAACAGCCAGAGCACCGCCAGCGCCTATAAGAGCCTGGTGTCCGTGGGACCACTCTCGGCCCAGTACGGGCTGATCTCCCGGCGCGAGCAGATCCAGGAGGTCAACGAGACCCTGACCACGACCACGGACCACCCGCTGCATCTGTATGACGCGATCCTGGCCGCGTACCAGCAGATGACGGCCAGCTATGCGCCGAACTACTCCAACGCAGTGCTGGTACTGACCGCGGGGATCGACGACACAGCCGGCGACATGAGCCTGAGCTCGCTGCTGACCAAGCTGCGCGGTCTGTACAACCCGAACCGCAAGGTCGAGATCATAATCCTGCAGTTCGGGACGGCGGGCAACTACGCGGGGATGACCCAGATCGCGACCGCCACCGACGGCGTCGCCTACCGGATCATCAACCCGGTCGAGGTCGGCAAGATCTTCATCGCTGCGATCGCGCACCGCCTGTGCGACCTGGGCTGCGCGCGCTGATCCGCGGACACGCCCAAAACTTCTGCGGGTTAATTCGCCGAAACATGTGAACCTGATTCGACCCCCACGCGTCCTTTTGACGTGGGGCCCGGCGAGAGCGGGGCGCCGGGCCTCACGCTCCAGCTAGGCCTGGCCCGCCATGTCGAGCATCTGGTGCGCCCTCGCGATCAGCACGGGCACCGCGGGTCCCTCGCGTTCAAAGCCTTCGCCGACGGTCTTGCCCTGCAGGTACCGCGCGTAGATCCCCTCCAGTACGACGGCCAGCTTGTAGTACCCGAACGCCATGTAGTACCCGACGCCGGACACATCCCGGCCGGTCAGCTCCGCGTACCGATCAGCGAACTGCTTGCGGCTGTAAAAGCCGGGCAGCGCGGTTATGCCCGCCCCCACGTTGATGTCGAGGAAGCCCTTGTCGTCGCCAGTGTCGGCCCAGTACGAGAGCGTCAGGCCCAGGTCGGCGAGCGGATCGCCGAGCGTCGACATCTCCCAGTCCACGACCGCGGCGATCCTGGCCGGATGGCCCAGGTTGACCAGCGTGTTGTCGAGCCTGAAGTCTCCGTGCACGAGCGTGCCCTCGGAGGACTCGGGCAGACCCTCGGTAAGCCTGGCGACCAGCTGGTCGTAGCCGGGCCGCTCCCCCGTTACCGACAGCTCCCACTGCCGCTGCCATCGCGCCAGTTGCCGCGCCATGTAGCCCTCGGGCCGGCCGAATCCGGTCAGGCCGACCTCGTCGATCTGCACCCCGTGGATGGTCGCCATGGTGCACGCCAGCAGCTCGGACAGCTCCCCGGCCAGCTCTGGGGTCAGGACCGCCCCGTCCGCCGGGGTGCGCAGCACCAGGCCGTCGACGTACTCCATCAGGTAGAACGGGGCGCCGATAACCTCGGTGTCCTGGCAGATCGTGAGTGGCCTCGGCACCGGCACCAGCGTGCCCTGCAGGGCCGTCAGCACCCGGTACTCCCGGCTCATGTCATGCGCCGTCGGCAGCACGTGGCCGAGCGGCGGCCGCCGCAGGACCAGCTGCCCGCCGTCGAGATCCAGCCGGTAGGTCAGGTTGGACCGGCCGCCCGCGATCAGCGTGACGCCGCGCAGAGCGCCATGGTCGAGGCCGGCGCTCGCCATCCACGCGTGCAGCCGAGGCGGGTCCTCCACTCCGGGCACGCCCTGAACGTTATTGACCCCGCCTGGAACACCGATGTCGTCTGTCAACACACACCTCATCTGACCCCGGCCACTGCGGCCCTATGCGGCAATGATCCCTTATCGGCGCGCCCAGGCACAGAGGGTCCCTGGCCATGAGGGGGAACGGGGCACCGTCGATGATCCCAGGTACGGTATGTCCATGACCTCCGACCGGCCCCTATCGCCCACTCCGCGCACGACCCTGCACCGCCTGCGGGAGCGGGGTCGGCTGGACCGGGCCGACCTGGACGCCGTCATCGACGCGGGCCTTGTCTGCCATCTCGGAGTGATCGTCGACGGAGCGCCGGTCGTGCTGCCCACCGGCTACGGCCGGAACGGGGGGAACCTGTACCTACACGGCTCGTCGGGCAACAGATCCCTGCTGTCGGCCGCGGGACACCAGGTCTGCGTCACGATCACACTGCTGGACGGCCTGGTCTGTGCGCGTGCCGTCTTCCACCACTCGATGAACTACCGCAGCGCGGTGATTTTCGGCAGCCCGCGCCTGGTCCGCGATCCGCAGGAGAAGCTCACCGCGCTCGAGGCGGTGACCAACCACCTGGTGCCCGGCCGGTGGGACCACGCCCGTGCCCCGAGCCGCAAGGAACTGGCTGCGACCGTCGTGCTCGCCCTGCCGCTCGACGAGGCCTCGGTCAAGGTCCGTTCCGGCGGGCCCAAGGACGACCCGGAGGACTACGACACCCCCATCTGGGCCGGCGTCCTGCCCGCCGCGCTCGCGTTCGGCCCGGCCGAGCCCGACCCGGCGCTTAAGGATGGCGTGCCGGTGCCCGACCACATCGCCGCGCTGGCCAGCCGCCTCCGGGGCGTGCCCGCAGGCGCTCCCACTGACCTAGGCTGGGCCAATGACTGACCGGCTCGTCTGGATCGACTGCGAAATGACCGGGCTCGACCTCTCCTCCGACGCGCTGGTTGAGATCGCGTGCATCGTTACCGACGGCGAGCTCAGGGCCGTCGACGACGGGATGGACGTCGTGATCAAGCCGCCCGCGCAGGCCCTCGACGGCATGGCGGACGTGGTCCGCGAGATGCATACGAGCTCCGGCCTGCTGGACGAGCTCGACGGCGGGCTGACCCTGGCCGAGGCACAGGACATCGTCCTGGGCTACGTGCGCCAGCACGTGCCCGAGTCCAAGAAGGTTCCGCTGTGCGGTAACTCGATATCCACTGACCGCACGTTCCTGGCCAGGGACATGCCCGAGCTTGACGCCTTCCTGCACTACCGCATGGTCGACGTGTCCAGCATCAAGGAGCTGGCCAGACGCTGGTACCCGCGGGCCTACTTCGCCAGCCCGGAGAAGCACGGCGGCCACCGGGCGCTGGCCGACATCAGGGAAAGCATCCGTGAGCTGCGCTATTACCGCGAGGCCGTGTTCGTGCCCCAGCCGGGCCCTGACACCCTGACCGCCCGGCAGATCGCGGCCAGGATCACCGCCGGGGATCCGGCCGGCAACGGGGAATCGGGTTCTGCCCACTAGCCAGCGCCCGGTATGCTCTTGTCGCCGCCTGGTTCGTACTGGCCGGCAGCATGGTGGGCGTAGCTCAGTTGGCAGAGCGCCAGGTTGTGGTCCTGGATGTCGTGGGTTCAAGTCCCATCGCTCACCCCATGTGAAACCGCGGGTCAGCGCCCTGCTTCCCGATTCGGTCGCCTGGCGCGCAGTCGCGAATGCCCGGTTTGGGAACCGGAAGGGGAGCGGATCTTGAAAATCGGGTCCGCAGAGCCGGGCCTCGCGATGAGATTCGAGCAGCCGGTCCAGCGTCTTCACCGCCGATTTCGGCGCCATCTCAGCGCGCTGCCGCAGGGCGTCATCCCATAGCTTCTGGAGCCCCGTCGTCAGCTCCGCCCGCATCCGCGGCGTGATGTGACTATAGACAGCGCGCATGCCCTGCACCTCGTGTCCCATCCGCTCGGACTGCAGAACGTACCGGATCCCGAGATCATCCATCCAGGTCTGATGACCGTGCCGCAGTCCGTGCGGGGTCAGCCCCGCATGGACTGGTAGCCAGGACGCCAAGGCGGGCGGCTCGGCTGCGGGCGCGCCAGTCCCCCGGCACTGCGCGCCGCCGACGTGATGGCTGGCGATGAGGCCGTCGCGGCGCACCGGTACCGAATGGCCGCATGCCGAGCACAGGCCCCATCCTTCCGTCGCGGCAAGCCGCGGAATGCCGCGGCCGGTCGGCGGCTCGTACGGCTCGCCAGCTACAGCCGGAGGCCATTGCGGCTTGAGCGCCCCAGGCCACGGGGCACTCATGTCCGCGAGCACCGGCGCCGCCGCGCGCGCTCCCCGTCCGTTGCGCTCTGGATACCAGCCGTCGGCGGCCGGACGGGCGATCCGGCTCGAATAGTTGGATCGGCGGAAATGCACGCCGCCAGGCCCGAGGAACAGATAGCTCCGGCCCTGGCACCACGGCGGCTCGAGATTGCGGCAAGTGCACGTACGCTTCCCAGTTTCCGACTCGTAGCGGTTGAGCAGCCCGGCGAGGAACGGGGGCAGGTCGACGGACCTGATGGATCCGTCCTTCGGCCGGCCCTCGTAGAACCGAGCACTGAGCTCGTAGAGCTTCCAGTCGACGTCGAGACTGTCGTCGTGGGTGCATCCGGGCTGAAGACCCATGGCTTCGCTCCACCGCATGCCTGTGTAGGCCATCGTGATGTCCATGACGAAATCGGTGTCTTCGCCGGACAGCGCCGATGAGCGCTCGGCGAACAGAAGGACTTCAAGAGGTGTTGCCCAGACTTTGGCGGCTTTCTCCGCACGCTCAATACGCTGCTGGCCTCTGCGGCCCTTGTTCCGTTGCCGAGTGGCGGGGTTGTACTGGATGCGCAGCGGGATGGCGTCGCCCAGGATGGTGGCGAGCAGTGATCGCGCTTCGCGTGCCGTCTTTCTGGAATTCCCGTGGCGCTCGATTTCCTTCTCCCACACCGCGATCTCCTCGCGTGTGAGGGAAGCCAAGGGCCGGTTGGCTCGCATGCATGCCCAGGCTGTCTACAACCACGATGCCGCCCGGCAGAAGCGCAGAGCCCGCCAGGTTTCGCGAAGCCAAGCCGACGGCTCGCGAGCGGGCTGCTGAGTGACCACGATTCCTAATATGGTCGCTCACTTTAATAGTCAATGACACTTCGGCCACGGAACACCCTGCGGCTGGGCTGTCGCCTTGATGTTCTCCAATACCTGTATCGCAAGACCTGTTCTGGACTGTGCTTCGGATGGCTGTCCCGTCGGATGGCCTACGAATGCGCAGTATTCGTTTATCTCTGATCGCCTGCTCTCGGGCTGCTTGCTCGAAATTCCTTTCCCGCGCGAAGCGCTTGCGCATAGCGGAAAATCGCGAGGCACATGATCAGAGCTCCGACGGCAAAGAGATACCACGCAATGATGCTTGAAGTGAGTACCGTCACTATCGCGGCGAAGAGAATGATTGTCGCCGCCACCGCATTGCCTGCGCCTGCGCCGAACAGCCTGATTCCCTCAGGACCGAGGTCTCGCGCCGGGCCGGCTATGGCCCGCGAGTATGGCGGCGGCCCGAAGAGCCGACGAACGGAATACTCCTCGTGCGGCAGAAGCCAATGCCGAGAACTCATACAGACCAACCCCGAGCACCTAGCATCCCGAAGAGTTACCGAAGGTGTTCCCGGCATCATAGGCCAGGGCAGAACCGCCCCACGTGTACCCTAGTCTTCCGCCAAGCCCTGCCAGGGTATCGGCGAGGCTGCCATCTTTGGCACCCAGCATCATCTTCACGGCCCCATACTCGCCCACGCCACCAGCGATCGCTCCGACAGCACCCAATCCGGCTCCCCAGCACGCCGCCCGATCTGTTGTCAGGCACGTCTTCGTGTCGATTAGGGTGGCCGCCGTGCCGGTCACCATGGCCACTCCGCCAAGAATCGCCCCTGCTGTCAGCGCCGTGGCTGTTCCCGCGGCTGCGATGATCAATCCGCCTATGCCTGTGGCAACCGCGATTCCACCTAGGACTATCCCAAAGATCTCCCAGCCCGATAGCCCGCCGCCACAGCCCTGGCCGGTCATGTCAGGCCCGGTGAGCGGATCGCCGAAGGAGTAGGTGTAGGGGTTGGCGCAGCCGCCCTGGTGCGGGTCGACGGAGAGGAAGCGGGCCTCGGCGGGGTTGAAGGTGCGAGCGCCGAGGAGGATGGTGCCGGTGGCCTGGCTGGTGAGCTTGCCGCTGGTTGCGTAGGCCCCGAGAGCATTCGGCCCGGTGGTGCTGGCGGGTGCGGTCTGGCCGGGGTTGAGGACGCCCCAGGGGTTGTAGGTGACGGGCCCGGCGGTGAGGGCGCCGGTGCTGCTGGTGGTGGCGGTGGTGTCGCCCTGCAGGTTGGTATAGGACCAGGTGTTACCCGAAGTCTGGAGGGTAACGGCGACGCCGCCCGGCAGGCCGACGAACTGCTGCAGGACAGCGCCGGTGGTGCTGAGGACCGCGGCGGGGGTGTCGGTCCAGCCAGAGTAGGCGTACTGGACGGTGCCGCCGCTGCCAGAGGAGGAGCTTTCGATGAGCCGGCTGACGGCGTCGTAGGTGCTGGTGATGGTGGTCCCATCGCTGCCGGGGGTAGTGGCGGTGGCGACGCGGTCGGAGGCGTCCCAGCTGTAGGCAGTGCCGTTGTCGTCTGTCTGGTCGCCGTCCTCGCTATAGGAGTAGCTAGTGCTGGTAGTGCCATTGGTGTCGCTAGAGACGAGCTGGTCGGCGTTGTTGTAGCAGTAGCTGGTGGTACTAGTAGTACTGCCAGTGGTGGCGGTGAAGCTGGTGAGATTCGTGTTCTCGCCGGCATACTCGTCGTCGCCGGTTGCGGTGCAGCCGGGGCTGGGAGCGTAGCTGTAGGCGTTGTCGGTGGTGGTGGTGCCGAGGGTGTCGTCGGCGCTGGTGAGCCGACCGGCGCCGTCGTAGCCGTAGGTGACGCTCAGGGTGCCGGAGCCTTGGCTGGCGGTCTCGGTGGCGTACCGGCCGGCTGGGCTGAAGGTCACGCTGTCGGTGTCGAAGACATCACCGGTGCTGGTGGTCGAGTAGGCGAGGCTGTCCTGGTTGCCGTAGGCGTCGTAGCCGAGGGTGGCGGTGGTTCCGTTGCTGTAAGCGACGCTGGTCAGCTGCCCGGTGGTTGGGCTGTAGCTGGCCGTGGCGAGCAGGGTGCCGTTGACGGTGGTGGTGGTCGGGTTGCCGCTGTTGGGGTCGTAGCCGTAGCTGGCGACGGTGTCCTGGCTGGCTGGGTCGAAGGTAGTGGTTGTGTCCTGGCCGACCTGGTTGTAGGTGTAGGTGGTGGTCTGGCCGAGGGCGTCGGTGTAGGAGACGAGCCGGCCGAGCATGTCGACGGTAGAGGTGATGGTGCCGCTGGCGTCGGCCCACGTCAGGGTTCGGGGTTCTTCTTTTCCTAGCGCTGCCGTCGCGGCCGTCGCGGCCGACCCCGATGGGTAGAGCTGGCCGCCGGCTCGCAGCGTGACGGTACCGGTGGAGCCGATGATGTCGGTGCGGATGGCCGGCGACCTGCCGCCCTTGCGCCGGGTGGCAGCCCGACGCAGAGGGTAAGACCGACAAAGTATCTTAAATCAGCCATGAGTCGAACGATATGGGTCTAGACAACAATGTTGGAGCACACTATATTTTTGAAGAGTTATACAAATATGTAGCTATCACCGGAGCGATGCGCGTCGCCCTGACCGCGTGGGCTGCGGATTCGCGTACCGAGACGAGGCATGAGTGACGAGCTCCCCCAGCGAACCTCCGAGGCAGCAGCGGCCGGCCCTGCGGGAGCGGAAGCGGCGCCGGACTCGTGAGTCGATCCTGAATGCGGCCTGGCTGCTGTTCACTCGCGACGGGGTCGCGGCGACCAGTGTGCGCGACATCGCAGACCTGGCGGAGGTCGGCGAGGTAACGGTCTACAACTACTTCAAGAACCGCGGGGATCTGATTGACGCGGTGATCGCCGAGCAGGCAGACGTGGCGGTCACCCGCGAGGCCGTAGAGATGCTGGGCGTCGAGGGCGGGCCGCTCGAGGTGCTGGCCGCCTTCGCCGAGCGGTTCCGTTCGGAGACGACCGCCGATCTGCGCACACTCCGGCGCTACCGGAAGGCTGTCCACGCCGAGCCCGACCTGCGGGGGCCGTACCTCTGCATGCGGGAGCGGTCGACCGAGGCCTTGATCGGGGCGCTCTCCCCGCGCGCACAGCAGAGCGGCATGCCGGAAGCCGACCTGCGCCTGTTGTGCTGCGCCTTCAACGCGATGGCGGATTCGGTCGGCGAGAGCCAGCCGGACGATACAACCCCGGAGCGGTGGGCGGACGACCTGGCTCATGCCGTGGCACTGCTGCGCGCTGGCTGGGCAGGGCAGCCAAAGTGATCGGCCAGGCACGCGGCGCCACGACTTCGCCGCGATCATTGTCGGTCGTCTACTCGCCGCGACGGCGCCCGCAGGCGGCGCTGGAACGCATGCTGGCCTTCGTCAGCGCCGACACGCCGCACGTCGGTCCCGGCAACCCGGTCCAGATGCTGGAGCACCGGATCGCCGATCTGCTCGGCAAGCCCGCAGCGCTTCTGCTGCCAACAGGAAAGATGGCGCAGCAGATCGCGCTCCGCGTCCATTGCGACCGGGCCGGCCGACCGGTCTTTGCCGCCCACCCCACCTGTCACCTACTCAACTGGGAGTACGACGGCTATGCCGTCGTTCACGGGCTGCGGTGCTGCCGGCTGGGCGATGCCCATCGCCTCTTCGGCGCGGCCGACATCGAGTCGATCCCGGAACCGCCCGGAGCGGTGGTCTGGGAGCTGCCGCAGCGCGAGATCGGCGGCGAGCTGCCCAGCTGGGCCGATCTTCAGGATCAGGTCGCGCTGGCACGGGCCCGCGGCGCGGCCACTCACCTGGACGGAGCCCGGCTCTGGGAGACGCAGCCCGCCTACGACCGCCCGTTCCCCGAAATCGCCGGGCTCTTCGACAGCATCTACGTATCGCTGTATAAGACCCTGGAAGTGCCGCGCGGAGCGGTCCTTGTCGGCGACGCCGACTTTGTCGCCGAGGCGCGCACCTGGAGCGTCCGGCTCGGCGGCGAGTCCGTAGGCAACTGGCCGCTCGGACTTGCCGGGCTCCTGGCACTCGACGAGATCGTGCCGCGGATGGGCGCCTACCGAGATCGCGCCGTCGAGATCGCGGAGCTGATCCGGCGCTCGGGCGCGGGCGTCGTCCGGCCAGACCCGCCGCCGACCGCGCTGTTTCATGTGCACATACCGGTGGCGCCGGATGTCGCCACCAGACTCCAGCAGGAGATGGCAGCCGACAGCGGAGTGCAGCTGTTTGCCGAGGCCAGGGCCACTGCCGACCCGGCTCGCTCGGTCATCGAGATCTCGATCGGCGAGGCAGCGATGGACATCGGCGCAGCCGAGGTCGCGGACCTGATCACGGAGCTCGTGCAGCGCGCGGCCAACGACAGGTCACAGGCGGAGGACTGGAAAGGCATGCCCGCGTGAACCAGAACTTGCTGTCCGCGACCGGCAACCCTGCCAGCGCGGCGTGGGAGGTCACGGAGAACGGGCGTGCCCGCGACTACCTGCACGCCCTGCCCGGCTACCAGCAGACGCACGACCGGCTCTACGAGCTGGCCGCACGGTCCAGACTCGGCCCCCTGGTCCGGGCGGGAGATCACTGGTTCCAGCAAGAGGACCGCGAGTTCGCCCGGGTGACGGTGCGGGAGAGCCCCGACGGGCCCCCTCGCACCATCCTGGACGTCGCCGAGATCGCGAGCCGCGCAGGCGCGCCGGCCCGGCTGGTCTGGTTCGCTCCGTCGCCCGACGCCAGGCTGGTCGCGGCCTCGGTCGAGGTGGCCGGGCGTGAGGATGGCGAGCTTCTCCTGCTCGACGTCGCCGCGGGCACTCAGCTTGACCTCCGCCTCCCCTATCACCCGGCCTGGCCGGTGGCCTGGCTGCCCGACTCCAGCGGCTTCTTCGTCGACGACCGGAACGTCGCGGGCGGGGAGTTCACCGGCAACGACGACCGGATCTACCTGTACCGCCTCGGCGCTCCGCTGCCGGCCGCCGAGTCCCTGCCGGTGTCCCGGCTTCGCTTCCCGCAGATCTTCACGTCGGCCGGAGGCCGTTACGTGCTGCTGGTGGTGGACAACCGGACCGACTACGTCTACTCGCTCGAGACCGGGGAATGGCTTGCCCTCCTGGCCGGGGTACCGGGGTCGCACCGCGGCGATTTCTCGGGTGACGACTTCATCGCCATCGTGACCGACGAGCAGCACGCACGGGGCCGGGTCGTCAGGATCCCCATGACGACGCGTACTGACGCGGCCACCTGGCGGGAGATCATCCCCGAATCGGACGACGTGCTGCTGCATCTTGAGGTCTTCGGCGACCGCCTCGTTATCGGCATGCTGCGTGATCTGCAGACTCGCATCGCCGTCCACGACCTCCAGGGAAACCGGCTCGATGTGGTCGAGCTGCCCGCGGCCGGAACCGCGGGCGGCAAGATCGCGACCGCCGCGGTGCTCGGCGAGGCTCCCTTTGTCCGCGGAGACGAAGAGATCTCGTTCACGTTCTCGACACCGACGACGTCCCACGTCACCTGCCGTTACGAGGTTGGCACCGGGCAGCTCACCGCGCTGACGTCCCCGGCCTTCACGCTCGACGACTGCGTCACCGAGCAGATTGTGGCTACCTCCCGCGATGGATGCGCCGTCCCGGCGACGCTGCTGTACCGGCGCGATCTCGCCGGTCTCCCGCTCCCCACGGTGATCGAGGCCTATGGGAATTTCGGGCTCGCGATGCTGCCTTCGTTCCGTGAGACCGCCGTTCCCGTCGTCGAGGCCGGGGGCTGCTACGTCGTAGCCCACCTGCGGGGCGGGGGCGAGTACGGGCGCCAGTGGTGGGACGACGGGCGGCTCGGCCGCAAGCAGCACACCTTCGACGATCTCTATGCCGTCGCTGAGCAGCTGATCGGCACCGGGCGCACAGCGCGCGGGCAGCTTGCCTTCCACGGCGCGAGCGGCGGCGGGCTCACCGCGGGCGTCGCCATAGTCCAGCGTCCGGAGCTGTTCACCGCCGTGGTCGCCCGCTCACCCGTGCTCGACCTGCTCACTCGTGACGGCGATCCGCTCCAGGACTCCATCGCCTCACGCGAGTACGGCGACATCTCCGACCCGGCGCACTACGCCTGGATGCAGGCGTACTCGCCGGTGGAACATGTCATTGCGGGGACTGCCTATCCGGCCTGCCTGTTCGTGACCGGGGAGAACGATCTCCGGTGCAAGGTATGGCAGTCACGCAAGATGGCCGTCCTGCTCGGGGCGGCCACCACCTCGTCAGCCCCGATCCTCCTCCGGATCCACAACGGGAGAGGTCACGCCGCAGTCGGCGCCATGGCCTACGCCGACGAAACCGCGGAATGGCTGACGTTTATCGCTAGCAGCATCGGGCTCGACTTCTCCTCGAACCCCGGACAAGACCGATCGGCGATGGTGACGCCATGACCGAGCGGGCCCAGACCACAGAAGATCCCTCAGCGCGCGAGCGCGCTATCCGCCCGGACCAGAAGATCGGAATCACCATGGGTACCGACCACGACACCGCACAAGCCAGATCACGTCACAACCTCGCGCGGCACAAGGGCGCCGGCGGAACAGCACCTCGCAGGCTCCGCGCTGCGGCCCTGCTGGCGGGCACGCTGCTGCTCGCGACCGCGTGCGGCACCACGAATAACGGCAGCATCCGGACCGGCGGCGGGTACGTCAGCGGCGGAACGTTTACGCTGGGCGTCCCGGTCGCTCTGCCATCGGCCAATCCCTATGCGGCCAACAGCGGATCCGGCCAGATGATTTTCCTCAACTACCTGGCCTACGACTCGCTCGTCAACGAGAACTCGCGGGGCACGTTCGAGACGGGCCTTGCCAGCTCGTGGACGGCCTCGGCGACTCAGGCCAGTTTCCGGCTGCGGCCGGGCGTGACCTGCTCCGATGGCAGCAAACTCACCGCCAGCCAGGTAGCGGCCGACCTGAATTACGTCGGCAACCCCAAGAACCAGTACCCATGGCTCGGCACCCTGACCCCGTCCGTGCCGTACACGGCAACCGGTGACAATGCCACCGGCACCGTGGACATCACGACGACGAGCCCGTTCCCGTTCCTGCTGCAGACCCTGGGGGACGTGCCGATCGTGTGCGCGCGCGGCATGGCCGACCCCTCGATGCTGACCACAAGGTCGGACGGTACCGGCCCGTTCGTGCTCGAGTCGGCCGGCCCGAGCGGTTACACGTACGTGGTCCGCAGGGGCTACACGTGGGGACCCAACGGAGCGTCCACCAGCGCCCCAGGGACACCGGGGAAGATCGTGCTCTCCATTGTCACCAACCCCACGACGGCAGCAAATCTGCTGCTCGCCGGCCAGCTGTCGGCGACCCAGGTGCTCGGCCCGGACGCCAAGCGCCTCGTCGAGCAGCACGTCGGGCAGAGCGCCGTCGAAGTACAGGCGGCGGGTCTGTACTTCACCGAGGACCCGGGTCAGGCCACCTCGAACGTCCAGGTCCGCCAGGCCCTCGTCGCCGCGATGAACTTCGGCCAGCTCACAGAGGTCCAGAGCCAGGCAACCGGACAGCCGGCGACTCGCGCGACCGGACTGCGGACCGGGTCACCACTGCCCTGCGCCGGCGCCAGTGCCCTGACCGCGCTGCCGTCGGCTGGCCCGGCCAACGCGAAGAAGCTGCTGAGTCAGGCGGGCTGGACCCTGACCGGGAAGACCTGGATGAAGGCCGGCAAGCCGCTCCAGCTCACGATCGCCTACGAGCAGGCCAACGAGGAGCCCCTGGCCGAGCTGCTCCAGCAGGAATGGACCAGCATCGGCGCGTCAGCATCGCTGGACCTGCTCACGGCGCAGCAGCTGGACGCGCTCGAGCAGGGCGACGCCAACTTCTCCGTCCTGCTCGGGGCCAGTGCGCTGACCCTTCCCACTCAGATAGAGCCGGAGGTGTCGGGCCCGAACGTCCCCAAGGGACAGAACGTGCAGGAGGTGAGCAACCCGACCTACGACCGGCTGGCGCAGGAGGCAACGGCCACCTATGGCCCGAAGGGCTGCGCGCTGTGGGTGCAGGCCGAGAACTCGGTGATGCAGCGCGCTGACGTCGTGCCGGTCGCGAACCAGCCGGTCGTGCTCTTCCTCGCCCGCAACGTGCAGGCCCAGATCAACAGCATGCGCCAGCCCGTCCCGACCAGTATCAAGCTGCTGAAATGACCATAGGCCTGACGGCCGATCCGGCCGCGTCACCCGCCCGCGCCCCGACTTCGGGGGGGCGGGGACGCGGCCGGTATCTGGCCCGCGAGGCGGGACGGCTGCTGATCGCGCTGTGGTTCCTCATCAGTGCGACGTTCTTCATGGTGCATCTTGTGCCCGGCAACCCCGTCCGGGCCTCGCTGGGCCCCAACCCGCCGCCGGCCCTGGTCGCCGCGAGAACCCGGGCGCTGGGCCTGAACCGGCCCCTGCTCTCTCAGTACGTGCACTACTTTTACGCGCTCGCGCACGGCCAGTTCGGAACGTCCATCCTGACCGGACAGCCGGTCAGCCAGGTTATCAGCAGCGAGCTGCCGGCCACCGTCGAGCTGGCCGTGCTGGCCTTCGCGCTGACGATCGTCATCGCCGTGCCGGCCGGCGTGGCCCTGTCGGCGCTGACTCGCGGCGGCCGGCGCCTGTACCTGGAAACGACGTTCACATCGCTCAGCGTTGTCATCATTACCGTCCCGACGTTCCTGCTGGCAGAGGCGCTGGTCTATATCTTCGCCATCCGGCTCGGATGGTTCCCGATCGCAGGAAAGGCCGGGCTGAGTTCCTACGTGCTGCCCGTCGTCTCACTGGGCGTGGGCCCGTCACTGTTTTTCGCCCGGATCATCCGGACGGAAACGACGGCGGCTCTGGCTGCCGACTACGTACGCACCGCGCGGGCCAAACGCCTGCCCGGCTGGCGGATCATGTTCAAGGACGTCCTGCCGAACGCGCTGACCGCGACCCTGACCCTGGGCGGCATGCTCCTCACCGGACTGATCGCCTCCACGGTGCTGGTCGAGCAGATCTTCTCGTGGCCGGGCCTGGGCGCGACCATGGTCAGCTCCATCCTCGACAAGGACTACTCGGTCGTACAGGCCATCGTGCTCGTCTACGGATCGGCCGTCATCCTCGTCAACTTCCTGGTCGACATCGCCCTGGCCGCCCTCGACCCGCGCACGATAGGAACAGAGTCCTCATGAACGCCCGCCGGGCACCCCGCCGCTGGCTGCTCGCCTCGCCCAGCGGCGCGATCGGGCTGACCCTTCTGCTCCTTCTGCTGATCACCGCGATCGCCGGACCCGAACTTGCCGGTGCCGCCGCAACCCGGATCGACGTCCCGATCGCCGGCCAGACACCATCCAGCGCGCACCTGCTCGGCACCAACGCACTCGGCCAGGACATCATGGCGCGCGTGCTCGTCGCCAGCCGGCTGTCCCTGGAGCTCGCCCTCGCCGCGACCGCGATCAGCACCGGCCTCGGCCTGATACTCGGCGCCCTGCCCAGCCTGTCCGGACCAGCTGTCGGCCGGTTCGTCGACTGGGTCATCCGGGTAACCGTAGCCTTCCCCGGCCTTCTTCTCGTACTCTTCCTGGCCGTCGTTTTCGGCGTCACGACCTACGGCGCGCTGCTGGCCGTGGGCCTGGCGGGCGTTCCCTACATGGCGAGGCTGGTCCGCTCGCTGATCCGCTCGGTCGAGAACCGCGAGTTCGTCGCCGCCGCGCGCATCGCCGGAGCCCGCCGCGGCAAGGTCCTGACCCGCCACATCCTGCCGAACGTCGCCGAGCCACTGATCATCAACGCGACGATGACCGCCGGCAGCGCCGTCCTCGCCTTCGCCGGGCTCTCCTTTCTCGGCATTGGCATCCAGGCTCCCTCCTACGACTGGGGCCAGCTGCTGCAAACCGGGCAGAGCCAGCTCTATACGAACCCCGCGGCCATACTCGGACCGGGCGCGGCCGTGGTCGCGGCCGGCCTCGCCTTCAACCTGCTCGGAGACGCCGCCGCCCGGCACCTCTCCGGCGACGCTGCCGCCGGCCGAAGCCATCAGGGCCAGGCGGATGTCACCCCGGTTACCGGTGGCACCAGCCCCGCGGCTGGCAGGGACGGCGAGCCACTTGTTTCCGTCCGTAACCTCCGGGTGACGTATCAGAGCCGAAGCGGCACGGTGCGGGCGCTGCGCGGCGTCGATCTCGACATTCGCCGCGGCGAATCGGTGGGCCTGGTGGGCGAGTCGGGCTCGGGCAAGAGCGCCATCGGGCTTGCCGTCGCCGGTCTCATCGATGCGCAGGGGGCTGTCCGCGCAGACGTGCTCTCCTACGCCGGGAAGAATCTCCTGATCCTGCCGAACCAGGCGAAAAGAAAGCTTCTCGGGCTCGACATCGCGGTCGTCTTCCAGGACCCGATGTCGGCTCTCAACCCGGTGCGGCGCATGGGCAGCCAGCTCACCGACGGGGTGCGCTACCACCGCCGACTGCGGCGACGGACCGCCTACGAGCTGCTGCAAGGCAAGCTCGCCCACGTGGGGATATCGGACCCGGGCAGGCGGCTCCGGCACTATCCCCACCAGTTCTCCGGCGGGATGCGACAGCGCGCGGTCCTGGCCATGGGCATTCTCGACACACCGTCGCTCATCATCGCCGACGAGCCCACGACCGCGCTCGACGTGACCACCGAGGGGCGGGTGCTGGCCCTGCTCCGGTCGATCCGGGACGAGCACCAGGCGGCGCTGCTGATCATCTCCCACGACATGTCCGTCATCCGCCGGACGACCGACCGGGTCCTGGTCGTCTATGCGGGCCGCGTTATCGAGAGCCTTCCGACCGCGGACCTGGCCGACCAGGCCACGCACCCCTATACGCGCGCCCTGCTGGCCGCGATCCCCGATATCGACGGCGACCGGGCCAGGCCACTGGCGGTCATCGCCGGGCGGCCGCCGGACCCGACCCTGACCATCTCTGGCTGCGCCTTCGCGCCCCGGTGCCCGCTCGTGAGCGACAGATGCCACCGCGAGCTGCCGATCCTGATTCCGGTCCGGAACGATCACCAGGTCGCGTGCTGGAACCAGCCGCAGATCGGACGGGTCGGCGCCGAGATACCCGCGAGGAAAGACGGTAATCCCGTTGGCTGATCTCGAGTTCGAGAACGTCACCGTCCGGTACGGCCGGGCCGACGTCGTCCACCAGGCGACGCTTTCTGTCCCCGGCGGGCAGGTCGTCGGGCTGGTCGGCGAGTCCGGCTCCGGCAAGTCGTCGCTGGCACGCGCGGCCGTGGGCCTGGCACCGGTCAGCACGGGCCGGGTCACACTCGGCGGCACGGACCGGAAGCGGCTGCCACGACACGGCCAGATCCAGATCGTTTTCCAGGACCCGAGCTCCTCGCTCGATCCGCGCATGCGCATCGGGGCCTCGATCGCCGAGGCAATCGCCGGACACCGCCGCGGGCGCCTGCGCCGCTACGACGACCGGGTGGCCGGCCTGCTTGAACTCGTCGGGCTCGAGCCCAACCGAGCGGGCGCCCGGCCTGGTGAGCTGTCAGGCGGCCAGCGCCAGCGGGTGGCCATCGCCCGCGCACTCGCCGCCGAACCGGACGTCGTCATCGCGGACGAGATCACGTCCGCGCTCGACGTCTCCGTCCAGGGATCCATCCTCAATCTTGTCCGGCGGCTCCAGGGAGAACTCGGCTTCGGGCTGCTGTTCATCTCCCACAACATCAGCGTCGTCCGGTACGTCAGCAGCACGATCGCCGTCATGTACCAGGGCCGGATTATCGAATACGGCACCACTGAGCAGGTCATCACGA
>JASHOV010000138.1 GCA_030038495.1 Streptosporangiaceae bacterium
CGCAGCTGGGGAAGGACGCGCGGCTGTCGCATACTGCGGTGACGCTCGGCGGGTCGGTCGTGCGGCTGGCGCCTTCGGTGCGGTACGCGGGGCCAGGCGGGGACGCGGATCTGCGCGGTCTGTACTTCGCCGACGCGGGCCAGCATCTGGAGCACCGGCTTTTCGTCGACCATGCCGAGCGGAACTGCCGGTCGCGCGTGAGCTACAAGGGCGCGCTGCAGGGCGAGGACGCGCACGCGGTGTGGATCGGCGACGTGGTAATCCGGCCCTCGGCAGTTGGCACCGACACCTACGAGTACAACCGCAACCTTGTGCTCACCGACGGCACACGGGTCGACTCGGTGCCGAACCTGGAGATCCTCACCGGCGAGGTGCAGGGCGCGGGGCATGCCAGCGCCAGCGGGCGGCTGGAGGACCATCACCTGTTCTACCTGATGGCGCGGGGCATCCCGTTCGAGGAGGCCAGGAAGCTGGTCATCCGCGGATTCTTCGGCGAGCTGATCGGTCAGATCGAGGTGCCCGAGCTGCGTGATCGCATCGCGGCCGCGATCGAGGCGGAGCTGGCATGAGCGGGAACTTCGAGCGGGCGTGCGCGCTGTCGGATGTGCCCGCCGGCGGCGCACTCGGCGTCGAGGTCGGCGGGCAGCCGGTATGCGTCGTGCGGACCGGCGGCGAGGTATTCGCGCTGCACGACGTGTGCTCGCACGAGGAGGTGCCGCTGTCGGAGGGCGAGGTGTACGACCACACGGTCGAGTGCTGGCTGCACGGCTCCTGCTTCGACCTGCGGACAGGCAAGCCGACCGGGCCGCCCGCGACTAAGCCCGTGACCACATACCAGGTCAGGATCGAAGGCGACGACGTGCTCGTCGCCGTGACCTGATCTTGGCCCATTCATAAGGAGACACTTCATGTCCACGCTAGAGATCCGTGACCTGCACGCGGGCGTGACGGACGCGGCCGGCGAGACCCTCGAGGTACTGCGCGGCGTTGACCTCACGATCTCCTCCGGGCAGACGCACGCGATCATGGGCCCGAATGGCTCGGGGAAGACCACCCTGGCCTACGCGATCGCCGGTCACCCGAAATACCAGGTCACCAAGGGGTCCGTTACGCTGGACGGCGAGGACGTGCTCGCGATGTCGGTGGACGCGCGGGCCAGGGCCGGGCTGTTCCTGGCGATGCAGTACCCGGTCGAGGTCCCCGGCGTTTCGGTCTCGAACTTCCTGCGCACCGCCATTACCGCGGTGCGCGGCGAGGCGCCGAAGCTGCGGACCTTCACCAAGGAGCTGCGCGAGGCGATGGACGAGCTGCAGATGGATCCGTCGTTCGCGCAGCGCAACCTCAACGAGGGCTTTTCCGGCGGCGAGAAGAAGCGGCACGAGATCCTGCAACTCGAGCTACTCAACCCGAAGATCGCGATCCTGGACGAGACGGACTCGGGTCTGGACATCGACGCGCTGAAGGTCGTGTCCGCGGGGATCAACCGGTTCCGCGAGGACGCCGAGCACGGGGTAGTGCTGATCACGCATTACACGCGCATCCTGCGCTACGTGCAGCCCGACTTCGTGCATGTGTTCGTGGGCGGCCGGATTGTCGAGGAGGGTGGCTCGGAGCTGGCGGAGGAACTCGAGACGAGCGGTTACGAGCGGTTCGTCAAGGGAGATGCTGCGGCATGACAGCCCAGGACCAGGTCGCCCGCGCGGGCACTGAGGCATTGGAAGTGGCGCCGCTGGATGTGACGGCCGTCCGCGCCGATTTTCCCATCTTGGAGCGCACGGTACGAGGCGGGAAGCCGCTGGTGTACCTGGACAGCGCCAACACCTCGCAGAAGCCGCGCCAGGTCATCGACACGCTCACCGACTTCTACGAGCGGCACAACGCCAACATTCACCGGGCCACGCACGAGCTCGGCGAGGAGGCGACGGAGGCGTACGAGGGCGCCAGGATCAAGGTCGCGAGGTTCATCGGCACCGCGGACGAGACCGAGGTGATCTTCACCAAGAATGTCTCCGAGGCGATCAACCTGGTCGCCTACTCGATCGGCAACGCGACTTCCCCGCTGGGGCTGCGCGAGGGCGACGAGATCGTCATCACCGAGATGGAGCATCACTCCAACATCGTGCCCTGGCAGCTGCTGTGCGAGCGGACCGGCGCGCGGCTGCGCTGGTTCAGCGTGACCCGGGATGGCCGGCTGGACCTGACCCACGCCGACGAGCTGATCAATCCGCGCACCAGGCTGGTGGCGATCGCGCACCAGTCCAACGTGCTCGGCACGGTGAACCCGGTCACCGAGATCGCGGCGCGCGCGCACGCCGCGGGCGCGCTGGTCCTGGTGGACGCCGCGCAATCGGCGCCGCACGGAATGGTGGATGTGGCATCGCTGGGCGCGGACCTTGTCGGCTTCACCGGCCACAAGATGTGCGGGCCGACCGGAGTGGGGGTGCTCTGGGGGCGCCGTGAGCTGCTGGATCAGCTGCCGCCGTTCCTGGGCGGCGGCGAGATGATCGAGAGCGTCTGGATGGACCATTCGACGTTCGCGCCGCCGCCGCACAAGTTCGAGGCGGGCACCATGCCGATCGCGCAGGCCGTCGGGCTGGGCGCGGCGGTCGACTACCTCACCGCCCTGGGTGCGGCGCCGATCCAGGCGCATGAGCAGGAGCTACTCCAGCATGCCCTGCCCGCGCTGGCCGAGATCGACGGACTGCGGATACTCGGCCCGACCGAGGCTGTCGACCGCGGCGGCGCGATCTCGTTCACGCTGGACGGCATACATCCGCACGACCTGAGCCAGGTGCTGGACGACCGCGGCATAGCGGTCCGGGCCGGTCATCACTGCGCGTGGCCCCTGCACCGGGCCATGGGCGTGCAGGCCAGCAGCCGGGCCTCTTTCTACCTGTACAACACCCACGCCGAGGTGGACGCGCTCGCCGACGGTATCCGGCAGGCGCAGAAATTCTTCGGCATCGCGTGATGTTGGTGGTGGAATGATGCAGCTTGAGTCGATGTACCAGGAGATCATCCTGGACCACTACCGCAGGCCGCTGCATGCGGGCCTGCGGGAGCCGTTCGACGCCCAGGTGCACCATGTAAACCCGACCTGCGGCGACGAGGTCACGCTGCGGGTGACGCTCAAGGACGCCGACGGCGAGGCCGCGGTGGCGGACGTATCGTACGAGGCGCTGGGCTGCTCGATCAGCCAGGCGAGCGTCTCGATCATGACCGACCTCATCATCGGCAAGCCGGTCAGCGAGGCCATGGAGGTCAGCGCGGAGTTCCTGCGGCTGATGCAGTCGCGGGGCGAGGCCGAGCCGGACGAGGACAAACTAGGCGACGCGGTTGTGTTCGAGGGCGTGTCCAAGTACCCGGCGCGGATCAAGTGCGCGCTGCTGGGCTGGATGGCGTGGAAGGATGCGACCGCGCGAGCGCTGGCCGGGGCCGGGGCTTCCGGGGACTTCAAGGCGGAGGAGCAGAGATGACGGACGGCAACAACGACCTGGTCACCGAGCCGACGGAAACTGCGCACGCCGACGGCGGAATGTCGGTCATCAGTGATGCCGAGACCGAGGACCTGCTGGAGGCGCTGCGGGACGTCGTTGACCCCGAGCTCGGGGTCAACGTGGTCGACCTGGGGCTGGTCTACGGCGTCGCGATGGAAAGCGACAGGACCGCGACCATCGACATGACCCTGACCAGCGCGGCGTGCCCGCTGACCGACGTGATCGAGGACCAGACCAGGGTTGCGCTTGACGGCCTGGTCAACGACTTCAGGATCAACTGGGTCTGGCTGCCGCCGTGGGGCCCGGAGAAGATCACCGAGGACGGCAGGGAGCAACTGCGCGCGCTCGGCTTCAACGTCTGAGTGCCAGTCCGCGACACCAGCCCGGGCTAGTCCATGCCGGTCCGGCCGGGGGTCCAGTACGGCTTGGTCAGTACCTGCCGTCGCGGCCAGCCGCGGTCGCGCACAAGGTGCGATCTGATGGCCTGGACGGTTCGGGCCTCGCCGGCCACGTAGGCGAGCCCGGGCTGCGACGGCAGGTCAAGCCCGGCCACGGCCGACGCCAGGCTGGCCGAGGCGGCCGCGGACCGGCCGTCACGGTACCGCCAGGCCAGTCCGGCATGCAGCGGCAGCCGGTCGGCCCTCCCGTCTACCTCGATGACGCCGTACACCCTGGCCGTGCCGACAGTTCTGAGCATCGGCCCGAACGTGACCGCGGCGGTCTCCTCCCCGGCGAACAGGTAGTACGGCGCGGGGCGGACCACCAGCCGGCCCTGCGGGGCGCTGAGCCGCACGAGATCGCCCGGCCGCGCGGCGCGGGCCCATCGGGCCCCTGGCCCGTCACCGTGGTCGAGCACGCACAGCTGGAGTACGGATCCGTCGTAGTCGAAGACGGAGTAGCTCCGCAGGGTCCCGCGGGGCAGGACGCCTCCCGCCCAGCTCCGCGCCGGGCCGGAGACGACGACCCTGACGTGCTGGCCCGGCGTCCAGGCCAGGTCAGGCAGGGCGACGCAGAGCCGCCTGAGCCGGGGCGTGAGCAGATCGGTGCGGATCAGCTCGCCGGTGGTGAACCCAAGGCCCCTGTGGTTGAGGCGACCGTGGTTGAGGCGACTGTGCGGGCGGGCATGAGCCGACCGGGCCTCCTGCCTGCTGAGCTGGCTGGTCATCGCGCTCCAGCGATCGTAGATATATCGCGATAGGTTTACACCTATCGCAACGACCCGCTCCGAGTCAAGTAATAACTCAAATTCAGCTCTCGCGGGGTGCGATTCGCGGGCAGGCGGAGTGCCGCCCAGGCCAACGTAGGAGCTTTGCTGCCCTTTCCGTATGGGTTGCCGGCTAGCATGGACGGATCATGACTCGCGGCCTGCTTCTCCTTCTGGGCCGCGGCGAGGCCCGGTAACCACCCCGGTCGGCCCCTCGCCGCGGGCCGATTCGCCGTGCCGACCGACGAGCCCGATGCACCGGCCCCTCTCGTGGCTAGCCCCTCACGTGGCTAACACTGACGTGCCGGTTCGGCGCCCGCCACGCAGACAAGCCCCAGGAGAAGCACAGTCATGAGCACGTCCTCGTTCGCGCAGCAGCCGTCGGGAATGCCGTGTCACCGGTACCGCCCGTTCCCAGCTGTAAGCCTGCCCGACCGCCAGTGGCCGTCCCGGAGGATCACGTCGGCGCCGCGATGGCTGTCCACCGACCTTCGAGACGGTAACCAGGCCCTCATCGACCCGATGAACGCGGCCCGCAAGCAGGCCATGTTCGAGCTGCTGGTGCGGATGGGCTACAAGGAGATCGAAGTCGGGTTCCCGGCCGCGAGCCAGACCGATTTCGACTTCATCCGCGGGCTGATCGAGAGCGGCTCGGTGCCCGACGACGTGCGGATCTCCGTGCTCACCCAGGCGCGCGAGGAGCTGATCGAGCGCACCGTGCAGTCGCTGGCGGGCGCGCGGCAGGCCACGGTCCACATGTACAACGCGGCGGCGCCGATCTTCCGCCGGGTGGTATTCGGCTGGGACGGCGACGGCCGCGAGGAGTGCAAGGCAGTCGCGGTCGGGGGCACCCGCGCGGTAGTGAAGTTTGCCGAGGAGTACCTGGCCGGCACCGACTTCGGCTACGAGTACTCGCCCGAGATCTTCATGGACACTGAGCTCGATTTCGCCCTGGACATCTGCGAGGCCGTAATGGATGTCTGGCAGCCCGGACGGGGCCGGGAGATCGTGCTGAACCTGCCCTGCACGGTCGAGCGGTCCACGCCCAACGTCTACGCCGACCAGATCGAGTGGATGAGCCGCAGCCTTTCCCGCCGCGAGCACGTCGCGCTGTCGGTGCACACGCACAACGACCGCGGGACCGCGACGGCGGATGCCGAGCTGGCCATGCTGGCGGGCGCCCAGCGGGTCGAGGGCTGCCTGTTCGGGAACGGCGAGCGGTCGGGCAATGTCGACCTAATCACGCTCGGCCTCAACCTGTACAGCCAGGGCATTGACCCGATGATCAACTTCAGCGATATCGACGAGATCCGCCGGACCGTGGAGTACTGCAACGGGATCGGCGTCCATGAGCGGCATCCTTACGCCGGCGACCTGGTCTACACGTCGTTCTCCGGATCCCACCAGGACGCGATCAAGAAGGGATTCGACGACCTCAAGCGCAAGGCGGCGCAGGCCGGCCAGCCCGCCAGCGAACTGCCCTGGCACATGCCTTACCTGCCGATCGACCCCAAGGACGTCGGCCGCTCATATGAGGCGGTGATCCGAGTGAACTCGCAGTCCGGCAAGGGCGGCGTCGCCTACATCATGAAGGCCGACCACCACCTGGACCTGCCGCGGCGGCTGCAGATCGAGTTCAGCCAGGTCATCCAGCGGCACACCGACAGCGCGGGTGGCGAGGTCGATGCCGCGCAGATGTGGCGGA
>JASHOV010000139.1 GCA_030038495.1 Streptosporangiaceae bacterium
CCCGGCCGACTCAGGCCGTAGCTGCATCAGCGTTGCCATATACCCAGCACATCGCGACGGTCAGCGGGCCGACAGGGCGAAAGGTCCCATTCGTAAGGCCCGAAGGTCCACCGGAAAGCCGCACTTTCGTTGCTCCGCCATTAGGCGTCACGGCTGAAGGACGATACGGGCCCTGGCCCGGCAGCGAAGCGCAGCGACTCGCGCTCTCATACCGCGCCTTCGCCGCGCTCGCCGGTGCGGACCCGAATCGCAGTATCGACTGGGCTGACCCAGATCTTCCCGTCCCCGATGGTTCCTGTGTTTACCGCCTTCGCGATGGCACTTGCCACGTGGTCAGCGATGGCCTCGTGCACCAGCACCCGAATCTCCAGCTTGGGCCGCAGCGCAGCCTGCCAGTCTGGTGGTGCCGGGGAACCCATATGCCCGTATTGCTGGCCGAACCCCTTGGCCTCCGTGGCTGTGAGGCCGCGAGCGCCGGCCGCAGATACGGCGCGAATGACGTCGTCAAGACGCTCAGGCCTGACGACAGCGGTGACAAGCTTCATGGCGTTCTCCTAAAGGTGGCTTTATCCAGTCACGGCAGGCTGCGACTTGTCAGGCTGCCAAGGCGCACTCGCGGTCGTGAATCTCGCTAGGCTGCCGGCCGTCGGCGCCGATGATGAGCGCGTGTGCGGAGCTCAGACCGCGGCTGGATGCCCGGTAGTGATGCATACAGAGAAGCAACTCTGTCCGGTGCGGACGACTAGGCGACGGCGGCATGATCGCTAGCACTGATGGCATAGCCGAGCAGCAGCAGGCGCGGTCGGCCTGAACCAGGATGCGCCGGTACGCGCTGGCAACCCGTGCATCATCGGGAGGGATGCGCTCTGCATCGGGCAGAGTATTGCTCCGGTCGGCGAATCTGGAGTACCTGGAGTGGTCAGTAATCATGATCCGAGGGTCTCCCGGAATATGGGTCACTAGCAGGGCCGTAGATCCCGACGTGGCTGGACCGAAGGTCCCGAGCTGATCCTGAGGATGAGTTTCGGGCGGACGCCGACTTCGCCCTCGCCTGGATGAGGGTAGACAACGATGAGGCTGGCCGCGATCCGGTCCGCGACCTCGTCTAGGGGAACGAGATCGACCTCGCCGCGGATCAGTGCGTTCTGGCCGGCCGGAAGGACATCGTCCGGTTCCGCGAGATGCGCCGGATGTCCAGCTACCGGGCGGCTCCCACGAGGCTCGCCAGGTCGGCCAGCCTGCAGGCGTAGCCCCACTCGTTGTCGTACCACCCGAACGCCTTCACCAGGCTCCCTGCGGCCTGGGTGAGGCCTGAGTCGAAGACGCAGGAGGCGGAGTCGCCGATGATGTCGCGGGACACCAGCGGTTCGGTGCTGTAGCGCACGATGCCGGCCAGCGGTCCCGCGGCCGCCAGCTCGAAGGCCTTGTTCACCTCCTCCGTGGTGACGTCCCGGGTCAGGATCGCGGTCAGGTCGGTCAGTGAGCCATCCTCGACGGGAACGCGGACCGCCACGCCGTCCAGCCGCCCCGCCAGTTCGGGTATCACCACGCCGGTCGTGCGGGCGGCGCCGGTGGTCGTGGGGACGATGCTGATTGCCGCGCTGCGGGCCCGGCGCAGGTCCTTGTGCGGTCCGTCCAGCAGCATCTGGTCGCCTGTGTAGGCATGCACGGTGGTCATCAGGCCCTGGACCAGGCCGAACGAGTCGTGCAGCACCTTGGCCATCGGCGCTACGCAGTTGGTCGTGCAGGACGCATTGGAGATCACGTCATGCTGGGCCGGATCATAGTCTCCGTCGTTGATGCCCATCACCACGGTCAGGTCCGTGCCCTTGCCCGGTGCGGAGATCAGCACCTTGCGAGCGCCGCCCTTGAGGTGCAGAGCCGCGTCGTCACGGCTGCGGAACTTCCCGGTGGACTCGATCACCACGTCCACGCCCAGATCGCCCCACTGGATCGCGCCCGGATCGCGCAGGCTCAGGGCCTTGATCGGGCTGCCATTGACCAGGATCGACTCGTCGGTGTGGCTCACGACCGTCGGCAGCTTGCCGTACGTCGAGTCGAACGCCAGCAGGTGGGCGAGCGTGCTCACGTCGGTGATGTCATTCACCGCGACGATGTCCAAGTCATCGCGGTCGAGGCTGCGGCGGACGAAAGTTCGCCCGATCCGGCCGAAGCCGTTGATGCCGATGCGGGTCGTCATTTCTCCTTCTTCCTTCTTACTCCACGGTGGCGGTACCCGCGGCGGCTGGCCAGCCGCTCGCTGATCTGGCCTGCAGCAGACGCCCTCTGGTGGCATGCAGCCGGTGCGCGGCCACCGCCATGAACCGCGTTGCGATGGCGTAGCCGAACTCGGGGTCTCGTGCGCTGGCCGCCCGGACGGCGCGGGCGTCGAATTCGAACGCCTGCATCGGCTGCCTGCAGACTGCCCCGAATTGCCACTGATAGGGCGGGACAAGCCACGACAGCCCGACGACGTCACCGCGCCCCAGCGTCTCGATGACAAGGCGGCCGTCGCCGGGCACGAGCACATCGAGGGCGACCTCGCCTGCATCGACAATCCAGAACCGGTCAGCTGGTGCGCCCTCCTCGAACAGCCGGTGATCTTTCGGCAGGCTGACATGCCGGGCGACCGCGGCCAGCCATGCGGTGTATTCGGGCGGCAGCCCCCGCAGCAGCCGCAATGCGCCGACCAGCTGAATCTCCTCGCCCACGGTGATCCATCTCCCTCGCGTGCCCAAAGCCTCGCTGGACCTCAGTCCGGGTAGGGTTTGGCCGGGTAGCCGAGCCGGTCCCGGACGCCAACTACGCCCTCGGCGTGGCGGACCCTGCCCAGGAGCCTGAGCGCGGTCGCGCGCTCGTCGATCAGGCCGCCGAGAGTCACCACGCCGGACCGGACGGTGATATCAAGGCTGGCGGGGTCGAGCGCGAATTCCTCGTCCACCACCACCTTGACGACCTCGTCCCGGATGTCTGCGTCGGACCGCTCGAACACGCTCAGCACGTCGGATCTGGTCACGATGCCGATGAGGCATCCACCTGCGTCGACGACCGGCAGCCGCTTGAGCAGCCTGTCCTGCATGACCTTCGCCGCGGTCGCGACGGGTGCCGACGGGAGGATGACAACCGCTGGCGCCGTCATGAGCTCGCCCGCGGTCACGGCGGTGGCCTTGGTGTGCTCGCGGAGTCTCCGGTCGAGCCGGTACAGGCCGGGCGGCATCGGCGGATCGGTCTGCTTGTACAGCAGGTCGGCCTCGGATACCAGTCCGATAACGCGGCGGCCCTCGTCGATTACCGGGCACGCGCTCACGCGATAGCGGCGTAGCGCGGTGACTATGTCCTTGTACCCGGTATCTTCCAACAGCGCGACGACGCGTCGCGTCATGACCCCGCCAACGGTTGTGATCATCGTACTCGCCCCTAATGCGCTTCTTCCGCGCGGCAGCGGGCTGCGCCGTCTGCTGCATCTGCCGCACCTCTCGGTTCTTGGCTTACTGCCAGAATCGCCTGCTGGCGTGAGGGTGAGCAGGGGCGTTGCTACTGCAACCAGAGGACCTTTGGCCTAGCGGCGGGAGCGTGCCGCCGGTCGGGCCGGGCAAGCAGGGTCCGCCAGGCTCTCGTGCCTGGCGGACCTGCCTAGCCGGCGGCACCCGGAGCGGGACGGACAATCACTGGTCGTGCGGCACCACGACCACAGGGCACTGCGCGTGGTGGACGACCTGGTTGCTGACTCCGCCGAGCGTCAGGTGGGGGAATCCGCCGCCGCCCCGCGTGCCGACGACCACCAGGTCGGCGTCCGCGGACGCCTCGATGAGTGCCCGCGCGGCGAACCCGTTAATCGCGTGCACGGTGACCTGCGGGTGCTTGTCCCCGCCGATCTCCTTCGTTACCTGAGCGACGGCCTCCTCGGCCGCCTGGCGAGCCTCTTCAACCCTCTCCGCGTCACCTGTGAAGGTGAGTGGCTGATGCGACCAGTAGCCCTCGATCGTCTCGTGAACCGTGAGGACCGTAAGCGGCACGTCCCGCTGCATGGCCTCGCTCATTGCCCAAGTCAGTGCGTGATGGGCATTGTCTGATCCGTCGATACCCACAGTGATCCCAGGCATCGTTCGTGTCCTTTCTCACGCGGCCGCCACGGATTGGCAAGTCTGCTCAATCACTAGCGTCTGCCTCGCGCGAGCTGGGCAGAAGGGACGTTCGTCCTCAATGTCCGGGGGCGTTTGCCGGCAATCTGGTGCCCCATTTTCAACCCATCGTCCTGCGCCACCCGGTATTCAGAATGGGCCTCGAATCATGAGCGAACCAGGTCGTCCGCGCGTTCCTGCTTGCGGCCGCGATAGCAGCCCGCCCCGTAGGAAACAATTGCCCCGAGCCAGCCGACGCTCATGAGGGTCAGCGCGCTGTTCCGCAGCGTCGTTACGTAGTCCTCGCCTGCGGCGTAGGCCAGGATGACGAACGCCATACCGGCGGCAGACAACAGAATCCAGGACGGCTGGCGGCTTAGCTTAGCCGGATGCTGACCTGGGAGCCTCCGGCATGGAATGCGCGCTTCTGCCGCTGCTCGCAGGACTGGCGCGACGACTGCGCTGTCAGCCTGCCTGGTAGCTGGCCAGCACGAGCGGCAGGGCCCTGTCAAGGCCCTGACGGGTGCCGAAGGCTACTTCCAGGTTGCCGGTGCCAAAGTGGCCGATCTTGCTCACGTCGCGGGTGAAGCCCTGCTCTAGGTCCACTTGCGCTGGGTCGACCTTGAGGTACACCAGCAACTTCCTGGTCTGCGGATGGATCTCGACGCACGCGAAGTTCTTGATCCGCCGGAACGCGTAGTAGTTCTTCCGCACCGTCTTGGTCACGTCGTCGCCGAGCGCCAGGAGATACTGCTCCAGGCTGTCGTAAAGGACCTTGAGGTCCTCGGGCGCCCGGTCGTGCAGCTGGCTGACAGTTCTTTCCGCCGAGCTCCCGCTCGGCCGGGCTCCGGCCTCATCGACACCCGCCGACGTCGCGGTCGCGCTGGTCGAGGCGACAAGATCCAGCGTCAGGAATGCCCCGCCGTAGTCCCGGTAGCGGACTAGCTCGATGCTTCGGTTGATCTGCGCGATCGCATATTCGTCGTACCGAGTGAAGTCGCTGGCAACGCAGACCAGCCGGGGGCTGGACCAGTCGATCTGCTCGGCTGGTTCCCGGCCGAGGTTCTTCATCACCAGGAGCTCGAAGTCTGCGCGATGGTCAAGGAGCCAGTCCAGGTAGAACAGTCCCTGGTTGATGACGTTCTCATTGACCGATCGCTTGTACTCGAAAATGACGGGGCTGCCGTTCTCGTCCAGGCCCAGGGAATCGATACGCCCGCCGTGCTTCTTGCCTGTGCTGTGCTCGCTGGCCACGAGCCGCACACCGAACAGCACGTCCATGTTGTTCTCAATGAGCACCTGCAGCGGCTTCTCCAGAGCCAGGGCAGCACCGAGCAACTCCACGGCCATGCCGTTATCGATGCGGAAAAGCTTGAGGTCACTCACCTGAACCTCTTACCAAGAGAAACTCGAGCCGCCTAGCCTTGCACGATCGCCGGGCTTCATAAGCAACCTACCGTGATCTTCGCCGACGTCTGCAGCAGGTAGCCTGAAATGCGTCGGCCAGACCCGGCGGCCAGGTTCACCAAGGGCCGGACCGCGCTGACCTGGCTGCATTCATGCGCGCTCTCGCCAACCCGACGGGCGCGCCACTAGTTGCGTCGGCTGCATCAATATCCTTGCTGCCCCGCGGCGTAAACGCTCGATCATGCCGAGCATCGCGCGCGGTTGCCGGTCGGCGATCTTGCCGATGACGGCAAGTCGGTCAGGCAGGTCCCGACCGCCAGCCCGATGCGACCACACGGGAACGAATGAGATCTACCGCCATCTCGATCCTGGCGCGCAGCGCGCCGAGTGTTGCCGAAGAAGAGCTTGTTGTAGACGTCGTC
>JASHOV010000140.1 GCA_030038495.1 Streptosporangiaceae bacterium
ACAGCCCACGAACGCCAGAAGCCAGGCGAACTCTTGGCTTGCTAGCGGCGCGAGGCCAGCGCCCGCAGGAAGAACGCGAGATTCGCCGGGCGCTCGGCTAGCCGGCGGACGAGATAGCCGTACCAGTCGCTGCCGTACGGCAGGTAGACGCGCACCTGCGCGCCGTCGGCCGCCAGTCGCTGCTGCTCGTCCGGCCGGATGCCATAGAGCATCTGGTACTCGAAGCTGCCCGGGTCACGCCCGGCCAGCCGCGTCTTACCATGAGCGATCTCTATCAGCCGCGGATCGTGCGTGGCCAGCATCGGGTAGCCGGGTCCGTCGAGCAGGATCCGCATGCAGCGGGCATAGGACAGGTCGACCTCGGCCTTGTCCGCCAGCCCGAGGCCCTCGGGTGCCCGGTAGGCGCCCTTGCATAGCCGAACCCTGGACCCGGCAACGGCCAGGTCCCGGCAGTCGTGCGTGCTGCGGCGCAGATAGGACTGGATCACGCTGCCCAGGTCGGGGTAGTCCGCGCGCAGGTCGGAGACCAGGCGCAGAGTCGCGTCGACCCGGGTGTGGTCCTCCATGTCGACCGTCACCGTGGTGCCCGCGTTCCTGGCCGCGGCGGCGATCCTGGCGATGTTCTCCTGCGCTGTCTTCTCGCCGTGGTCGGCCAGCCCGAGGCCGACGGCTGTCGGCTTGACCGACACCTCCGCCTTGCCCCCGGCGGTCAGGCCAGCGCCGGCAAGCTGCTGCAGCAGCCGGACATACTCCTCGGTGACGCTCGCGGCCTGATCCGGATCGATGGTGTCCTCGCCGAGGAAGTCGATCGTGACCAGCCGGGCGGAGTCAACCAGTCGCTGGGTCACCCCGATGGCGTCGTCGGCTGCCTCGCCCGCCACGAACCGATCCACGACGTCGCGCGTGAGCGGGTTGGCCAGAATGAGCTGGCGGGCCTTGTTGCTGGCCGACAGGGCCAGGAGCGCTTGGCGAAGCACGGCGGGGTACCTCCAGGAACGACGTTGTCCGCTGTCGGCACAGGTTACTCGCGCGGACGGCCGATTAGGTCACCACGCGAACGCTTAAGGGTGATCTGCACATTCGCCCCCGCGTCCGGTGAAACGATGATCTCCTGAGCGGCTGCGATGCCGTCCGCCGTCAGTGCCGCGTCAACAGGAACGGTGCGCTTCACCAGGCCCAGCGCGATCGGGCCCAGCTCGTAATGCCGGGCCGATGACCCGACGAAGCCGACCGCCGCCCCCTGGTGCTGGCCCGAAGGGACGACCCCCCCGAGCCCCCCGGCCAACTCCACCGGCTGCCCATGGCGGGGCAGCCTGTCCACGCTGCCGTCCAGGTGCAGCAGGGCCAGGCGCCGGGGCGGATGCCCGACGTTGTGGACGCGAGCCACGGTCTCCTGGCCTCGATAGCAGCCCTTGTTCAGGTGCACTGCGGTCTCGATCCAGCCGACCTCGTGCGGAATCGTCCTATGGTCGGTGTCCAGGCCGTAGCGCGGCCGTCCCGCGGCGATCCGCAGCGCCTCGTAAGCCCACATCCCGGCCAGTCCGCCGCCTGCCCCGCGGGCAAACGAGACGGCATCGGCCAGGTCGCCGCGAGGCAAGATGAGGTCGACCTCGTCGCCGACTGAGATCTGGGCCGCGGCAGTAGCGCCATCCGGGGCCGGCCGGGCCGGCCCCTTTACCGTGAGGACGGCGTAATCGGCCGTGACGTCCTCCATCTCCACCCGGAGCATGAACCGCATCGAGGCCAGGAACTCAAGCAGCCCCGCCCCTGTGCCTGACTCGACCGTGCCCGGCTCGACATGCGCCCAGGTCGCGGTGCCATCGTCGGTCAGCGTCAGGTGGTGCTCCACGTGGCCCTGCGGGCTCAGCACCAGGGCCTGAGCGCTCTCACCGGGGCCGAGCTTCTCCAGATCCTGCGTGGTCAGGCTGTGCAGCCAGCCCAGCCGGTCCGGTCCGGAGATACGGACCACGGACCGCTGCGAACGGTCGACGACACCCCAGGCCTGGGCCAGCGAGCGCTGCTCGGCGTACGGGTCGCCGTAATGGGCTGCGACGCCGTTATCGAGACCGTCTGCCTCGACGGCCCCGTTCCCGGCAAGAAGCGGACTCGGCATGGCTGCAAGGCTATGCGGTCGCGCTGACTTGGCCTAGCGGCGGTGCCGCCGGCCTGCAGCCCGCGCACAGGCCGAATATGGTCAGGTGCCCGACGTCGGTCTGAAAGCCCTCGGCCTCCTCCAGCGCGGTCACCAGCGGCAGGACGGCTGCCCTGTCGACCTCGGTGACCTGGCCGCACCGATGGCACACCAGGTGCACGTGCTGGGCCTGGGTGGCGAGGTGATAGATCGGCGCGCCGTGGAACAGGTGAGAATGAGCGACGAGCCCGAGCTGCTCGAGCAACTCGAGCGTCCGGTACACGGTGGACACGTTCACGCCGCGGGCGGTCTGCCGGACGTCGGCGTATATCTCCTCGGGGGTCGCGTGCTCAAGCCTGGAGACGGCCTCCAGCACGAGCTGGCGCTGAGGGGTTACGCGGTAACCGCTCGCCCGCAGCGTGTCATCCCACTCCTGCGGCATAGCCACGAGTCTAGTAACGAAGCGGCGATAAACATGCTTGCCTGCGACCGCGGCCCTGACGTAGCGTTCGGCTAACGCAGGAAAGGAGGTGGTCCAACAGTATGCATAGATGTCGGACTTGCGAGGTGGCTGTCAGCTAGCCGCCGCCTGCATGAAGCACGGCCGATTGCTGGGTAACGGCGGTCGGCGAATATCAGGCAGACACCGGGTCCCCGGGCCGACCGGCCAGTCCAGCCGGTCCCCGTGGCGAGCGCACCGACCAAGGTGCGGCAAGTCGCGGGAGCAGCCCGGGGGCTTTTTTGCTCGGCCGGGAAACGGCAGCAGAATAATGGGCCAACGTCAGCGAACGCCTGGCCGAACGAGGGACCCCCATGACTGCAGCCGCTCGCGCGGGCGCCATTGCCGTCGCGATAACCACGCTTTTGCTCGTGCCCGCCGGAGCGGGTGCCGCCGTTCCCGCCCAGAGCCTTCCGGCAGCCCGCGTCGCGGAACCCGGCTACCCGGACATCAAGGTGGCGCGGTTCCGGGCGGAGCGGCAGCCGAACGTCAGCAATATCACCTCGTCCGACTCGCTGAACTGGGCCGGCTACGCGCTGAACCGGACGGGCGTCACGTTCACGGCGGTCCGGGCGACGTTCTTCGTCCCGTACCTGAACTGCGCGCAGTCGCCCGGCCGGGCGCTGTCATCGGAGTGGGTGGGCCTGGACGGATTCGTGGGTCACGCCGAAACCGTCGAGCAGGGCGGGATTGCGGCGAACTGCAGCGCGGCCGGCAAGGCCAGCTATTTCGGCTGGTATGAGATGTTCCCGCGCGCGGAGGTGCGGGCGTCGCTGCCGGTGATGGCGGGCGACTCGGTGACGGTGTCGGTGACCTACGACCCGGCGAGCAAGGAATTCAGGATCTCCATCGTCGACAACACCAGGGGCGCGGCGTTCAGCGTGCGGCGCGGGTGCCCGCAGGTGCGGGTCCGCGGCCGACTGGTCAGGTGCCCGCGGAACTCGGCCGAGGTGATCAGCGAGGCGCCCGTCGTCGGGTCAGGCAAGCGCCTGGCGATCGCTCATCTGGCCGACTACGGCGCGATCAGCTTCGCCGGCATCTCGGTGACCGACGCCCTCGGCGCTCGCGGCAGCGTCCTCTCGTCGCACTGGAATGCCACGAAGATCATCCAGCTCGCGTCGGCGACCGGGCCCACACTCGCCCGGCCGACACCGACTCAGGGCGACACGTTCGACAACTACTGGCTGCGCGCGGGCTGACGCCGCAGTGCCGTCATCCTGGAGTAGCGAAGCTGCGTACCAGGCCTGGTGTCCCGGACCTGGTGTACCCGGGTGCCACGGCGAAGCTAGATCAGCGCATCGGCGATGCGCCGGGCCGCCTTCTCGCCAGCCCGCTGCTTGAACAGCAAGCCCTCCTTCGCCGCGCCGCGCACGGTCACCTTGCTCCCGTCCGCGGCCGGGCTGATCGTCACCAGGACGACGGTCGGGTTCATGTTCATCGATCCGGAGCCGATAACGCCGATGACGCGGACCTCGTCCTCGGCCGCCCCTGGCCCCCGCAGATCATGTCCGGTCTTCCCGATCGCCTCCAAGGCTCGCGCCCGCACCTGATCGGGCGGCTGACGGAGATCCAGCGGGATCTCGAGCACGTTCTTCTTTCTGAGCAGCCGCGCCCCCTGCTCGCCGCCGCGGCCATAGGCGCCGCCGACCGCCCGAGCAAGCAACTCGTCCTCGTAGGCGTCGTACTGGTCATCGATCATCGATTCAGCTCACCTGATAGATCGCCCAAATGTAGGTACCGGGTAGTCCGCGCCAGGGCGGCGCACCGCCATCGGCAGGTAGGTGCGGGGGGCACCAGGACTAATGAAAAGCATGCCGACGACACCGGTTCGCACTGGCTCGGTTCTCACGCGCCTAGCTAGCCGACCCGCTTGAGCTGCGCGGACACGTGCGACTGCAGGGGCTGGCCGACGGCCGCCATATCGTAGGCCCAGCCGAGATCGGCGCCGATGAGGCCGTAAAGCCGCTTGCCCGCGGTTACTTCCTTGGCAGTGCTGGTGCGCGCGATCGCGTCGGTCGCCAGCTCGATCTTGGTTCCCGCCTGCTGGCCAATGTAGATCTCGACGATCCCGGTGGGATGGGCCAGCACGACTTCGATCACGCCGTCGGGCTGAGGCCGCCAGTATCCGGACTCCGTAGCCAGCGGCCGGCCTATCGAGCCGTCCTCGGCCAGAAGCCAGGTACGGCTGGCGTAAATCAGGAATGGCTTGCCGTTGTGACTGAAAGTGATCTCCTGGCCGAAGTTCGCGCTCTCGATAGTGGGGTAGCCGACAACTCCGGCGCCCTCCCACCGGCCGAGCAGGAAGCGCAGGGGCGCCAGGCTGGGGTGCAGTTCGTGCACGTCGGGCAGCCCGCCCGCTCCCGCCAGTTCCTCTGCCCCGGCCGGGTCCTCTGAGCCGATCGGCCCGTCCGCGCCGGGTTGTGATGCATCCATCCGCCTGCTCCCGAGGTCAGTGGCCGCCCGCCTGGGCGCTGCTCTCCTGCGGCAAGGTCGCCCGCGGCCGGGTCGCCTCCGGCCGGGTCGCCTCCGGCCGGGTCGCCCGCGTCCCGGCACTATCGGAGGGCACGGGTCGCGTGCTGACACGGTACATGGCCAGGACCAGCCCGGCACAGCAGGCCGCGACGAAGGCGAACGCGCCTACAAGCACGATGCCACTTACCAGCACGGTCATACCAGCGGAGTGTAGGCAGCGGCCCGCGGGGCATGGCGGCGCCACGCCGCGCCGAGGGTAGGCGCTAGGGTGCGTTTCATGGCCCGTTCCCTAGTGCTGAAGGTGACAGTCGGCAAGAACGACCCCGAGCGCTGCAATCAGGCCTTCAACGTCGCCGCGGCCGCCGCGGCCAGCGGTGTCCCGCTCTCAGTGTGGCTGACCGGCGAGGCGTCCTGGCTCGCGCTGCCGGGCGAGTGCCCCGATCTCGCCCTGCCGCACGCCACGCCGCTCGAGGACCTGCTGGCGACGGTGCTGGCCGCAGGCCGCGTAACCCTGTGCTCGCAGTGCGCCGCACGGCGCGACATCGGGGAAGCCGACGTGATCGACGGGATTCGGATCGCCGGCGCAGCGACGTTCCTGGCCGAAGTGCTCGAGGAAGGCACGCAGGCGCTCGTCTACTGACCGCGCGCGCGTGACATCAGCTGGAGGTCGCCGCCAGCCGCTCCTCGCGCAGTCGGCGCGCCCAGTTCTCCGCGGCCGCGTCCAGCGGCGCCAGCGGACCCACGGCCCAGCTCAGCAGCAGGTCGGCCAGGCCCGGATTGCGCGCGAGGGCGGGCCCGTGCAGATAGGTGCCGAGCACGTTACCCGCATACGCGCCCTCGGTACCGTCGCCGTTGCCGACGCCGAGCGCCACCCTGGCCAGCGGCCGCGCCCCCGGCCCGATCTGCGTGACGCCCTGGTGGTTCTCGAATCCGGTCAGCCGCGGCACGCCCAGTGCCGGGTCCACGTCCGCGACGATCTCGCCGACGCCGCGCCGCTCGCCCCGCCCGCTGGTGATGTCCAGGATCGACAGCCCCGCGACCGGCTCGCCCTCGACCCCGCCGAACTGGCGCCCGATCAGCTGGTAGCCCGCGCAGACGGCAAACACGACGGCGCCGCTCTCGGCGGCCCGCTGCAGGCCGCCGTCCGACCGCAGCCGCGCGGCGGCCAGGATCTGCGGCAGGTCCTCGCCCCCGCCGAGCAGGTAGATATCGCCATCTGCGGGTACGCGCTCGTCCGCGTTCACCTCCACCGCGGCCACGTCAAGCCCGCGCAGTTCGGCCCGCCGCGTGAGCACCAGCAGGTTGCCCCGGTCGCCATAGGTGCTGAGCAGGTCCGGGTAGACCCACACCAGCCGGACCTCACGCCCGCCCCGTCCGCGCTGCCGTTCCCGCCGGTCCGGCGCCGGCCCATCCTGGCTGGCAGCAGCCTCCGGCGGCTGCGGGTCGCCGCCAGGGCGCGCGTCCGGTGACGGCTGCCCGTGCGGCAACCCGTGGCCGTTGGTCGCCGGCAGGCGCGGGAGCGAGGACTCTGCGACGGGCGGCGGCCGCCACTGACCGGCGGCGGACCGGCCCGTGGTGAGGTCGGCGGTGTCCAGGGGGGGAACGGCGGCCAGCGACGACCCGGCTGGCCGGTCGCGGTCGGCGCCGGAGGAGGCATGACGCCCGGTCGACGGCCGCTCCGGCGGCGGCTCGGCGTCGCCGGTGATGGCCGGAATGACCAGCGTCTCGCCGGGATCCTCCGAAGCGTGCCGTCCGGCCCGTTCGCTCATCTAGCTGCCTCCGGCATCAGTCCGTCCTGCCCAGCACGGCGCGGAACTGCTGGAACGCCGTGTAGTTGGCGATCACGTCAAGATCACCGGCGGGTGCGCGGGCGACGGCGTCATCGAGGCCGTCGGCCAGCTCGAACTCGACCTGGTCGGCTTCCAGCCGCACCGCCAGGTCCACCCGCCGCTCGCCCGCCACGAGCACCGGCCGACCGCGCAGGAGCCGGTAGTCAACGTCCCACAGCCAGGACGTGTCCTTGCCGTCCGGAATCTGGGCGTTGACGGCGAGCAGCACGGGTCCCGGCGGCGGGCCGAGCACGTCGAAGGCCTCCAGCCAGCCGGCCGGATTCTTGGCCAGCAGCAGCCGGACGTTGCGCCCCTGGCGCTGCACCTGCGTGTAACGGCCCGCGACCGAGGCCACGTTCCGCAACTGCGGCAGCGCCTGCTCCACCGATGCGCCGAAGTACGAGGCCACCGCCAGCGCGACGACCGCGTTGGACCGGTTTGCCCGGCCCGGCAGCGCCAGCGCCAGTTCATGCAGCTGGCCGGCCTCGTCGATCACCGAATCGCCGCTGAGCACCCAGCGCGTGGGCGGGCGGGCGAACTTGCACTCGCCGCAGCGCCAGCCCAGCTCGTCGCGGCGCAGGTGCGAGCCGCATTCCGGGCAGCACCAGGAGTCCTCCTGCCAGCGCTGCCCCGCCGCAACCCAGGTGACGCGCGGCGCCAGCGACGCAGTCCAGGCGATGAGCGGATCGTCGGCGTTGGCGATCACGACGCAGCCCTCCGCCCCGGCCAGCGCCTGCCGCCATCGGCGCGCGGTCAGCCAGATCTCGGCCGCGCGGTCCATCTGATCGCGGCTCAGGTTGAGCAGCACGACGACCCTGGGCCTGGTGGCCTGGATGACCGCAGGCAGGTAGCGCTCATCGGTCTCCAGGACCGCGTACGGCGCGTCCTGAGACCGGCCCAGCGCGGATGCCAGCCCGGCCTCCATGTTGGCGCCGAACGCGTTCGAGGCCACGTCCTGGCCGAGCGCGCCCAAAGCGGCGCAGATGAGCCGGGTCGTGGTGGTCTTGCCGTTCGTGCCAGTCACGAGCACGATCTGGCGATCCTCCGCGAGCAGCCTGAGCAGGTCCGGCTCCACCCGCAAGCCGAGCACGCCCCCGATGACCGAGCCGTCGCCGCGGCCCGCCAGCCGGGACACACGGCCGGCCGCACCCCCGATGGAGGTGGCAAGGCGCGCGCGCAGCGGGAGCTTACTCATAACGGTCGATGCTATCCGGCAACGGGCTCAAGCTCCGGGGCCAGCAATGCCGCCGGTTCATCGTCGGCTCCGACGATGAACCGGCGGGGCCAGGACAGGACGGGCTCAAGCCAGCTGGCCACGCCCATCTCCCCGGCGGCCTTGCGGAGCTGGCCGGTGTGCGACACGCCGATCGCCACGGCCGCGAGATCCTCGATGAATCCGCTCTGGTCGTCCTCGCCGAGAAGCGCCGTCCAGGCCAGCAGCCGGTTACGGGTCACCTCCATCGACAGCGGGTGCCGCCGCAGACCGCTGACCCGCTGGCCGATTTTGACATCCGGCCGGTCGGACAGGCCCGGCAGGGCGTAGTCGAGCGGCGGCGCCAGCGCGAACGGGTCGGGCGCCGGGGCGTCAAGCGGGCATACTCGATCGAGCTCATGCAGCCAGCGCAGCTGCGGGATCACCCACTGGGTACCGGGCATGGTGCCCGCGCCCTTGCCGCCCGCCAGCATGCCAATCGCGTGCTCCGCGCACTCGGCCGCGAGGTCGCGCGGGTTGAAGCTGGTCCGCAGCGCCTGCTCCCGGCCGCGGAGCGCCCGCTCAAGGGCGGTGGCCAGCAGGCATTCACGCAGCCGGGTGTCCAGGCTCGCCCAGCGCCGCCGCAGCGGCACCGGCACCCGCGGCCGCGGTCGGTTGGTCAGATGGGCCAGCACGTAGGTCTCGGTCCAGACCCTGACCCAGGCATCGTCTTCAGATGCCGCCAGCAACTCGGCGGCGCGGAGCTCGACGAGCGTGCACGGCCGCTCGCCCAGGCAGCTCGCACCGCATGCGGCCGAGCGACGGCCGGCCAGCGGCACCGGACCGGGCACGGCGTCGCCCGTGGTTGCGGCAACAGCCCGCTCCCGGTCCCCGCCGAAGGGCACGCGGATCCGCAGCGGCCGGTCCATGCCGTCGGCGAATACTGCCGCCTCTCCCGGCAGCATGGACACGACCTGACGGGACTGGCTGTCGTCCAGGTTCATCGCCGCGCCGACGAGCTGCCTGTCGTCGGCGGCAGGCAGCCGGTGCATGACCTTGAGCGCGGTGTTCTTGACTACATCGGGAACGAGCTTGGCCGGGATCTGCTCGGCGATCACGATGCCTTCGCCGTAGGCCCGGATCTCCGCGAGCAGGCCCGCGAACAGCTCGACTGCGTGCCCGCTCGCACCCTCCCGCCCGGCCCGCAGCAGCCGGTGAGCCTCTTCCAGCACGATCACGTGCCGCAGGCCGGCGCCGGGATCGGTCCTGGCTCGCAGCCGCAGGTGCTCGACGATCCGGATCAGCAGCGTTCCGATGAGGAACGCCTTGTCCTCGTCGTTGGCGACGTCCTCGAGCGCGAGCACCACGTTCCGGCTGAGCAGCTCGCCGATGTCGGCGGGATGACCGCCCTCGAAGAATCGCCCCGCCGAGCCGGTGCGCAGCGACCGCAGCCGCACGTCCACGAAGCCGCGGACGTCGGCCTGCAGTTCCGGCCCGTAACCGACGTCCTCGATCACGGCCAGCGCCGCCGCCTGCAGCCGCGCCAGCGTCGGCACGGTGGGCGGAACGGCGCTCTCGGGCCGCCCGGCGCCGGTCTGCGGATCCCAGCCGCATTCCTCGTAGGCGCGCTGCAGCGCCTGGGACATGATCTGCGGGAACGGCTCGTGCGCGTCGAATGCCGCCAGGAACAACGCGCGGACCATGTCGATATGGGCCTGGACCGGATAACCGGGCTCGGGTGCGAGCGGGTTCACCGAGAGCGGGACCGACTGCGGGTCGGCGGGGTTGATCAGGGTGACCTGCCCGTGCTCGCCAACACTGTTCTCGCCGAGCCTGGACGCCATCGCGCCGTACTCGGACTTCACCGGCTCGATCGCCAGCCAGCCGACACCCGCCTCGGTCAGCTGCTCGAGCAGATGCCGGACGGTCTGCGATTTGCCTGCGCCGGTCGCACCGGTAACCAGTGCGTGCCGGTTGAGCGTCGTCAGCGGGACGCGGAACGAGCCGACCGGGCGATCCTGGCTGTCGACGATCTCCCCGAGCGTCACCGCGGGCTCCGCGGCTACCTCGCTGGTCACGTCGAACTGGCCCGGCTGCAGCACCCGCACGCCCGGCACCTCAAGCCGGGGCAGTCCGGTCAGCGCCGCGAGGGCTCCCGCGGTCGCGGCGAACGGCACCTGTGAGCCATCGGCCGGGTCGGCCATCTTCGCCGCCAGCACATCGGCGAACTCCTGTGCTCCCTCAGCGCAGCGCAGCCGGTATGGATGAACCCGCAGGTCAGCCGAGCCGACAAGCAGCGGTGCGATCAGCCGCAGCTCGGGTCCTGACGACGCGCCGACCAGCACGCGCACGTTCCAGAGGCCAGCCTCGCGGTAGGCGTCGAGCTCGGCCAGGCGGCGCTCGGCCCGGTCCGCGTCGAACCTGGCCTGCTCCTCGTCGTAGCGCCGCAGGACGGTGAGCTGGTTGCGCAGTTCGGCGTTCTCGACGTCCAGCAGGTCGGTCGGGTCGGCCACGATCAGCCAGCCGAACGGCCGGCCCATCAGCGTCTGCAGGGCGGACTCGAACAGCGTCGGCAGCGCCGCGGGGCCTTCGACCGGCCCGGCTCCGGCGCCATCCTGCGCCGCCGGCGGCACCTGCCGGCCCGGACAGGCGACCCAGACAAGCTGATCCAGGTCAGCGAGCATGTTGCCGTCCACGGCCACGCCGCGGGCGCCCCAGGGATACAGCATCTCCTCGGCCCGGACCTGGTCGGCGGGCGAGTCGTCCGGAAACAGCGGACCGGCATTAGTGATCAGCTCCAGCGGTGCCCCGCCACCGCGCGACAGCCAGCCGGCGATGAAAGGCCGCCGGTTCCTGGCCGCGTTCAGTACCGCGGGCAGGACGGCCGCGTAGTCGCGGTCCGCCGTTCCGCCGATGCAGGCGGCGTTGACGGCCTGGACCCGGTACCACTGGCGATTGGCGGACAGCGGGTTGGCTGACCCAGTGCTAGCTGACACAGTGCGTGCTTACCAGGACTGGCAGCGCGCTGCTACCGGATTGGTCCGAATTGTGACTGACGAGACGGTAGCGTCGGCTTAGACCTGGACTACAGCTCAACTTCGCCGGTCACGCAGGTCACGGTGCTCCCGCCGACCCAGACCGTACCGCCGGTGTCCTGGCTGATATGCACCCGACCGCGCCGGCCGAGCACAGTGCCCTGGCTGGCCACGTACGGTGCCGTGGCCCGGCCCGTGGCCAGCAGCCACTGAGCGAGCGAGGCGTTGAGGCTGCCCGTGACCGGGTCCTCGTCGGTCAGGCCGAGCTTGGGGGTGAACGCACGGACCTCGAACGCCGCGGGTGAACCGGCCGGGTAAGGCCCGGCGATGCCGATGTCCAGGTCCGCGACGCCCGGCCGTACGGCGAGCACCGCCTCCGCCGTGGCCAGCAGCACCGCAACCCAGCCGGGGCCGTTGTCGGCCCACTGCAGGTCGACGATCTCGTCCCGGCCGATGCCCAGCACTTCCGCGATATGCACGGCCAGGTCCTCCGCCACGGGCCCGCTGCGCAGCAGCGCAGGAGCGGCGAAGGCCAGCCCGCCGGAGTCCTGGCGCACTCGCACCAGGCCAGCCCCGCATTCCTGCACGATCAGGCCGGGAGTCCGGGACTGGCCGCCGGTCTCCAGCCAGGCGTGGCAGGTTCCGAGCGTGGGATGCCCGGCAAATGGCAGTTCGCCGGCGGGGGTGAAGATCCGCACCCGGTAGTCGGCGGACGGGTCCACGGGCGGCAGCAGGAACGTCGTCTCGGACAGATTGGTCCAGTTGGCGAACTGGCGCATCTGCTCGTCGTCGAGCCCATCGGCGCCGACCACGACCGCCAGCGGGTTGCCGAGGTAGGGGACCGCGGTAAAGACATCAACCTGCCGGAATTGCCGCGTCATGATCGATATCGTAGTGGCGCTGCGGCCGCCAGCGTGGCGGCGGGCAGGGCCGTATGGGCCGGGTTGGCGTCGGCGAGGATGATCTCGCGGCCACCAGGACCGTCGTGGCAGGGCACGACCGCCGTCGGCGGCAGATACTGCAGCTTGTGCTGCTCGATCACCAGCTCACGCGAATACGCGGGCTTCGATCGCGATGCAAGATCACGAATTAGCCGGTGTCAGTTACGGCCCTCTGTATCGGCGCGCGCGAGGGCCGCGTCTAGGACGGCGTACTCGGCTTCCTGCACTGCCGCGATCGCGAAGCTGACCGCGTCCTCGGCGTAGAGCTCGGCCGCTTCGGCTCTCATCGCCATTTTCTTCTGATCTAGCTCAGCCTTCTTGCCGACGACTTTGCCGTGCAAGTCGCTGATATGCGCCTGCCAGCTCTCCTTCATCGACTGCCAGCCCGCTGCGGTATCCCCGCGTGCCTGGGTCGCCCGGGCCTGGATCTGGCTGGCGCGCTGCTCTGCTCCGGCCAGTGCCTGGTCTACCTGGGCCTGGAGCTGGTCCCGATTCCTGGCTGCCGAAGCTTCGATCTCGGCCTCAGCCTGCCTCACCACGTCGGTGAGCTGGTCGAAAGTGGCGCTTGCACCCATGGCCATCTGAATTCCCCCTTGGCGCTCTGATGCAACGAGGCGCATACTCCCCGTGTGATAGCCGTTCCCCCCGGCTGGAGGCACAAACTCAGTGCATGGCCGCCGGACCGGCCCCGGCCGGAGCTGCCGATCGCGGCCGTGCCTCAGCCAGCTGGCGTGGCTCAGCCGCCGGCCGCCTGACCGCGGGCGGCGGGCTGTACTGCCAGCGTCGCGGTAGGCAGGGTCATGATCGCCGGGTTGGCGTCGGCCAGGATGACCTCACGGCCGCCGGGACCGTCATGGCACAGCACGACCGCCGTCGGCGGCAGATGCTGCAACTCGTGCTGCTCGATCACCAGCTCACGCGACCGCTGCACGGTGCCGGCCCGTGAGCTGTTCAGGCCGAGCGCACGGGAGGTGTTCCAGCCCCAGGACGTGCTGGCGTTGATGCCCTCGGTGATGGAGCGGGAATCTGAAACCGCCACAGAACTGCTCGAATCCCGGCTGGCCGACCCGCTGCCCTCGGCGAACGGCGCGAACGCCGCCGGACGGGTCCGGCCCCGGCCCCGGCTGCGCCCGGCCGTGACCGTGTCCGAGCGCGAGTCCGCAACCGAGTCCGCGATGCCGACGGTACTGGTGTACGAGCCGCCGGCGGTGTCGGTCAGTGAGTTCCCGATCGTGTCGGTCAGCTGGCTGACCACGAACCGGTGTTCAGAGCCGATCTGCTCGGCGGCAGCGCGAGCGTCCTCGGCGTTGCCCAGCCGCATGAACGCGACAGCGGTGTTGCCCCGGCCCAGTCGTTCCCTTACCGGCGGCGGGATCGAGCGGTAGCCGAGCACGAGCCCGGCGCGCGCGGCCTCGGCCGCGTCACATAGCCGGTCGAGTACGTCGCCTGGCAGGCGCTCGGCGCCAAGTACGCAGACCGCCTGCTGCCACCCTGCTTGCTGATACCGGGGCGCGGCCGGGGCCCGTCGCAGCACCTCGGTCAGCGCTATGACCAGGTAGCTGCCGAGTACGCGGTTGCCGAGCAAGGTGCCTTGCCGAGAGGTCCAGGCGACCCGCAGCGGGCTGCTCGGCTGGCCGGCAGGCGCCGTGCCGAGCGAGCCCAGAGCCCGCAGCCGGGCCTCCAGCGACCAGGCTCGGTCGACCACAATCTGCCCCGCGCCGCGGCCGGACAGGGTGCTCAGTGCTGTCTGCTCCTCAGCGGTCAGCAGGTCGGTGGACAGCTGCTGGCGCGGGCCGCCCATCTGGGCCAGGGCGCGCAGCCCCGCGATCAGCCGCGGCATACTCGACCCCGGCCCGAGTACGTCCAGGACTCCGCTGAGCAGC
>JASHOV010000141.1 GCA_030038495.1 Streptosporangiaceae bacterium
TCGGTGACGATCCTGGGCACCGCGTAGATCATCGCGGAGCGGTAGTTCACCGAGTGCTCGAACACCGAGCGGGCCAGCACCAGGCCGTCCACCACGGTGATCGTCAGGCAGTAGCCGGCCTTCGCGGCGAGCGTCTGGCTCACGACCGAGCCGTGCACGTACACATGGTCGGCGTCAAAGCCGTAGATCGTCGGCACCACCATCACGCCGTGCGCGGTCGGCACGCCGAGATGCGCGACGAAGCCAGCCCGCAGCACGGCGTACAGGTCCGCGCGGTCGGCCCGGCCCTCCTCGCGCATCCGGTTGAGCCTGGTCCGGGGCGTACCGGAGAGCGCAGTCACAGCGGAATCGGCCACGATCAGCGTCCTTTGGCTACTGAATTAGTCGGCAGCAGTATATACGGCGACGAATTCAGTAACGATGCCCGGGGATCTCGGGCCGACTGGTCAGCCGGTGGCGTTCAGCCAGCGAACCGGGGCGCCGTCGCCGGCCCGGCGGAATGGTTCCAGCTCGTCATCCCAGGGCTGACCGAGCAGCAGCGCGAGCTCTGCCTCCAGCGACCCGCCCAGGGCCGGATGACGCGGCCCGTGCAGCTCGCGCAGCGAGCCGAGCTCCGACTCGGGCGCGGCCCGGCCGACGCTCGCCTGCGCCGAGGCGGCCAGCGCCATCGCCGCCCGCAGGCGGCCCTCGGGGACCATGACGTCGCCGTTCCCGCCGACAACGGCGCAGAACGTCCCCAGCGCGGGAGTGCAGCTATACCGCACCGCATCACAGCCGGGGCTGGCGTCCTCGGTGACCTCGAAGCGCAACATGTTCCAGGCCGCGAGCGATGACGTGATGGAACTCGCGGCGCCGGGCCGCGCCTGCCACAGCAGCTCGGCCCGCATCGAGCCAGGAGCGGCAGGCTGATCCACCCACGGGAGGCTGACAGGCACGCCAAGAACCCCGGCCACTGCCCACTCGATGTGTGAGCAGAGCGCGCGGGGCGCACAATGCACATGCAGCACGCCACGTACGGACACCAGACCTCCCTGCAAGGCGGACGAGATTCGTCTTCCCCAACGTCCTCGTCGGCCGCAGGCCGGGCCGTGCGTCCTTCACCGTCGGCGGGCTGCCAGCAGTCATTGTGCCGTACCACCTCGCGGCACACCAGTACCAGAGGCCCAGACACGCCGACGCGTCCTACCGGCCCGAGCGAATGCAGCGGCACGGATACCTTCAGGTTCACTGCCGTAGGTTGTCAGTGGATCGCCTCTACGGTGCGGGCCATGACAACTGACAGCGCGCTCGCGCTACCCGACGGACGGCACGACTTCGATTTCCTGCACGGCCGCTGGCACTCGCGGCAGCGGAAGCTGCGCAAGCGGCTGGTCGGCTGCGAGGACTGGGATGAGTTCACCGCCGACCTGCACTGCCGCCCTGTGCTCGGCGGCCTCGGCAACTTCGACGAGCTCGCATCGCCGGCGATGACCTATGCCGGCCTTGCGCTCCGTCTCTATGACGACGTCACCAGGACCTGGTCCATCTACTGGATCGCCGGCGGCGTCGCGGCGGTCGACCCCCCGGTGGTCGGTCACTTCGCCGACGGCGTGGGTGACTTCCTGTGCCCGGACACCCAGGAAGGCAGGCCGGTGCTGGTGCGCTATCGCTGGTCGGACATCACCCCGACGACCGCGTGCTGGGCTCAGGCCTTCTCGACCGATGACGGAGCGACCTGGGAGACGAACTGGACGGCGGATTTCACCCGCGTAGCAACGTCAGGCGACTAATCGGGACTCTTACCGCGGCCCGGGCCGTGATGTGATGGAAAGGTGAACTCCGCCGCCCGTCCGTCGGCGTCGTTAGCCGAGCGCGACAGCTCCGGGCTCGCCTTCGTAGCGGAGATGTACGGGGTGCAGCTCGACCAGCTAGCCGCGCTGCTCGCGCTCACCGCGCGCCAGGTGCGCATGCTCGTGGCCAGGTGGAGCAGCCGCGGCCTGGCGGACTCTGGCGTCCTGTGTCCCGGTCAGCCCTGGGTCTGGTTAACCAGGGCCGGACTGCAGGCAGCCGGCGTCCGTTACGCCGCCGCGCCGCCCGCGCTGCCGCGGCTGGCCCATATCCGCGCGGTGACCGCCGTGCGGCTCGCGCTGGAGTGCGCGCCCGCCTACGCCGAGGCGGGCGCGCACTGGCGCAGTGAGCGCAGGCTCCGGGCCAGGCTCGGCGGCAGACTCGGCAGCCGCGACCACCTGCCCGACGCCGAGGTGCACTGGCCGGACGCGGCGCCGGTGCCGTGGGCCGGCGAGTGCTGGGCGGTCGAGGTCGAGCTGACCGCCAAGACGGTCCGCCGTACTACTGCGATCATGCGCGAGCTGCTTGCCCGCACCGGCGACTACGGGTGCCCGGCACCGCAGGCGAGGGTAACCGGACAGCCACCGCGGCACGCCAGGGTCCTGTACCTGTCGTCGCCGGGTGCCGCAGGCACGGTCGAGCGAGCCAGGACCGCGCTCGGCAGCCTGGCCGCGCGGGTCGAGATCCGCGACCTGCCGTCCGGTGCGTACCTGCCGGGACCGCGCCGGCGAGCCGCGCCGCGAACGCCGACCGTGCCACGAAGCCAGGAAGCAACCGCCGCCGCGG
>JASHOV010000142.1 GCA_030038495.1 Streptosporangiaceae bacterium
CCGGCCCTTCCCGAACTGGCTGCGCCAGCGGGTGGAGGCAATCATCTGGACCCTGAAGAACCAGCTTGGCCTCGAACGCCACGGCGGCCGGGTACCAGCCGGACTATGGGCCCGCATCATGCAGCGCCTCCTCGCGCTCAACGCCGCCATCTGGCTTAACTGGCAGATCGGCGCCCCCGTCAAGCGCTCCCTGATCGCCTACGATCACTAACCAGCCCAGAATCACCGGTCAACGATCCAGGCGGCGGATGGGGTCGAGATCGCCAGCGCCAGGCCGCATCGTCCCTGCTCTCCGCGCGGCCAGTCCCGCAACCTCACACGCCGCCGGCCAGGCCAGAGGCTGACATCTATGCTGACGATCACGAAATACGAACGCGGACGGTTCCGCACCGCGGCGAAGACCCGGCTCCGCCGTCACTATGCCGAAGAACGCGCAGGCCACGGCGGGTAGGCACGGTCTGCTCGACGAAACTATGGCTGGCGCGTGCACGCGGGCTGTACGGATAATCACCATGATCGCTGCGCGTTTGCGGTGATCCATCCGCTCCGTAGCTTGCCCGTGAAGATGATCGGCCGCTCCTGCGAAGTACTGGTGACCGCATCGGCATAGGAAAAGGCATGCATGCATGATCGGAACACCTCTGTGACGGGGCAAGCTGGCACCGTCGGGCTCCGCGCCGATGGCGGCCAGCCAGCCTGTGGCGGCCAGGCCCGGCCGGGGTCGGTACAGTCCTGGCAGCTCGATGAGCAGTTCGGCGAGATCTACGAGCAGTACTTCGCCGGGATTTACGCCTATGTGGCCGGACGGCTGGGCCGCGATATCGCCGACGATCTGGCGGCAGAGACATTCCTGACTGCGTTCCGCATCCGCCGCGGGTTCGACCCGGAACGCGGTGAGCTGCGGCCCTGGCTTTTTGGCATAGCAACCAATCTGATTGCCCGGTATCGGCGGGCCGAAGTCCGCCGGTACCTGGTCCTGGCGCAGGAATCCGCGGACGAGCCAGCAGACGATCCGCAAGACCAGATCATGACGCGGCTCCGTGCTGAGCAGATGCGCAAACCGCTCGCTCTGGCGCTGGCGCAGCTGTCCGAGGGTGACAGGCACGCGCTGCTGCTGGTCGCGCTCGCTGATCTCAGTTATGCCGAGGCAGCGATTGCTCTGGGCATTCCGCCAGGAACTGTTGGGTCACGCCTGAACCGGGCGCGGCGCACCATGCGGGCCGCACTCGGCGGCCAGGATCCCCTGACTGACAGCGGACCTGCCGAGAAGCAAGAAGAGGCAACCAATGTCCAGCACAGATGAGCACGAGACAGTAGCGGATGAGCTTGCGGCGATCCGCAGCCTGCTGCGGGAGTCACCGGCCGCCGCCGAGGTAATGGAGAGCGGAAGACAGCAGCTGGCTGCCGCCGTTGCCGCTTCTGCTGCCACCCCTGGGCTGCGCCGGGGCGTGTCACAGCTGACCAGATCGGTCCGGCCCGACCGGCCGCGCAGGCGGATCGCGCTTGGCGCTGCGGTGGCTGCTGGAATTGCTGCCGCAGTGGCTGCCGCCGCCGTCCTCGTCGGGCTGCCCAGCGGCCCGACCGCGACGCATCCGACGGCCGGCGGTCGACATGCGCAACCTGTGACGGGCGGACACCAGGTCAGGCTCACTGGACGGCAGATCCTGCTTACCGCAGCGGTCAACGTGGCCAGGGCCGGCGGCACCGGTAGGCACCGGTACTGGGCCATCGTCCAGGTGGAGAACGGCTATCTGCCTGCCGGGCCGACGTCGCACCGGTATCTCATCGACTCGCCGATCTGGCAGATTGGCGCAACGTCCGCTGCTGCCAACGAGCGCTGGTCCGAGATCCGGTATCTGGGCGCTCATCCTGTCGGGGCGAGTTCCTGGGCTGCCTGGCGTGCGGACGGCTCGCCATCGACGCTCTACTCGGCCGGGCCTATCGCGACGTTCCTGCTCGATCGCCCGGGAAAGGCGGTGACGGCGATGTCTCGCTGGACGGCGCATGGCTGGACCCGCACACATCCGCAGCCGACAGGCGGCGCTGAGTTTGTGATGGCTCTCGGTGCCCCGGACTATCCACTGGCCTCGGTCCTGCCCGGCGCGCCGTTTAGCGTGGCCCAGCTGGCCAGGCTACCGCGCGCACCAGGCGCCCTGAAGGCTTGGCTGCTCCGCAGCTGGGACTGTCCCAAGATGGCCAGGACTGAGCGGCCTCCGCAGACCCTGGCGGCAGCCTGCAACGCTGGGCAGGTCACTAACGTGCTAGTGCAGGCCGCTCAGAGCCTGCTCACCGCCGACGCGCCGCCGGCGGTCAAGAGCACCGTCTACCGAATGCTGGCCGACATGCCTGCCCTGCACGTTCTTGGCGGTGCGCATGATCCTCTGGGCCGACCGGGCGCGGCGATCGAATTCCCCGATCAGCAGGGTGGCCTCGAGGACGAGTGGATCATCGACCCGTCGACTGGCCGTCTGCTGGCAACCGAGCAGATCGTCGTGCGATCTGGCACGTACTTCGGGGCGTCCTTGAAGGCCGGCCAGATCAACGGCTGGGGTGCGTACCTCGAAGACGGCTGGATCAGCTCACTCCCCGCCGCCCCAAGCTCGCTGCCAACCGAACCACGGAGGCCGTAGCACGCAGGCCGTAGCACGCAGGCGCTGGCACGGCCACCGCGGTCGCGATCAGCGCCGGGCCCTGTGACACCAAGACCGCGGAGCCGGCAGTCAGGCCGCAATGAGCTCAGATGGCTGGGCAATCACGTCGACCAGCGCGCCGTTGCGCATGACGGTAATCGCCAGCGGCCGCCCGATCGCGGCGCCGAACATCAGCTTCTGCAGATCCTGGGCTCCGGTCACCGGCCGCCCGCCGGCGCTGATCAGCAGGTCACCGACCCGCAGGCCGGCGCGAGCGGCGGGGCCGCCGGGCACTACCTCGACCACCCGCAGGCCGGTCGAGCGCCCGAACCGCGCGGCCAGGCTCTGCGGCAGCGGCATCGGCGAGCTGACGATGCCCAGGTACGCCCGGCGGACGTGCCCGTCGCGCATCAGTGCGCCGATAATCTTGCGGGTCGTCGCGTTGATCGGCACCGCCAGACCGAGGCCGGCACCTGCCACGGCAGTGTTGATGCCCACCACGCGGGAATGCGAGTCGGCCAGCGCACCGCCGGAGTTACCCGGGTTCAGCGCCGCGTCGGTCTGGATGACGTCCTCGATCAGGCCTGGCCGTGAGCCCTGCCGGGTCGGCAGCGATCGGCCCAGTGCGCTCACCACCCCGGCAGTTACCGATCCGGTCAGGCCGAGCGGGCTGCCGACGGCGACAACAAGCTGGCCGACGACAAGCTCATCGGCCTCGCCGAGCACCGCCGGATTCGGGGTCGCGGTATCGGCGCGCACGACGGCCAGATCCGACAGCGGGTCGGCCCCGACCACGCGGAACTCCGCCGTGCTGCCGTCGGAGAACATGACGGTGCCGTGCTCGGAGATCCCGACGACGTGGGCGTTCGTCAGCAGGAAGCCATCAGGGGTATAGATGACCGCCGAGCCGAGCCCCTCGCCGCGATACCTGCCGCCGCCGTGCCGCACGCGCAGGCTCGCCACCCGCGGGGTCAGCTCAGCCGCGACCCCGGCGACAATCTGCGAGTACGCGTCCAGCGGGCCGGTTGTCATGTCTCGATCTCCATCCGGGATTACAAGATTACAACTCTGGAGCCGACTCGCCAAGTTACCGCGGCCGACAGGCGATTGCGGTACTTGAACGTGTTCAGAATCACATCCTGAAGCCTGGCCCGCGCGCGCGGCGGCGAGCATAGTTGAACGTGTTCAACAAACGCCTGGAGGCGACAATGAACACCGTCGGCACCTACCTCCTGTACCTGCTCATCAGCATCACGCTGACCGTAGTCGTCGGCACCGGCGTAGCGCGTAGCGGCCGCGCCGTGCTGCTGGACGTCTTCGGCGGGAACGACGCACTCGCGCGGGCGGTCAGCCGCCTGATCGCCCTCGGCTTCTACCTGCTGAGCCTCGGTTTCGTCACGCTTACGATGCGAGCGGGCGGCCAGGTGCCAAGCGCCACGGCCGGCTTGCAGCTGCTTTCGGTCAAGGTCGGCGAGGTGCTGATCGTCCTGGGCGCATTGCACTTGCTGACGATGGCCGCTTTGCTACGGGCCAGGCGGCTCACGCATTCAGGGCTGACGCAGAACCCGTTCCGCCCGTCCGCCCGCTGGGGCGCAGCGGCACCGAGTGCGCCACCAGGGGCCAGCGGCACCGCGGACGACAATGACCCGACCCAGCCCGAGCCCGAGACGGCCCGCGCCGGCCACCTGGCGGGAAGCGTCCTACAGTGACCGATGTGGCCGATGCCGTGCTGACACCGCGCGCCGAGCAGACCAGGGCCGCCATCGTGGCGGCGGCGCTGGACCTGTATCGCGAGCGCGGCTACGACGCCGCGACCATGCGCATGATCGCCGAGCGGGCCGGCGTGTCGACCGGCAACGCCTATTACTACTTCGGCTCCAAGGAGGAGCTGATTCAGGAGTTTTACTCCCGCAACCAGGCCGAGCACCTGGCGGCCTGCCGCGAGGTGCTGGCAACGGAGACGGACCTGACCGCCAGGCTGCGCGGCACGGTACGCGCCCTCATCGCGGTGATGGCGCCCTACCACGAGTTCGCCGCCACCCTGTACAAGTACGCGGCCGAGCCCGCGAGTCCGCTCAGCCCCTTCAGCCCGCAGTCGAGCCCGGCCCGGCAAGCCTCGATCGCCCTGTACCGGGAGGTCGTCGAGGGCTCGAAGGCACGAATGGGAGCCGATGTGCGGGAGCGGCTGCCCGAGTTGCTCTGGCTGTACTCGCTCGGCATCACGCTCTACTGGGTCCACGACCGCTCAGCCGGATGCGAGCGCACCTATCAGCTCATTGACGCCACCGTTGAGGTGGTCGGCCAGCTGGTCAGCGCGTCCCGGCTGCCGGTGCTGCGCAAGGCGCTTTCCGACCTTCTCCGGGTCGTGGACCTGCTCTCGCCGTGACGCAATCGGGCTGCACGAGCGAGCGGCGGCCATCAGCCGCCGGCGGTCGCGATCACGGCCTCGGCGACGACCAGTGCGAGCAGCACAACGAGCAGCGGAATATTCATCCTGGCCCGCCAGTACCGGTCCGGATTTACCTCCGCCGGCTGAGCCGTCTTTTCCCTTCCTGGCCGCGACGAGCACCATTCCGTGATTCGCTTCGCGATGACCTTCCGGGAGGCGAAATTTCCGAACAGGCCCGCACTGACCGCCGGCACGCCGATCGGAGATGACCAGAACGTCGAGGGCCGCACCCGCGTCCCGTCCGCAAGGACGATAGTCAGCGCCGACGTCCTCAGCAGCACCCCGGATACGGCGTCTCTGGGCAGCGTCCAGACGGCTCCCCAGGTAAAGATCCGCATTTCGCGCTGGTCTAGGACTACGCGCTGGGATCCCGCCTTGTAGAACGCCCAGCAGGCCGCGGCGCACACACCGCCCGCTATCAACCTGTCTCCCAGCGCGCTCCAGTCTCCGGCCGGCGGCATGGGTGCCTTATACCCGCCGGCGTGTGCGTAGTAGGCGAAGACGAGACCTGCGACCAGCGTGCCGACGGCACCGACATAACCCATGACCGGCAACGCTATGCCCGGTCGGAGGACATCGGGCGGACCGGCGCTAGCCGGCCCGCCGACCGTCCCGCGCACGCCTGCCCTCGGCTCAGAATGCATTCCGAGCCGCCATTTTAGTCTCGGACCGCCAATGGGTGCGAACCGCGGCATGCGGTCCCGCAGGTGTCTCAGCCGCGGCGGACGGCCCGCAGGACGGTGTCCCTGACCTGGACGCGCTCGCCGTCCAGCTGCGCTGTCCGGCCGGACGCCTCGGCCACGACGACGTCCCAGTCCGCCGGGGCGAGCTCGGCCGCGATTTCCTCCGCGAGCCGGAACGTCCCGGCGTGGCCTATGCGCCCGGCTCTGAGGTCGTCGGGGTGATGCGAGACGATCAGCAGCGTCCCGCCGGGCCGGACCGCGGCAGCCAGGCGACGGTGGAAAGCCTCGATCGCGGGGCTCGGAAAGTGCATGAACTGGGCCGACGCGAGATCGAAGCGGCCCGGGCCCGGATCCCAGGTCTGCAGGTCCGCGCGCTGCCAGGAAATCCGGGCCGCGACCTGCGCGCCTGCGGCCGCCGCCTGGTGCGCACCGCGCTCCAGGGCCACCGCGGACACGTCCACCGCGGTCACGGTCCAGCCACCAGCCGCCAGCCAGATTGCGTCGGCACCCTCGCCGCATCCGGCGTCCAGCGCGTCGCCCGGCTTCAGGCCAGCGACCTGGGCGACTAGCTGCGGATTGGGCTGACCGCTCCAGAGCTTGTCGGCCGTGCCGTACCGGTCGTCCCAGAACTCCTGCGTGAAATGGTGCTCCCCACACTGCGAGTGGTCGTGCTCCACCAGTGCCTCCGATCATCGCTTCCGCCGATACACTGCCGCAGCACCTGGCTAGTACGCAAACTATGTTGCCATTCTGGCAAACTAGGAGCATGACCAGCGAAGTCGCGGACGTGCTGGAAGCGATCGGCCCCCGGCTGCGGGCGCTGCGCCGACAGCGGGAGACGACGCTGACGGCGGTGGCCGAGGCCACCGGGATTTCCGTGAGCACCCTGTCCCGGCTGGAGAGCGGCCAGCGCCGGCCAACGCTCGAACTGCTGCTGGCACTGGCCGGCGCCTACGGCGTGGCACTTGACGACGTCGTCGGCGCACCGACCGGAGATCCGCGGGTGCACATGCGCCCGGTCTCGCGGCCCGGCATGACATTGATCCCGCTCACCCGGCGGCCTGGCGGCGTGCAGGCGTACAAGCTGATTATCTCCCGTCGGGAGGCGTCCCCACGGCTGCGGATTCACGACGGCTACGAATGGCTCTACGTTCTAGACGGGGAACTGCGGCTCGTCCTCGGCGAGCAGGACTTCGTGCTGAAGCCCGGCGAGGCGGCCGAGTTCGACACCCGCCGCCCGCACTGGTTCGGCAGTGCCAGCGGCGCCGCGGTCGAGGTGCTCAGCCTGTTCGGCCCGCAGGGTGAGCGGGCACATCTGCGCCCGCTCCCTCGCTCCGGGTAGTCCCTAGGATGTAACCCATCTCATTCTCTCGGCGTATACACTCAGTGTCTACACTGAGGTAGTCTTGGCTGCGTGACCGTTCCCCTCACCATCCTCGGTCTGCTCGAGCGGCAGCCCAGCCACGGATACGACCTGAAGCGCGACTACGACGCCTTGTTCGGCCAGGGCAAGCCGCTCCCGTTCGGCCAGGTCTACGCGACCCTCGGCCGCCTTGCCCGTGACGGCAAGGTGACCAGCGGGTCGGAACCAGGCGCCGGGCCGGAACGCAAGCGCTACGAGATCACCGAGCTAGGTGCACGGGAGTTCGACGCCTGGCTGACCCAGCCGGTCGAGCCGGAACCGCACCTGCAGACCGTGCTGTTCTCCAAGGTCGTGCTGGCGCTCATGCTCGGACGGCCCGCCGAGGAGTACCTCGATACCCAGCGCCTGGCGCACATGCAGCGCATGCGCGAGCTCACCGAGATCAAGCGGACTGGCAGCCTCGTGGATGCGCTGCTCGCTGATCACGGCCTTTTCCACCTCGAAGCCGATCTGCGATGGATCGACGTGACCTCAGCCAGGCTCGGAGCCCTGGCGGAAATGGTGCGTGCCACATGACCTCACTGAAACTGCCGGTACCTCGTCATGGCGGTGGCGGATACCTGATCGAGGCGCGGGACGTCTACCGCTCGTTCGGCCAGACACAGGCCCTCGCGGGGGCGAGCCTGGCGGTGCCGCGCGGCGAGATCCTGGCCGTTATGGGCCCGAGCGGCTCGGGCAAGTCCACGCTGCTGCACTGCCTGGCCGGCATCTTCCCGCCCGATCATGGGCAGATCTGGTTCGACGGTCAGCGGCTGGACACCCTCAGCGACACCCGCCGGACCGAGCTGCGGCGCACGGCGTTCGGCTTCGTGTTCCAGTTCGGTCAGCTCGTGCCGGAGCTGAGCGTCGCCGACAACATCGCGCTGCCGTTGCTGCTCAACAAGGTCAGCCGCAAGTCCGCCTACGCGGCCGCGAACGCCTGGCTGCCGCGGCTCGAGCTGGACGACCTGGGCGGGCGCCGCACCGGCGAGCTGTCCGGCGGCCAGGCCCAGCGCGTCGCACTCGCGCGGGCGCTGGTGGCCAAGCCGAAGGTGCTGTTCGCGGACGAGCCCACTGGGTCCCTGGATACGCTGACCGGCGAGCTGGTCATGGATCTGCTGGTGTCGGCCGCCCGCGAGGAGGGCGCCACCGTGGTCCTCGTGACCCACGATGCACGGGTGGCCGCCTACGCCGACCGCGAGGTGCTGGTCCGCGATGGCAAGGTCATCAACCGGACCGAGGCCGAGATCGAAGTCGAGGTAGGTCGCTGATGTACCGGCTCGGAGCGCAGCTCACTCTGCGCAGCGGCCGCGAGCCGCTCGTCCGCCTGATCGTCACCGCCGTCGCGGTCGGGATCGGCGTCGCGATCATGCTCGCGGTGCTCGCGGACTTCAACGCGTTCAAGACCACCAACAACCGGCCGGCCTGGGAGAACACCCAGGGCCAGACCGTGACCGCGAGCTACGCCTCGGCCACGAATGCCGAGCTGTGGAACTACGGCAATGATGTCTACCAGGGCCAGACCATCGAGCGGCTCGACGTCGCCGGCATCGGCCCCGGCGCACCCGTTCCACCGGGCATCTCTCGGTTGCCCGGTCCTGGTCAGTATTACGCCTCGCCGGCGCTGGCCGCGCTGATCCGCAGCGTCCCGGCCGACGAGCTCGGCGACCGCTTCCCCGGAAGGCTGGTCGGAACGATCGGCCAGCCCGCGCTCACCGGCCCGACCGAGCTGGTGGTCTACGTCGGTTACGCGCCCGCGAAGCTGGCCACGTTGCCGGCCACAACCCTGGTCAGCAAGATCAACCCGCGGACGGGCCGTACCGTATGGACGTCCTTCTTCCGTGACTCGTTCATCGTCGGCGCGATCGCGTTTATCTTCCCGATCCTCATCCTCGTCGGTACCGCCACCCGGCTGGCGGCCGCCCGGCGGGAGGAGCGCTACGCCGCGCTGCGGCTGGTGGGCGCCACGAACCGTCAGATCGCGACGATTGCCTCCGTGGAAGCGGCCATCAGCGGGCTGATCGGAACGCTGCTCGGCATCGGCCTCTTCGCGGCTCTGCAGCCGGCCCTGGCGGACTCGGCCATCACCAGCGCCCGGTACTTCTCCGACGAGGTCACGCCCACGGCGCTCGGCTATCTGATAGTCCTCGTCGGCGTGCCGCTGGCGTCGGCGGTCGGCGCACTGCTGTCCCTGCGCCGGGTGCGGATCTCCCCGCTCGAAGTCAGCCGCCGGGTCACGCCGGCAGCGCCCACCGCGTGGCGCATCGCGCCGCTTGTGGCCGGCCTGGTCCTGTTCGCGCTCGGACTGGCGTCGACGAACCACCAGGGCGTCGCCCCGGCGCTGCTACTCGGGCTGATCGTGATCATGATCGGCCTCGTGGTCGGCGGCCCGTGGATCACCGCGCAGGCTGCGCATCTGCTGCGCAGATTCGCTGGCGGCCCGGCGCCGTTGCTCGCCACGCGACGGCTGGCCGACAATCCGAAGCTTGCCTTCCGCTCGGTCAGCGGCCTGGTGCTCGCGGTCTTCCTCGGCACCGTGGTCGCCGGTATCCTGCCCGCCGTCGAGTACACCTCGGCCAGCCCGCGGGCATCCGCGCTGAGCAACGTGCTGCTCGACGGATTCACTTCCGCGCCGGTCTGCGGCAATGACGCGAACTGCACCGGCGGCGGTCCCAGCGGCCCGCCAAACCGGCTCGCGGGATCGGCCGCAGAGCAGCAGGCCGTCGCCAACGAGGGCCTGCCGCCACAGGCGGCCAGCGCCCTGCTAGCTGGCCTCGGCACGATCAAAGGCGCCACCGTGATCCCGATCTACTCGCCGTCGGTCAGTCCGGGCGCAGGCGGCCCCGATGGTGGCCCTGGCGGCGATTTCGGCATGGGCATCATCAGCTGCGCCGGGCTGCGGGAGCTGGCGGTGCTCGGGCAGTGCGCGCCGGGCCGGAGCGCAGTCGTGGCCCAGGCCGGGCAGATGTTCGACGACAACCCGCGGTTCAGCACCCAGCCGATCGCCAGCGCGTCGAGCCCGGCGGCATCGGGCAACTTCCACGGCCTGTACCTGGAGGCGCTGCTGGTGAAGGCGAACAACGCCGCGACCGTGGAGAGGGTCAGGACCTACCTGGTCACGCACACGCCCGAGTCTCAGTCCGGTACCGCGGCGCGCACGTTCGGCGAGGCCGTCCAGTCCAGGTCTGTCATCGCCAACACCGTGGAGCGACTGATCTACACCGCCGTGATCCTGACCCTGATCGTGGCCGGGTGCAGCCTCGCGGTCACCGTCGGCGGCAGCCTGGTGGAGCGCAAGCGGCCCTTCACACTGCTGCGCGTGACCGGCACTCAGCTCGCTACGCTGTACCGGGTCGTGCTGCTGGAGGCGGTGCTCCCGCTGGTCGCGGCCACGATTCTCGCCGGGGCCGTTGCCTACTTCATCGCGATCGAGACGGTCGAGGCGATAGCGCCTGCGGGAACGCCCATACCGGCACCCGGCGGGGTCTACTACGCCACGATGGGCGCGGGCCTGGCCGGGTCGCTGCTGATCATCCTGACGTCGCTGCCGCTGCTGCGGCGTCTCACCGGAGCCGCCGGAGTGCGGTTCGAGTAGCCACGGCACAAAGAGCACACGCGCGGCCTTAGACCACGAATTGGACACAGGTCAGGCGGGCCTGGGCGTGAGTGTCCGCCGCCTTACGGCAGCAAAGGGCTGTTGCTGTCCTAAGAGCCGTTCATGATCTCTTGCTTGAGCGGCGCGGCGGGCGCAGGGGCGGTGCGGCTATCCCTTGAGCGCAGGGCTCTGCCAGGACGGTAACGCTCCCGGTTAATCGGCCGGCCCTTCTGGCGTGAGACCGGGCCGGATCTGCCGTAGATGTCCGGCGGATTCGGCCAGTGGGCGGCTCTGATAGGGCAGCAAAGCTCCAACGTTGCCCATAGAAGGGCAGCAATGGTCCAACGATGCCCTTAGAACAACATCAACGGGCAGCTTGCCGGTGTAAGGGCACGGCCTGGCCGACCGTCTGCTACACCCCCGCGCCGCCAACGGCGTCCGAGCCAGCGCTGGCGTAATGACCAGCAAGCTGCTCCCTGAGCTTGTCCTTGAGCACCTTGCCGCCCACCGTCTCGGGCAGGTCCGCGGCGAACACCACGGCCGTAGGCGTCTCGTAGCCGGCCAGGCCGGCGCGGCAGTGCTTGATGAGCTCGTCCTCGCTGGCACCGGCACCATCGCGCAGCACGACGACCGCGGTCACCGCCTCGCCCCAGCGAGCGTGCGGCAGCCCGATCACCGCGGCCTTCGCCACGTCCGGATGCTGTCCGAGCACGGCCTCCACCCGCAGGCTGGACACATTCTCGCCGCCGGTCTTCACGATGTCCTTGTACCGGTCGAGCATGATGCGCAGGCCGTTGTCGTCGTAGGCGCAGCTGTCACCGGAGTGGAACCAGCCGAACCGGAACGCGTGCCGGGTCGCGCCCTCGTCCCGGTAGTAGCCGGCCATCATGGCTGGTGTCCGGTACACCGCCTCCCCCGCGACGCCGGGCCGCCCGTACAGGTCGTTGCCCTCGGGGTCCATGACCGTCGAGGCCAGGTTCGGGCCCGGGACTCCCACGTAGTTGTGCTGCGGCGCGGTCGCGGCATAGAGCTCGGGCCACTCGTCCGGCCAGAACCGGTGACAAGGCACGCACTCGGTCTGCCCGAAGATCTCGAACGCGCACAGGTCCGCACCGCAGCGCCGTTTCAGCGACTCCAGCGTCGCGGGCGCGAGCGCGGCCCAGCCGTACACCAGCACCGTCAGGCTGCTCACGTCCAGCTCGGGCCGTGCGGTCAGCTCGGCGTCCAGCGCCCGGACCATCGCGGGCGAGCCCGCCCACAGCGCGGTGACCTTGTCCTGCGAGATCATCTCCGCGACGCTCGCCGGGCTCGGCTGCCGGCCGAGGACCAGGGTCCCGCCGGCCAGAAAGGCCGAGATAGTGAACGGCTGATCACCTACGTGATGAATGAGCGGCAGATAGGTCCCGACCGTGAGGTCGGACTCCAGCCGCACGCCGCGGGTCAGCGACAGCGCGAACCCGTAGGCAGCCGTATAGGCGCAGGCGTGCGAGATCATGACGCCCTTCGGCAGTGCGGTCGTCCCCGAGGTGAACAGGATCTCCCAGATGTCGTCGCCGTGGATCTCCGCCTCGGGCTCCAGCGCGGGCCGGCCGGTTACGAAGTCGGTGAACGAGACGCTGTCCGGCGCGGGCGGACCACCGATCGTGATCGTGACCGCGGGCGCGAGGCCTTTCGCCGCGAAGGGCTCCTCAGCCCGCGGCCACAGCTCAGCGTCGACGATTGCGAGCCGCGGGCTGACCAGGTCGATCACGGCCTCGACAACGTCAGGGGCCATCATCGGATTGAGCGGCGCGGCAACTAGGCCCGCCTTCGCGATGCCGAGTTTGGTCAGATAGGCCTCGACCGAGTTCTCGCAGAACATCAGCACGATGTCGCCGCGCTGCAGGCCGCGGGCGAGCAGTGCGCTGGCCACCTGGTTGGCCAGTTCGTCGGCCTGCAGGTAGGACACTGACGCCAGCCGCTCGTCGGCGTAGGCACCCGGGCGGCCGACGATCGCCGGCTTGTCCGGACGGCTCCAGGTCACCCGCTCCAGGATGTCGCCCACGCTCATCCGCTCCCACCTGTGCACTGCCCGCCGGTGATGCAGGCTCGTCACATCGAGTTCCACGGCTGCCGCCCTCCCGGAATGAGCGCTAGTGATTCACGATTCACTAGTGTGTTACTGTACGAGCCATCGGTTGCCCTGTGAAGCTTTGTCGGAGACCCGCGTATGCCCGTACTGCGATCGTCGGTCGACACCGGCAGTGAGACCTACCGGCGCAACCGGCAGGTACAGCTGGCCGCGGTGGCCGCGCTGAACGAGCAGCTTGTCGACAGGGACATACCGAAGCAGGCCGGCATCTTCGTCCACGCCGGCCAGACCATCCACGACTTGATCCAGCTGTCGGCGCCAGGCATTCCCACGCTCGCGCTGGTATTCGCCAACTCCACCGCCGGCGGTGCCTACGTGCCCGGCATGTGCGACCACGCGGTGCTGATCGACAACCAGGCCAAGGTGTTCCTCGGCGGCGCCGACATGCACACCCGCGTCTCGGGCCTCGGCGACTACTTCGCCGTCGACGAGATGGACTGGATCCGGATCGGCCGGCAGGCCCGGCAGTCCGTCCGCCTGCCGGGCGCGGCGCACGACGACACCTACCTCGACGGCGCGGCGATCATCGCTGCGGCCGGGGCGACCGGTGCCGACGCCGGCGGCTACGGCTTCCTGTCCCAGAATGCGGACTTCGCCGCGGCCTGCGCTGACGCCAGGCTGACCTTCGTCGGACCCCGGCCGGACGCGACCGCGGCGATGGGGTCGAAGATCGCGGCGAAGGAACTTATGGCCGCCTCGGGCGTCCCTGTACTGCCCGGCACCCCTGTGGACCGGATTGCCTCCGCGGCGCAGCGGGCTTGCGCGCCGGCAGGCATCTCAGGGCTGGCCGACCCTGGCGCCGTGGCCGAAATCGGCTATCCGGTCCTGGTCAAGGCCGCCTCCGGCGGCGGCCGGGGCATGCGGATCGTGTACCACCCAGCCGAACTAGCGGACTCGATCGAAAGCGCTCGGCGCGAGGCCGAATCCGCCTTCGGAAACGGCGCTTTGTTTATAGAACGATTTATCGACAATCCGCGCCAGGTCGAGGTGCAGATCCTCGGCGACCACGAGGGCACGGTCATACCGCTCTTGGAACGCGAATGCCCTATCCAGCGGCGGCAGCGAGCCTGCGAGCTCGGGCTCGTCAATGAGGTGGTGCCGCTGGCCGACCTGCGAACCGCGGTTCAGGCCCTGGCCGAGCGGATCGCCGCGAACGCGCCGCCTGTGCTTGCGGCCAAGCGCACCGCCTACCTTTCCAGGCCGGACGTGTTCGAGGCGGCCGAGGAGATCTGGAGGCCGGTGTACCTGAGCGCCGACGCGCAGGAGGGACCGGCCGCCTTCCGCGACAAGCGGCGCCCCGTCTGGACCGGCCGCTGATGCCCGTCGACATGCCGGCGCTGCTCGCCGATCTCGAAGCCGAGTCGGCGGATTTCGACGCGATGATCGCCCCGCTGAGCCCGCAGCAGTACCTGCAGCCCACCCCGGCCGAGGGCTGGTGCATCAGCGACCAGGTCAGCCACCTGGCATTCTTCGACGAGGCCGCACTGCTGGCTGCGATCGACCCGCAGCGGTTCAAGATCGAGTCGACGCAGATGATGGCTCGGGGCGCCGCGTTCCCCGACGAAGTCGCCGCCCGGCACCGGACGACTCCGGGCCCGCGGCTGCGCGCGTGGCTGCAGCGGGCCCGCCGGGACCTGCTGGCCGGCTTCGCCACCGTCGAGCCGGCCCGCCGACTTCCCTGGTACGGCCCGGACATGAGCGCCGCTTCCTCGGTGACCGCCAGGATGATGGAGACGTGGGCCCACGGCCAGGACGTCGCGGACGCGCTGGAGATCGCCAGGCCGCCGACCGCGCGGCTGCGGCACATCGCGCACATCGGCGTGAGCACCATAGGATTCAGCTTCGTGCTGCGCGGCCTCGCGCCGCCGGACCTGCCGATCCGGGTCGAGGTCGAAGCGCCCGACGGGGCCGAGTGGACGTGGGGCCCGGCCGGCGCGGCCAACGTCGTCCGCGCGACGGCACTCGACTTCTGCCTGGTCGTCACCCAGCGCCGCCACCCGTCCGATACCGCGCTGGTCGCCAGCGGGCCGGCGGCGAGGCAGTGGATCTCGATCGCGCAGGCATTTGCCGGGGCGCCCGGGCCCGGTCGCCAGCCCCGCGCGACAGAAGGGGGCAGTTTGTCATGAGCAGGCCAGTGCTGATCGGAAACTCGTCCGGCTTCTACGGCGACAGAGACGCCGCGATGCGCGAGATGGTCGAGGGCGGACCGGTCGACGTGGTGACCGGCGACTACCTGGCCGAGCTAACCATGCTGATCCTCTGGAAGGCCCGGCAGAAGGATCCGAGCGCGGGCTATGCCCGCACGGTGCTCGGGCAACTCGAGCAGGTGCTCGGCACCTGCCTGGATCGCGGCATCAAGATCGTGAACAACGCGGGCGGGCTTAACCCGGCCGGCCTCGCCGAGCAGATCGCCGCGCTAGCCGGCCGGCTCGGTCTGCATCCGAAGATCGCTCACGTGACCGGCGACGACCTACTCCCCCGGCTTGACGAGCTCACCGCGGCCGGCCATCCGCTCACCCACCTGGACACCGGCGAGCCGCTGAGCGCCGCGGTCTCCAAGCCGCTGACCGCCAACGCCTACCTGGGCGGCTGGGGTATCGCCGCCGCGCTGGACGCGGGCGCGGACATCGTGGTCTGCCCGCGCGTCACCGATGCCTCGCTGGTCACCGGCCCGGCGGCCTGGTGGCACGGCTGGCAGCGGGACGACTTCGACCAGCTGGCCGGGGCAGTGCTGGCCGGCCACGTGATCGAGTGCGGCCCGCAGGCCACCGGCGGCAACTACTCGTTCATCGGGGAGATTACTGACCGGCGGCACCCGGGCTTCCCGATCGCCGAGGTCGCATCCGACGGCAGCACGGTCATCACCAAGCATCCGGGCACCGGCGGCCTGGTCAGCGTCGGCACCGTCACCGCCCAGCTGCTCTATGAGATCGCCGAGCCCGCGTACCTGAACCCGGACGTGATCGCGCACTTCGACACGGCGGCTGTGGCGCAGGACGGCCCGGACCGGGTCCGGATTTCCGGCACGCGCGGCAGCCCGCCGCCGACCACAGCGAAGGTCGCGATGAACCTCATCGGCGGATACCGGAACACGATGACACTGGTGCTGACCGGCCTGGACATCGAGCAGAAGGCGGCCTGGGCGCGGCAGGAGCTTTTCGGCCTCCTCGGCGGCGAGGAGCAGTTCGAGGAGGTCGACGTCCGGCTGCTGCGGTTCGACACCCCCGATGCGCCGACCAATGAGCAGGCCACCGCGCAGCTGCGGATCACGGTGAAGGACGCCGACCCGCGCAAGGTCGGCCGCCGGTTCTCCAACGCCACGATGGAGCTCGCGCTCGGCGGCTA
>JASHOV010000143.1 GCA_030038495.1 Streptosporangiaceae bacterium
CGGGCTCCCAGCGCACAGCCGAGCAGGGCGAGCAATGCCAACGCGGAGGCGATGATCCCGGCATGGTAGATGGTGGCCGGCTGGAAGGTCAGCGTGATGGTGCCGCCCTGGCCTGCCGGGACTATGAACGCCTGCTGCCAGCCGTCCAGGGTGGCCGGTTTCAGTGGCCGGCCGTCGAGGCTGGCTGTCCAGCCGGCATCGAAACCCTCGTGTATCTCGACGTACGCCGCGGCTCCCGGCCCGATTCGCAGCGTGCGGTTGTCGCTGCCCCAGCTCAGGATTCGCAGCTCCCGTGCCCGGGCGGGTCCGGCGGTCGCGGTCGGTGCGCTGGTCAGGCTCGCGCCGGTGACGACGAAGGCGGCAGAGGAGCCGACGCTGAGCCACTGCCGCCCGGCGGTCAGCGTGAGCCTCTCGCCGCGTGTGCACAGGTTCAGCCGGACCGGCAGCAGTTGCACCAGGTCGCCGACGGTCCCCGACACCGAGGTCGAATACCTACGCCCGCCGACGGAAACCGCCGGTCCCTGACCGCACCTGAGGCGAAATTCCGCGCCCGCACGCGGCACGGCCGCGTGCAGGCCGCGAAGTGCGGGGATCGTCACCTTCGCGAGCCCGGTCGGCCGCCGGGGCGAGGACGTGCTCGGGAAGCTCAGGGATATCCTGCTCGTCCGCAGCGCCGGGCTGATCCGCACAACGCCGCCCCGGCGAACCACCTCCAGGCGTGACACGGTGCCGCTGCGGATCAGCACCTTCGTCGGCGCGGCCAGGCCGGGCGCCGCAGTGAGGTCGATCCGGGTGATCGTCCGCTGGCCGTGCCAGCTGAATTCAAGGCCGGGATCGCGGTCGCTCGCGGCCGCGATCCAGGGCAGCCTCGGGCCCGGCTCGTACATGCTGGCCGGGCCGTACTCGGGCAGCCCGTCCCAGTCCGAGGTGGCCGTGACGCGGAACGATGACTTGCCTGGGCCGGCGAGCCTGGTGACCAGCGCGTCCAGGGCCGGTCCGGCGGTCGGCACCGCCGTCAGCTGAGCCGTCACCGAGCGGGCCGCCGGCACCACGAACGTGCGGTCTAGCCCCAGGCCCGGCGGCAGGCCGCTGCCGGCCTGCGTCGCGGGCAGGGTCGGCTGCTGGGCAAACGAGAATGCGACGCCAGCCGCCCCCGCGCCCGCGGTCATGTCCTCGGCGGGCTGCAGATCGGTGGTGACTCGCACTCCGGGGATGTACACCTCGCTGATGCCGGCGCCAGGTCCTCCTGGCACCACGCGCGCGGCGCCGAGAATGGTGATCCGGAGCGTGCGAGTCGGGCCGGGCGGCACGCGCAGAGGCTGGCTCGCCCCGGTAACGGCGGTGTCGGTGGTGACACTCCCCGCTGCCGTTGTGACCTGCAGCCTAGTGGCGACGGGGCGGGCTGGAGAGTCGTCGAGCAACCGGATGAGGACTCGGGAGGGCAGGTCGAGGCGGTGGCTGAACGTGATCTGGAGCCACTGGCCAGCGGGCGTGGGGCTGCCTTCCGCCCATGCCGTCGCCGGGTTGCCGTCAAAGGCGTTAGCCGGGTCGTACTGCGGTCCTTCTGTGATCCAGGACCCGACCGACGATGCGGTGACGCTCGCGGCGCCCTGGATGACCGCGACCGTCTGGTGGCCGGCCGCGGCTACCGGCAGCAGTTGCCTGGGCGGCCCGCCCGCATCTCCGAGGGCACTGTCCACCGGATTAGTGCCATCCGCCGTATAGGTATAAGACTGGGAGTCCTGAGTCGAGCCAAATGAGTTATCGGCCCGGCGCTGCCCATCCGTAACGGCCCAGAGCGCTGGCGGCCCGGACAGTCGCTGTCCGGCGATCACCGCAGGCTGGCCGATGAGTATGCCCTGCGCCTCAAGCTGCAGCAGGGAGTCAGGGCCGCCGTTGACCAGGACTGTGTCGCTGACCGGCAGGGTGGTGACCGGGCCGTCCGGCCGCAGCGCGGCATCGGCAGCCTGGAAGATCTCGACGGCGGGATACGCCTTCGCGAGCCCCGGCGTGATCCCGGCCAGGTTCGGGTAGCCAAGCGCTACCGCCATCTCGGGCCCGAAGGCGGCGACCCGGCGGAACCCGGACAGCGCCATGGTCTCGTTGACGACCTGCGGCGGCGTGTAACCGCTCATCGTCGGCGCGGTGTCATTGCGCACGACGACATACCGGATCCCGGCCCGGCCGAGGTACGCGGCCAGCCCGGGCACATCGCGGCCGGACTCGATCGCCTGCTCGACGGTCTCGAGCAGTACCTGCGAGCCGGCGTTCCCGTACGGCACCAGGCCGCGCTCGACCCAGGGCGAGCTAGCCAGCGGTTCCAGCGGATCATCGATGGTCTCGCCCCACGTGAACTGGCCGTGCGGGTCGGCGGGCACAACCAGCGCGGTCTGGCGCGGCGAGTGCACGGCGAGGAAGGCGGCTGCCTGGTACCAGTAGCCGGGCACGGCCGTAAACGAGCCGGCCTGCAGTACCTGGCCGCCGAGCTGGGGCCAGGCGAGGCCGACCAGGGCCAGGGCCAGCACCGGCGCGGTAGCAGCGCTGCCCGCGAGGTGCGTCCGGCGCAGCGGCAGGCTGAGCCGCCAGCACCGGTCGATGGCGTGGGCACAGCCCAGCGTGAGCGTGACCGCAAGTACCGGCTCGAGCTTGTACAGGCTGCGGAACGGCGCCAGGGTACCGTTCAGCAGGTTGTCGACCGCCGTATGCCAGGGACCCCCGAGCGGGCCGTAGTAGCCGGCCAGCGCGACCATTGCGGTCACGCCCGCGCAGATGGTCAGCCATCGACGCTCGGGCATGTCGCGCCGGGCCAGGCCGGCCAGGCCGATCGCGGATACGCTGGCGGAGGCCAGGATGACCTCGGGGGAGGTGACGGTGGCCCAGCCAGCCGACAGCCACGGAGTGCCGCCCAGGCTGAAGTAGGCGGTCCAGGTGCCGGTGCCGCGCAGCACGGCGGCCGCAGACATCGTCCGCGTGGTGGTCGCTGCCTGCTCGATGTACGGCAGGAAGTTGAACGCGTAGCGACCTTGCAGCAGGAGTGGTATCGCCCACCACGCGGTCGCGGCGGCGACCGCTGCCCCCCACTGCAGGCTGAGCCGGACGCGCTGCCTGCTTCTGGTGTGGGTGAGGATGTAGAACGCGGGCAGCATCAGCACGGCCAGTGTGCAGACGGCATTGACGCCGCTCATCGCCGCGATGGCCAGCCCGGACCGCGCGGCGGCCCGGCCGGACGTGGTGTGACCCCGGACGGCAGACACAAGCGGGAGCACCGCCCAGGGCACGATGAGGCCAGGCAGCGCGGTCGCCGACGTCGACCCGATCAGGATCGTGAAGGTTGGCCACAGGGCAAAGATGGCCCCGGCCAGCAGCCTGGAGGTCTCGCTCCCTATCTCCAGTGCCCGGCCCAGCTTGACCAGTCCCGTGAACCCGACGGCGAGCAGCAACGCGAGCCACAGGCGCTCGATCAGCCAGATCGGAATGTGCAGGAGCTGACCCGCCAGGTAGAACGGTGCCATCGGGATCGCGTAGCCGATGTACTGATCCTCGAGGCTGCCCAGCCATTCCCGCGGGTTCCACAGCGACCATAGCCGGGTCAGGAACTGACCGGCGTCGATGTCCACGCCGAGCTTGGTGTCATAGAAGATGCGGCCGGTGTCGGTGCTCGCCAGGATGGCCAGCGCGAGCATGAAGGCCACGAGGAACAGCCAGCGATCCCGCAGGACCCGCTGGCCCGGCGGTGGTGGCGCCTGCGGAGCCGGCTGCGGCTCCGGGGCCGGCGGTGCCGGGGGGGCCGGTGCGTCGATGATCGCGGGCAGCGGCATAGTCGCGGCGGTGTCCACCGTATTGACCGGAACGGGACCGCTCAGCTCAAGCGCAGGCCATGGTCGCGGCGGCTGCGGCAGGTCTGCATCGGCCGAGGTCATGTGGTGCGCCGTGCGATCACGAGCAGATTCCAGGTCACCAGTTCCCTGAGCCAGGGCAGGCGCAGTATGAACCGGCACCAGCTGGGGTAATAGCGCGGCAGCTGGTCGACAATCTCGACGTCGGCCCGAGCCCGGATCAGGCGCAGGGTGGGCCCCACATGCACCCGGTACAGGTTCTCGCCGACCGTGTGCTTCGGCGGGCGCCCGTACTTCCGCAGATAGCGGCGCGCAGCAAAGTTCGCGCCGAGAAGGTGCCAGGGCGACATCTCGTGACCGCCCCACGGGGAATACCAGTTCGTGAACGACAGGTAAATGAGCCCGCCCGGCCTGATGACCCTGATCATCTCCGCGATCAGCCCGGCCGGATCGGGCACATGCTCAAGCACGTTCGAGGAGAAGCAGATGTCGGCACTGGCGTCGGCTACCGGGAGCCAGTACCCGTCGGCGAGAACGGCGCCGGGTGGCGGCTCACCCCGCCTGGCCATCTCCTCGTAGTCCGGCTCGAACGGGTAGCTATGCGCGCCCGCGGCCCTGAATGCCGCCGAGAAATACCCCGGGCCTCCGCCCACATCCACCACGATGCGCCCGGCCAGCTCGGTATGCCTGGCCAGCTGGCCGACCGCGTCCGCGGCGATGGCCGAGTAGAACTGGTCAGGGTCGGTCTGTTCCTTCCTGAACATCAGGAACAGCCGGACGGACCTGGCTAGACCCTGCCTGGCCCTGCCCGCCGTCGCGCACGGCGCGGTAGCTGGTGCCGGAGGGTCGTGTCGGGCGGCCAGCCGATCCTCATCTGGTGATCGCAGCATGGCCGTCTACGTGGTGAGCCCTTCCTGAGTCGCGAATCGTTTCCGGCTGGGCCCGCGGATCAGCGGGGAGGCCCGCGGAGGAACGTTAGCCACTAGCACTTCGGTGAAATTACCAGAATGATACGTCAATGTCCGGTACACATTACTGGTTGGTACCGAACCGGCATCAAGGCCGCGAGACATGACGGAGGGCCTGGAGCGTGATCGCTTGAGTCACGACTCTGCCAGTTGGCAGCGGGCAGTCGCCGCCGAGATGCCGGCGGGCCGCCGGTGGGAGTCGGCGGGCGCGGAGCTTGGCGGTGACGTGGCGCCGGACGGCCGCCGGCTGCTGTTCGTCGCCTGGCGTGACCTCGCCAATCCGCGAGCCGGGGGGTCAGAGGTGCTGGTCGACCGGCTGGCGGCCGGGATGCAGGCCCGCGGCGCCGATGTGGCCCTGCTGTGCGGCGGTCCGTCCGCGCAGCGCGCGTACACGGTGGTGCGCAGCGGCGGGACCTACAGTCAGTTCCTGCGGGCGCCGCTGGCCTACTGGCGCCGGTTCCGCGACAGCGACCTGGTCGTCGAGGTCTGCAATGGCATGCCATTCCTCGCGCCTGCCTGGTGCGGCCGACCGCAGATCTGCCTGGTCAACCACGTCCACACCGACCTGTGGCGGATGATGTTCCCGCGACCGGTCGCCGCCTTCGGCCAGTTTGCCGAGAGCCAGGTGCTGCCGTGGGCGCACAGGAACAACCTTTTCCTGACGGTCTCGAACTCCACCGCCGATGCCCTGCGCGAGATCGGAGTGGCTGACGACCGAATCCGCCAGATCTGCAACGGCGTCGTACAGCCGGATCCACCGACGCCGCGATCTACCGAACCGCTGTTCCTCGCGCTGGGCCGGCTGACCGAGTACAAGCGGATAGACCTGCTGCTGCGGGTCTGGCAGCGGGTGCGGACGGTGGTAGGCGGCACGCTGGTCATTGCCGGGGACGGCCCGGAGCGGCAGCGCCTTGAGGCAGCGGCTGGTCAGGGCGTCATTTTTGCCGGGCGGGTCTCCGAGGAGGAGAAGCACAGGCTGCTGTGCGGGGCCTGGCTGCTGCTGCACCCGGCCGTGATCGAGGGCTGGGGAATCGTGATTGCCGAGGCCGCGATCCGCGGGACTCCCGCCATCGGCTTCGATGTCCCCGGCGTGCGTGACTCGGTCGTAGACGGCGAGACCGGCGTGCTGGTCAGGAACGAGGATCAGTACGCCTCCGCGTGGGTTTCGCTCGCTCTTGACCGGGCGCGCACCGAGCAGATGGGCACGGCCGCCCGAGTCCGGGCCGAGCAGTGGCACTGGTCAGCGGCGGTCGAGGGATTCGCGGCCGTGGTGGACGAGGCGCTGGCTCGGTCCGCCGGGCGGGCCCGGACCGGTAAACGGTTGATTGCCGGGGAACGAGGCATAAATCTTGATACGCCTGAGTAGCGTCAGTAGGCTCGGCTGTGCCCTCCGCGCACGAGTTCCCGCACGCGCCGCAGATGGCCTGGTGAGCGCATTGACTGAACCCCAGACGGGCAGCCGGCCTTGACGATAGAACCGCATCGCGCCCCGCTGCCGCCGGCCAGCCGGCAACCGCGGGCCGGCGAGCCGATGACGTGGCCCGAGTTCTCCGACCGGGTGCTGCGCGGGAATGCCGTCTCGCTGGCCGCGTACGCACTGATCGCCGCGCAGATCATCTGGAAGGGTGCGATCCTCCGCCACTTCTACTTCTGGCAAGACGATTTCATGTTCTTTGACCGGGCCGTCCACATGGGCTTCACCTGGCAGTACCTGATGAAGGTCCAGGCCGGTCACCTCGATCCAGGTCCGTTCGCGATGTCCTGGGTGCTGGCCAGGATCTCGGAGTACAACTGGACGCTCGTGTCTGGGGTGATGCTGGCGGTCTTCCTGGGGAGCTGCTTGGCCCTGCTCAGGCTGCTGCGCACGCTCTTCGGGAACCGGCCCGCGATCCTGATACCACTGGTGATCTACCTGCTGTGCCCGCTCACCGTCCCCGACCTGGCCTGGTGGGCTGAGGCCGTCGAGGGTGTCACGCTCTCCCTTGCGATCTTCATGAGCCTGGACGCGCATATTCGCTACCTGCGATCCGGGCGGACCCGCTCGATGGTCACGGCAGCGGCATGGCTGCTGGTCGGCATGCTGTTCTCCGATAAAGGACTAGTGCTGCCGTTCTTCCTCTTCGGCGTGACGAGTGCGTTTTTCGTCGACGGCGGCTGGCTGCGTTCCATGCTCCAGTCCGGTGCACGATACTGGCGGGCCTGGTCGGTTTACGGCGGACTGGTGGTCGTCTACGGCACGCTGCTCGCAGTACAGCTGACCAAGCCCGGCGCACTGCCGAACAAGGTCGGCTCCCCGCACGGCGTGGGAACATTCGTGACGGACTTGATGACGGACAGTTTCGTGCCCGGCGCCTTCGGCGGGCCATGGAAGTGGTTCGGGAACGGCATCAACGCCTTCGCGACACCGCCGGCGGCCCTCATGCGGCTGTCGCTACTGGCGGCGGCGGTGGTCATAGCGGCCACCATCTGGTACCGCAAGTATGCCTGGCGGGCGTGGGTGCTCCTGGCGCTGTGGATTATCGCTGCGGACGTGGCGCCCATCGTCGTCGGCCGCACCACCCTGCTGGACCCGGCGCTCACCGTGTTCCTTGGCCTGGACACCCATTACGTGGTCGACGCGGTGCCGATTCTCGCCATCTGCCTGGGGCTGGCCATCTGGCCCGTGGCCGGGCGGCCAGATCTCGGCCGGAACCGGCCGCAGCGAGCGGTGCCGGCTCAGGTTGCCCCGGTGATGACCGGGTTCGTGCTCGCGGCCTTCGCGCTCGGTTCGGTCTACTCGGTCCAGACCTACGTCGAGTCGACGACAAGCGCACCGGGCCGGTCCTTTATCGCCACGGCTAGGGAGGCACTCGCCGCGGTGCCGCCCGGCACTCCTGTGGTTGACCAATTCGCTCCGCCAAGCGTGATGGCTGCGCTCCTGCTCGGGCCTTATGGCTACCAGGATGAGGTGATCGGCAGCATGGCGCCGGGTCGGATCCGCTGGATCCGCAATCCAGACGGCGTGATCGCAAACCTCAAGATCTTCACTTCGGATGGGCGCCTGTGGCCAGTGGCGGTAGTCGGCGTTTACAGCAGGCTGATGCCGTCGAGCGCGGGCGGCTGCTGGCCGGCGCGGGGCGCTACCATCACGGTGCCGCTGAACAGTACGGCGACGGTCACCAACGGTCCGTGGACGCTGCGCATGTCGTACGTAGCCTCGGTCGCCCAGGACGTTTCTGTGTACTTCGGCGGGCGCTGGACGCAGATCTACCTCAAGAGCGGCGAGAACACCGCGTACCTGCCGGCGGAGGGGAGCGGTGCGAGCGTGATCGTGATGCCTCCGGATCCTCGTGCCCTGTGCGTCGGCAACATCGCGGTGGGAGGCCTGTTCCAGAACAAATCGGACACGCCGGTTCCGGCGGTACCGGCGCCGGGATGACGTCCGAACCGCGGCTGAGCCGACGTGACGGCGGGGCACACGCCCGCGCACCATACATTTCACCGATAATGCACCCCACAAATCGGATAAATCGCCCAAAAAAGGGAGCACAATCGGTGAAATGTTGACGCGCGGCGCGCGATTGGGCGGCCGGGAACGGCCGCCAGCCGCCGTGCGCCGGGAGTGATCATTGCTGGAACTATGACAGACAAGTACGATTTAGGCGTGTTCAGTCGCCTGCTGGCCAGCCCGCGAGTGCGGGTGGGCCTGCTGCTGCTGGTCCTCGGGTTCTGCAGTTACGGCATTTACGTTGAGTGGCCGCAGATGCGCGCCGCACTCGGGCAGCTGCACTGGTACTCGGTTGTGCTGTCCGCTGCGGGGGCGATGGCCGGCGGCGGTTGCATGATGCTCGCCTGGCGGGCCGTGCTGGCGGACCTAGGCTCGCCGTTGTCGGCGCGCGCGGCCGTGCGGGTGAACTTCCTCGGTCAGCTGGCGAAATACGTGCCGGGCGCGGTGTGGTCGGTCGCGGCGATGGTCGAGCTCGGACACGACCAAGCCGTCCCCAGAAGGCGCGGCACCGCCTCGATCGCCATCGGGCTGGCCATTAGCGTCGCGGTGGGTCTCGCCGTCGCGGCCGTCGCGCTCCCGCTGGCGTCATCGGCGGCCGCCCGCCACTACCGCTGGGTGCTGGCAGTCGTGCCCGTCATCGCCCTGTGCCTGTACCCCAGAATTCTCGGCTGGCTCGTGGACCGCGCCCTCAGGCTCGCGCGGATGCAGCCACTGGAACGCAGGCCGACGGCCGGCGGGCTGGCCCGGGCCATCGGCTGGACGGCACTCGGCTGGCTCTTCCTCGGGTTCCAGGTGTGGATCGTGCTGACAAACGTGGCCCGGCACGCGCCGAACTCCTACGTGCTCGCGCTCGGCGCCTACGCACTCGCATGCTCGGCGGGCCTGCTGCTCGTCGTGTTCCCCAGCGGCATCGGTCCCCGCGACCTCATTCTCGTGGCCACGCTTGGCGCCGTGGTGCCCCATGGCGCGGCGGTCGTGGTCACGCTGGTGGCCAGGGCGGCGACGACTGCCTCCGACCTGACCTGGGGTGCGGTGGCCCTGGCGGTAGGCCGGACCGGCCAGCGGCTCACCCGCCGCGCCCACGGCAGGCACCGCAGGCCAGCCGGCGAGCGCGGGGCACTGCGGGCCAGACGGGTCGAGCCTGGTGCAGGGTCCGAGCCGGTTACCGCCGCGCGCTCGTAGCCGCTGCAACCAGCGCGAGCCGACCGAGGAGCACGTGCTGGCGGCACCGATCCCCTGGTGAGCGATGCGCCGTTAGCCGTCGGGGCTGGCCACCCGCTCGAGCACATCGATGAGCCGGGTCGTTGCGGCCGGGTCGGGCGGCTGGCCGTAGGTCATGGCGAATACGTGCCGCCGCGAGCCTGCGAGCGGCACCGTGGTGAGGCCGGGATGCCGGGCCGCCCGCAGGCAGAGGCCCGGCAGGGTCGTCACGCCGAGGCCGGCCGCGACCAGGGCCTGGACCGCGACGTAGTCGTCGGTGGTGAAGGCAATCTTCGGCGTGAACCCGGCCGCCTCGCACTGCCGCACCAGGTATTTGCGGCAGCGCTCGCAGCCGGCGATCCACCGGCTGTCGGCGTAGTCAGTCAGGTCAGGGTCGGCCGACCCGGTCGGCTCGGTCGACTCGGCCGCCACCGCAGCGGCAGCACCGTCGGCATCGGCCGCCCCGGTCGGCCCGGCCGCCCCGGCTGCCCCGCAGCCGCGCCCGTTGGCTCTTGTCACCATATGCACGGGCTCGTCCAGGATCAGGCGGCCCCTGGTGCCCTCCTCCGTCGGCGACGGCGGGGCCGCGTCCAGGCCCTCCTGGTAGTGCCGGAAGACCAGGGCCACGTCGACGTAGCCGGCCCGCAGCATCCGCAGCGCCTCCGGGGGCTCGGCCTCGCTCAGCCGCAGGTCCAGGCCGGGCGTCTCGGCCTCCAGCCGGGCGGCAGCAGCCGGGACCAGGGTGCCGAGGGCCGAAGGGAAGGCCGCGAGGCGCACCCGGCCCTCGCGCAGGCCGACATGGGCCGCCAGCTCGGCCTCGGCAGCGTCCAGGCGGCCGATGATCTCCTCGGCCCGCTCGGCCAGCATCCGGCCGGCCTCGGTGAGCCGCACACCGCGGCCGGCCCGCTCCAGCAGCCTGGCGCCGGTCTCGGCCTCCAGCCTGGCAATGTGGTGGCTGATGGACGGCTGGGCATAGTTCAGGGCTCGGGCTGCCGCGGTCACCGAGCCGTGCCTGGCGATCGCGACCAGCACCCGGAGCCTGGTCACGTCCAGCATCCACCAACTATAGATCCGCGCGAAATAGGGCCTTCGAGCCATCGACCCAGACCCTGGTGAGGCCGTCGCTGCCGATATCCGCGCTGGTAGCCGCGGCGGGGGCGCGGCGCGCTGTCGGGCCGGGGCTGGCTGATGCATTATGTGCGGATGAGGCGGAACGACAGGGTCTGGCGGCCGGCGCCCGGCTGGCCGGACACCCCGCCGGGCTGGGTGCCGCCGCCCGGCTGGCAGCCTCCTGCGGAGTGGCCGGCGGCTCCGGCCGACTGGGATTTCTGGCAGCCGTCGGAACCACGGGCCGCCGCGCCGCGGGTGCCGACGCCGATCGTTCCCGCCGAGCTGACCAGGGACAGCCTGGTGCGGGAGACCCGCCTGGTGATGATCGCGGCGCTTTTCCCGTGGATCGTCAGCGCGGTCATCGTCCTCGCGGTGCATCTGGACATCGACAACAGCCTGACCCAGCTGCCGACCTTCACGCCGCACCAGCCGGCCTTGAACGTCGTGCTCGGGCTGCTCAGCTACATGCCGACGGCGGCGGTGGTGCCGCTGGTGCTGTTCCTGCTGACGCGGACCGGGCAGCCACCCTCGAGCCTCGGGCTGACTCGGATGAAATGGGCGGACTTCGGCACCGGGGTCGGGCTGGCCGCCGCGGCGTTCGGCTGCGAGCTGCTGATCGCGATCGCGTTCGCGCCGCTGGCGCACTCGCGGCTGCTCAACACGGCCAAGGTGCTGCACGTCCCGGCCTATTACGTGATCTTCGCCATCAGCATGTCACTGATCACGGCGGTGGCCGAGGAGGTGTGCGTCAACGGTTACCTGATCACCCGGCTCGACCAGCTCGGCTGGTCACCGACGAGCGCCTTCTGGCTCAGCCTGGCGCTGCGGACCTCGTACCACGTGTACTACGGCATCGGGATCGTGTTTACGCTGCCGTTCGGCTACTTCGTGACGCGCTCGTTCCAGAAGCACCGCAAGCTGAGCCGGCCGATCCTTGCCCACTTCCTCTTTGACACCACGGCCTTTCTCATCGCCATCCTGGTGCACTAGCCGGCCGGCGAGCCGGTAAGGCGGGACCTGACCCGGTCGGCCCCTGGCACGCCGAGCTGGGTGTACAGTTCCTGGGCCTGCTCCCAGTGCTGGCGGGCCTGCTCGTCCTGCCCGGCCGCGTGGCAATTATCGGCGAGTTCGTGCCGGACGCGGCGAGCTGGCAGGCTTCGCACAGCGATTCGCCCAGGCTGCGCAGTGTCTTGACCTCGCTGTGCTGGTTGCCGGTGTGACGATGCAGTGCTAGTGCTCGAATGCCTGGTCGAAGGAGCCCAGCTCGGTCTCGGTGCCGGCGAGGTACACGAGCGTGCGGGCCGCCGATGCCATTCGGTGCGCCGGCTTCCGCGGTCAGATCGGCGGTCCTGCGGGCGGTGTCCAGCGCGTGGCCGGTGGGCGAGTAAGCCTTCTCTGCCGGAAAGTCTGCGGGTCAGAACACGTGGACTAGCACATTCCCTCCCGTTACATTGGCTCGCGGGTCGCGGCCGAGAGCCTGTACGCGGAATCTGAGATCACGGGCATCGGCATCGGGTACCTTCCAGCAACCGGATGATCGGATATGGCGGAGAAATTCTATGCCGCGGCCTTTTGGGGCCCTCGTGCCGAAACGGCGCAGTCGTGTGCGGCCAGGCTGAGCCGGTTCCTGGTCAGCTTGGCGGATGCGGATCCGCTGCTTGCCTCGTGGTATCGGATAGCGCATAGTCGCGTTTCCTGCATGACGCAGCCTGTACGTGTGCATCCGCAGGACCTTGAGGCACTATTGGCCGCCGGCCGGAACTGGCGGGACGATAACGGATCGGTGCTGCCGGAGCTTGGCTATTCGGCATGGATGTGGAACGGCAATGATGTAGAGGTTGGCCTCCGTGCTAGCTGCGGAATGTATTCGCAGAGACTCGCCAATTCAGTGGTAGTGAACTTGCCGAAGGCCGAGGGCGCCGGCGCTGTGCTCTACCGTCCGACGGTGGCGCGAATCACGATGGCGGCACTGGTGGAGTGCTGGCAGCCGGATTGGGCAACCCTCAGTAGCTATTCGTTGCGCCGTGCTCAGGACCCGCCGCCCGGCGCGCCCGTGGTGGGCTGGATGACCTATCTGGCAGCGGCGCGGCAAGTCGAGCCAGTTCAGTTGCCGGGTTGGGTAACTGCCGAGGCGTTGCCCGGCGGAACGCTGCTGACGGTGGCCGACGAGGTCTGGGATGTGACGGAGCGGGCGGTGGTGCGACTGCGCACGGCTCTGGGCGATTCGCTGTTCCCGCCGGCCGGATGCTTCGCCGTCGGCGGCGTGCCTGTGAGACCGCTGCCCTTCTGAAAACGTCGAGTTGTCACCGGTGCCAATGCCTGCACTGGGCCGAGGCAGTGCGTCACTGTCATCGGCCCTTGTTCGTTGCGGCGCCTACCTTCCACTCAGCCTCGGCCCGTCGGTCAAGCAGAAGATCCACCACACGTTGCGGATCCATACCACTGGGATCAAGCCAGAGTCCGACGTGCGGGAGGCGATCGAGTCCTCGTTCGATGACCTCCTCAAACTCGTTGACCGGCCGGCCGTCGGCTGCGGCCTGGACCCGGCCGGCGAAAGTCGCGGCCTCGGGGTGATCTGAGTGGCCGTAGCGGTCCGCCAGGTACGCGGCTTCTTCTGGCAACCGGTCAACCCCGCGCTGCCGTAGCACCGCCACGGGCGGGCGGAGCACTATGAAGTTGACCGGCCGGCCGCTCAGGATCTCGGTAAGCGACTCGAACCCTTCGTTGATGATCGCGTCGGTGACGATGGCCGTGATTCCGGCATCCGCGAACGCGGCGGCGACGAGGCACGCGGTACGGATGCGCAGCGCATACTGAGCGCCCGCCTCGCCAGTCAGACGCCCGGTGCCGGGGTCGGTGTCGCTGGGCACCGGCCACCGGCAGCCCGACAGGATCAGCCGCTGCATCTCGTCGCCGTCGACGTGCGCGGCGAGCGGGAGCCGCTGCGCGAGCAGGCGGGCCGTCGTTGTCTTGCCAGCGCACGCGTTGCCGCAGATGACCCAGATCATGGCGCCTGCTGCTGGCCGACTGGCCGGTTCGGAAGTCATCAGCCAAGTCTGGCCAGGCCGAGCAGAGGCGCGCTAGCCGCGGCCCTCCAGCAGCGGCGAGGCCGGGTCGCGGGCGGGCCGGGCCGGATCGGCCGCCTGCTGGCGCCGGCGCCAGGCGATCCCGGACAGCGCCTCGAGCACGACCCGGTTCGCCAGGTAGGCGGTGATTTCGGCATGGTCGTAGGGCGGCGCGACCTCGACGACGTCCATGCCGACCAGCGGCAGTTCCATCGCGATCCGGCGGACCGCGTCCAGCAGCTGGCGGCCGGTGAACCCACCGGGTTCCGGGGTGCCGGTGCCCGGTGCCATCCCCGGATCGACGACGTCCACGTCGACGGAGAGGAATACGCCCTCGCATTCGTCGGTCGCGATCGTGAACGCCTCGGAGAGGCATTCATCGAGGCCGCGCGCGACGATCTCGGCCATCTCGAAGCTCCGCATCCGCTGCTCCGCCATCCACGCCAGTGTCTCCGGCTCCGGCCAGTAGCCGCGCAGCCCCACCTGCAGGAATCGGTCGCCGCGGACGGCGCCGGACTCGATCAGCCTGCGCATGGGCGTGCCGTGACCGTGCAGGGCGCCGAACTGGGTGTCGCCGGTGTCCGCGTGCGCATCGAAGTGGATCATGGATACCCGGCCCCAGCCGACGTGCCGGGCGACGCCGGTCGCGTCCGGCAGCGCGATCGTGTGGTCGCCGCCGAGTATCACCGGCATCGCGCCGCCGTGACAGGCCCGGTGGACTGCCTCCTCCAGGCGCCGGAGCGACTGCTCGGTGTCGCCGGACAGCATCTCCACATCGCCGGCGTCGCGCACCCCGAGCTCGACCAGCGGGTCGACGCCCAGCGCCAGGTGCGGCCGGGATGCGTCGTGCGGCAGGTAATCGGTGAACCTGATGGCCTGCGGGCCGAACCTGGCACCCGGCCGGTGGGATGTGCCGCCGTCGAACGGGGCTCCGATGATCATGATATCGGTGCCGGCCCAGGACGCTGGGTCGGCCAGGTCGGCCCGTTCCACGCCCAGGAAGGTGGCGTCGGGGCCGTACATGCCGCCAAGTCTCGTCACCAGGCTGACTCTACTGCGGCCCGACCAGTGTGAGATCGTGCCAGTGGAGCCACGGGAGCGACGAGAAGAGACAGGAGCCATCGGTTGACGCAGATTGCCGGAGATGCACGGGCCACCGGGGACGCACAGGCCACCGGGGATCCACGGGTCACCGGGGATCCACGGGTCACCGGGTATGCATGGGCCGCCGGGGATGAACGCCTGGGGATCATGGACCTGCTGGCTGCAGAAGGCCGGCGGATCGACCTGCCGGGCCTGTACAACCTGCGCGACCTGGGCGGGTATCCGGCAGCCGGCGGCCCGACCCCGTGGCGCACCCTGTTCCGGTCCGACGCCCTCCATCAGTTGAGCGGCGCGGGCATAGACCGCCTGTCGGCCCTTGGCCTGCGTACGATCGTCGACCTCCGCACGCACGTCGAGGCTGAGATCGCGCCGAGCCCGCTCGACCAATTCAGCGCGCGGCACGCCCACGTTTCCATCCTCGGCGCCAACCTGCCGGCCTTGCCGCCGCGGCTCGAGGACGTCTATACCCACATAGTCGGGCAGTGCGGGACGGCCATCGCCGACGCGATCAGGCCCCTCTGCGCGGATCGCGCATTCCCGGCCCTGGTGCACTGCAGCGCGGGCAAGGACCGTACCGGCATCGTCATCGCGATGGTCCTGGCCGTGCTGGGCGTGCCCGACGACGTCATCGCGGCCGACTACGCTCTCAGCGGCGGCTACCTCGACCCGACGCAGACCGCGGCAATCGGCCAGCTGCGGGCGGGCACCGGACTAGGGGACGAGCTGACCGAGGAGCTGCTCAGCAGCCCGCCGCAGCTGATCCTGGACGTGCTGGCGTCCGCACGGGAACAGCACGGCTCGGTGTACGGCTACCTGCTCGCGCACGGCCTCAGCCCGGCGGACCTCGCGGCCCTGCGCACCGTGCTGGCCGGTCCTGGGCTGGCCGGCCCCGGCCTGGCCGGTCCCGGGCTGGCCGGCTAGCCCGCCCGGACGGCCGGAGGTGGCGCTGGACGAGCTCGACAAGCGAATCGTCGCGGCGCTCGTCGAGGATGCCAGGGCTACCTATGCGGAGGTAGGCGCCCTAATCGGGCTTTCCGCGCCGGCGGTCAAGCGGCGGGTGGACCGGCTGCGCGCATCCGGCGCGATCACCGGCTTCTCGGCCCGTGTCGACCCTTCGGCGCTGGGCTGGACCACCGAGGCCTACGTCGAGCTGTTCTGCCGCGGCCGGACCTCGCCCGCCGATATCGCCGCGGCCGTGGGGAAGCACCCCGAGGTGACCAACGCCTGCACGGTCACCGGCGAGGCGGATGCCCTGCTGCACATCCGGGCGGCCGACGTCAGGCACTTCGAGCAGGTGATGGAGCGGATCGGCGCCGAGCCCTTCGTCGTCCGGACACGAAGCGTCATCGTCCTGTCCCGGCTGGTGAACCGGCCGGACATCATCGTGCCAGGAACGGATGCCTAGCGGCGGCCCTGTCGCGGGAGTTCGCCAGACCGGGGTGGATATCGTCGGCCTTCGCCGGGATCTGGCCCTCCCGGCGGTTCTGGCCAGCGGGATCGGCTAAAGTGTCGCCCATGACGGAGCGTTACGAGGATCCTCGGCCCGGCTCCGGCCGTTCCATGAGCACGGGCGAATTCCGGGCCACGCCGGACGTGTCGGCGAGCACGGCGCAGTTCCAGGCATTCGCGGAACGCGAAGCCGAGCCCGAGCGCCCGTGGGACATGGGCGTGCCCGGCCGGAGCGTGGCGAAGATGGCGACGCTTGTCGTAATCGTCGCCGTGGTCCTCGCCGCGATCGCGATCATCGTCGTGACTGTGGCCTAGCCGACCTTCGGTGTCGGGTCACGGGGGGCCTGAGCAGATTCCGGATGTCGCAGCAAGCGGCACGGCTGGTTCCGACCCGGAGGAGAAGCACCGGCTTACCGCGCTTGAGGGGATGGCCGCGCTGTCCCTGGACGCGCTGTCGTCGGTGGCCTACGGCCCGCAGGCCATCATCATCGTGCTGGCGACCGCCGGCGTCGCGGCGCTGCATTACACGTTGCCGGTCACCATCGCGATCACCGTGCTGCTGGCCGTCCTGGTCGTGTCCTACCGGCAGGTCATCGAGGCGTTTCCCAGCGGCGGCGGAGCGTACGCCGTCTCCAAGGCACACCTTGGCGTCCGGCCCAGCCTGCTCGCCGCGGCCTCACTGGTCGTCGACTACATCCTGAACGCCGCGGTCGGCGTCTCGGCCGGAGTCGAGGCCCTGACCTCCGCTTTCAAGCCCCTCTACCCGGACCGGACCTGGTTGTGCCTGGGCGTGCTCGCGGTTATCACCGCGGCCAACCTGTGGGGCGTCGCCGAATCCGCCCGGCTGTTCATCATCCCGACGGTACTGTTCATCGCGGGCATCTTCGCCGTCATCATCGCCGGGCTGCTGCGAGCCCACCCGCTGGTGCCGGTCGGCGGGTCGGTGCCCTCGACCACCGCCACCGTCGGGATCCTGCTGCTGCTGCGGGCGTTCGCGTCCGGCTGCTCGGCGCTGACCGGGGTCGAGGCGATCGCCAACGCGGTGCCCTCGTTCCGCAAGCCACGGGTCCGCCGGGCCCAGCACACCGAGATCGGCCTGGGCGTGACCCTCGGCCTGATGCTGATCGGTATCGCGGTGGTGGCGGACAAGTACCACGCGCTGCCGTCCAGTACCGTGACGACCCTGGCTCAGCTCACCGCCGCGTCGCTCGGTAAGAACTTCATTTTCTACGCGATCCAGCTCATCACCACGGTGCTGCTCGCCCTCGCGGCGAACACCTCCTTCGGCGGGCTCCCTGTGCTGGCCTCGCTGCTGGCCACCGACAACTTCCTGCCGCACCTGTTCTACCTGCGCGCGGCCCGGCAGGTGCGCCGCTACGGCGTCGTGGTGCTCGCCCTGTTCGCGGGCATCCTGCTCCTGGTGTCCCAGGGCAATACCCAGGCCCTGGTGCCGCTGTTCGCGATCGGGGTCTTCGTCGGCTTCACGCTCTCGCAGGCCGGCATGGTCAGGCACTGGCGCGAGAATCGCATCGACGGCTGGCGCATGCGCGCGGTCATCAACGGCGTCGGCGCCGTGTTCACCACGGTCGCCCTGGCGATCGAGCTGATCAGCAAGTTCACCGAGGGCGCCTGGCTGATCGTCATCGTCGTGCCGCTGCTGGTTGGCCTGTTCAGCCGCATACACACGCTCTACCGCCGAATCGGCGCCGCGCTGCACCTGGGCGAGCAGCCGCCGCAGCCGCAGCGCCGCCGGTCGCTGGTGATCGTGCCCGTGGGCGGGATGTCCAGGCTGACGGCCGCCGCGGTTTCGACGGCGCTGTCGCTGGGTGACGAGGTGCTCGCGATCACGGTCTGCTATGCCGATCCCGAGGACACCCAGGCGGACGTGCAGTTCCGCGACCAGTGGGAGGCGTGGCACCCGGAGGTGCCGCTGCTCACCCTGCGCAGCACCCGCCGCGCGCTCGGCCCGCCGGTCGTGGAGTTCCTGCGCGAGCTTGAGCGCGCGGCCTCCTACGACCAGCACGTCGTGCTGATCCCCGAGGTGCAGCCGGACAAGCCCTGGCACCGCGTCCTGCACAACCAGCGCGGGTTCGTGCTCGAGCAGGCGATACAGCACGGGACGCAAGACGTGGTCATCTGCCGGCTGCGGTACCGGCTGGCCGCGGTCACCGGCCAGAAGGCCCCGGATTAGCTGGCGGCGGCTAGAAACCGCCGCCGGTTTCCAGCCAGCTGCTCCAGCTGCTGCCCGCGTAGCTGGCGACGGCGATCTTGTAATTGCCGTCGAGGATGGCTGCCTCGGGCGCACCGGACGGGCCGCTCCACGCGGCCGGGACGCCGACGGCGGTCCGGCCGAGCGAGACCCAGTTCGTCCAGGTCGCCGATCCGGCGGCCTGCTGCACGCTGTAGCCGATCTGGCCGTTGCCGAGCTCGCTGAACACCGCCAGCTCGCCGCCGGGCCAGCTGGCGACGGCCGGCGCGGCCCGCACCTGCATCGTTTCCGGCGGGCCGCTGACCGCCTGCCACCCCGCGCCGGGACTCGGCTGCCAGGCCACATCGAGTACACCGGCGGTGGTCTCGGCGAATACCTCGCTCTGCCCGGCGCCGCCGGCAGACACGGTGCCCCCGGCGGGAACTGCGGTGACCGCGGGTACGCCGGTCAGGCCCGTGAGTGTTCCGACCGGCCGCCACGGCTGCCAGCCGGCCGACGAGTCCGCGGCCGAGGCCAGCGTTCCCTGGCTGGTGATGCAGAAGACCTCGATGCCGCCGCCCGGCGGGGCGTACGCCACCGGTGAGCTCGCACAGCTGCCGCCGACGGACGTCCAGGCGGTCCAGCCGGTGTCGTCGTCGGGCGCCTGCTGGCTGGTGAGCTGGACGGTCCCGTTCTTGTCGGTCACGAACACGGTTACCGTTCCGCCCGGCCCGCGGATGGCGGCGGGGTCTGCGGTGACGGCGCCGGGCGAGCCCGTGCCGATGGCGCCGCCCCAGCGCCAGCCGTTCGGCTGCCCGAGCTGCTGCCAGGCGTGCACCACCGCGCCGGCCTGGTCCAGCGCGTAGACGGTCAGGCGGCCATCCTGATCGGGTGCCACCGCCGGGTTGCTGGCCAGGTTCGCCGGCGAGTCGCCAACGCTCCGGGTCCCCGACCAGCCCGATGCTGTGGCGCGGTCCTGGTAGGCGTGCAGCAGCGTGTCGGCCGCGCCGACGGCGAACCACTCGGCCCGCCCGTCGCTGTTGAGCCCGAGCCCAATCCGGAAGATGGGCGGGAACGTGAAGGGGAACGGCGGCGTGTACGGCGGCGGGTACGGGACCGGCTGGGAGCCGGCCTGACCGCCGAGATAGACGTCGAGCTGATCGTTGTCGATATTCAGGGTGGAACCGCCCCACGTCTCGTTATGCCCGCCCCGGTACTGGTGCAGGCGCTGATGGTCGGTCCACAGGCCGGCCGGCATGTAGCTGCTGTTGGTCGTGGCCTTCCCGTCCCAGTCGGCATAGTGGATCACGTCGGGCTCGACCATCTGGCCCTGCGCGGCGACGAGGTCGCCGATGTTGGAGAACGACTCGTAGACGCCGGCCTGGTAGCCGTCGGAGTGCAGCTCGGCGTCCCAGGCGGACAGGAACGCGACCACCTCGCTGCCGCAGTTTCCGTACGCCTCCATGTCGTAGATGAGCGGGGCACCCGCCGGGATGCCGAGATTCCGCGCCTGCTGCGCGGCATCGTCGGCCGCGGCGGTACCCTCCTGCGACGCCTCCGAGGCGACGATCGGCGCGTCGCCGAACGCGTCCACGCAGCTGGCCTGCAGGCCCACGTAGAACGCGAAGTAGTGCCAGCCCTGGCGCTGGATCGTGTCGATCCACCCCGCGGTCAGGTTGGCCTGCGCGCAGCCCCGGTTGACCCCGCCGATGTAGATGCCGACGGCCCGGTAGGGCGACTTGAGCCAGTGACTCATGATCGCGGCGGACGGGGCGGAGCAGGTGTCGAACCCGGCGCCCTCATAAAGGCCCTGCGGCTCGGCCTGCGGGATAGCTGCGGGTCGCACGGGCGCGGCAAGGGCAGCTGTCGCGGCGGCACGGGCGCTGCCGGCGCTGCCGGCCCGGGCGTGCCTGCTATTACGTGCGGCACTGCCGGTCACCCGGATCGAGGACTGGACGGCGCGGATCAGTGCCAGGTCGCCGCCGTAGGAGAGGCTGACCTCGACGTCGGCGGCGGGGAGCAGGTCGATGATCGTGTGGGTAACCGGGCTGTCGGGATTCGTCCAGGCGACAGTGCTGCTGCCAGCAGTACTACCGAGGGCTGTTCGCCGCGTGGCGGCGCGCACGTCCGGACTGCTCGGGTTGATGGGCATGAGCTGCACCGCACCGGTCTTGCCGCCCATGCCAGCCGCGGGGCACGCCGGATCGGGGCCCGGCGTGCCGAGATACACGGCATGGCGGTCCAGCCGCGGGCACACCGACGGGCTGCGGGTGAGGTCGAAGACCGGCCAGGACGCGGGCACCCGGATCAGTACGTGATCGAAGGTAACTGCGTGCCAGCGGGAGACGGATGCCGTTATCGACGCCGCCCGGGCCTGTCCGGCGCTAGCCGGGAGCAGCGCCACTACTAAGCAGCTTACGAGAAATACCAGCACGGAACCCAGTCTTCGAAATCCCATCCTGCAATCGTGCCGGCAACCAGGCAGGAGTGAGATGGATTTCTAATAACCGAACGTAGCTAGTTGTTCGCGATCAGTAAGAAGTCGTGAGAAGCCAGAACTTCCGGTTACGCATCGTCTGGGTCGGGCTGGTACCGGTATCCCATCCCCGGCTCGGTTAGCAGCCAGTGCGGGCGGGCCGAGTCGGGCTCCAGCTTGCGCCGCAGCTGCGCCATGTACAGGCGCAGGTTGCCGGTCGCATCGGCGTAGCCGGGCCCCCAGACCTCCGCCAGCAGCTGCTGCTGGCTCAGCAGCTTGCCCGGGTTGCGCAGCAGCACCTCGAGCAGGTGCCACTCGGTGGGCGTGAGCCGGATGTCACTGGTGTTTGCTGCACTGGTGTTTTCGGTACTGGCGGCGACCTCTTCGTCGCGGCCGGGGCGAGGCCTGGGCTGGCGGATCACCCGCTTGGCGGCGAGGTCGACGACAAGGTCGCCCAGGCGCACCTGCGGGGCATCGTTGTCGGCGGACATCCGGCGGGTGACCGCGCGCATCCGCGCCAGCAGTTCGTCCATCCCGAACGGCTTGGTGACGTAGTCGTCCGCGCCCGCGTCGAGGGCCTCGACCTTGTCGGTGCTGTCGGCCCGGCCGGAGAGCACGATGATCGGGGCATCGGTCCAGCCCCGCAGGCCGTGGATGACCTCAATACCGTCCAGGTCCGGCAGGCCCAGGTCCAGGATGACGAGGTCAGGCGGGTGCTTGGCGGCGAGCTCGAGCGCCTCGCTCGCATTCCCGGCGGTGTGCACCTCGTACTGTCGCACCCGAAGGTTGATGCGCAGAGCCCGCAGAATCTGCGGCTCGTCGTCGATCACCAGGACTGCGGTCACGTCACCACGCTGCCACGGCGGGCCCGCCGCAGGCCGGCGGAACGCCGGTACGCGCACCGGCGCTTCCGGGTCAACTCATCTCCTCGGTGCTGAGGAACGAGGTCCCCTGATGCTCCGGCGCCTGTCCGTCCGGGCGGGCCGGAGCCGGCACGGCCGGCAGGGACAGCGTCATCGTCAGGCCGCCGCCCGGTGTCTCGTCTGGCTCCAGCGTGCCGCCCATCGCCTCGGTCAGCCCGCGGGACAGCGCCAGGCCGAGCCCGACCCCGGTGGTGTTGTCGGTGTCGCCGAGGCGCTGGAACGGCGCGAACATCTGGTTCCTCTGCTCGGCCGGGATGCCGGGTCCGTGGTCGATGATGCGCAGCTCCACCCGGTCGTGCAGTGAGCTGCCGGTCAGGACCGGGGGGACGCCGGGTGGCGCATACCGCAGCGCGTTGGCGGTCAGGTTGGCGACGACCCGCTCCAGGATGCCGGGATCGACCGCGACTTCAGGCAGGTCATCGGGGATGTCCACGGTCACGGTCCGGCCGCCTGGCCCGAGATCATCCAGCGACCTGGCCACGATCTCGGACAAATCGGTCGGCCGCGGGAAAACCGCGAGCGCGCCGGCCTGCAGGCGGCTCATGTCCAGCAGGTTGTCGACCAGGTGCGAGAGCTTGTCCAGCGACTCGTCCGCGGTCGCAAGCAGCTCGTCGTGATCCGCGGCATCCCATTCGATTTCAGGCGACCGCAGGCTCGTGACCGCCGCCTTGGCCGAGGCCAGCGGCGTGCGCAGATCGTGGCTCACCGCCGCGAGCAGCGCAGTGCGCACCCGGTCCGCCTCCGCGATCGGCCGGGCGGCCTCGGCGGCGGCCGACAGCCTGCCCTGCTCCAGGGCGGCGGCGGCATAGGCGGCGAACGCGCCGAGCACGCGACGGTCGGTGGCAGGCAGCGCCCGGCCGCGCAGGGCCAGCACGAGCGAGTCGCTGATCGGCATCTCGACGTCAGCGTCCTCGGGCCGGGAGACCGGCTGGTCGCCGGAGACCCCTACCGCCGACCACCGGCCGCCCCTGGCGGGCAGCGTGCCCCGCCGGGCCTGGCCGTCAGGGACCAGCGCTGCGTCTGGGTCGGAGCCGGTGCGTTCCAGCAGCGTGACCGATTCCATCCCGAACGCCTCGCGTACGCGGTCAAGGACCGCGGACAAAGCACGCTGGCCGCGCAGGATGCTGCCCGCTGTGGTCGCGAGCAGCTCCGACTCCGCGCCGGACCTGGCCGCCTGTTTTGTCCGCCGGGCCGCGGTGTCCACCACCGAGCTGACCACGATCCCGACCGCCACGAAGATCGCCAGCGCGAGAGCGTTGTTGGCCTGGGCGATCGTGAACTTGTGTATCGGCGGTATGAAGTAGTAGTTCAGCAGCAGCGAGCCGAAGACCGCGGCCAGGATCGCAGGGAAGAACCCGCCGACCAGTGCGACCGCGACCACCCCGGCCTGGAAGACCAGCACCTCGGTGGTCAGGTTGACGCCACTGCGCATGGCGGCCAGTGCCAGCGTGAGCAGCGGCATCAGCACCAGCGCGAGGGCGTAGCCGGCCAGCTGGCGCTGCCTGGTCAGGCCCCCGCTGGCCCGCGGCAGCCCGCGGCCGCGGCCGACGTAGGAGTGGGTGACCATGTGTACGTCGATGTCGCCGGAGGCGCGCATCGTCCGCGCGCTCACGCCGGGCCCGGTGAGCAGCGATGCCAGCCAGCCGCGCCGGCTCACGCCGAGCACCAGCTGGGTCGCGTTCTCGGCCCGTGCGAACGTCAGCAGCGCCTCCGGCACGTTGTCGCCGACGATCTGGTGGTAGGTGCCGCCGAGGGACTCGGTGAGCCGTCGCTGGTTCGCGAGCGCGGCCGGGGACGCGCCGGTCAGGCCGTCCGAGGTGGTCACGTGCACCGCGAGCAGGTCCCCGCCCGCCGACCTGGCCGCGATCCTGGCGGCTCGCCGGATGAGGGTGTCGCCCTCCGGGCCGCCGGTCAGCGCGACGACCACCCGCTCGCGGGCCTCCCAGGTGACGTGGATGTCGTGGGCTTCGCGATAGCGCTGCAGGCCCTCGTCCACCTTGTCGGCCAGCCACAGCAGAGCCAGCTCGCGCAGCGCGGACAGGTTGCCGATGCGGAAGTAGTTGGTCAGCGCCGCATCGATCTTCTCGGCCTTGTAGATGTTGCCGTGCGCCATACGGCGCCGCAGCGCCTCCGGCGTCATGTCGACCAGCTCGACCTGGTCGGCGGCCCGCACGACGGCGTCGGGCACCGTCTCCCGCTGGGGCACGCCGGTGATCTTCTCGACGACGTCGTTCAGCGACTCGAGGTGCTGGATGTTGACGTTGGAGATCACGTCGATTCCGGCATCGAGCAGTTCGGCCACGTCCTGCCAGCGCTTCTCGTTCCTGGAGCCGGGCACGTTCGTGTGGGCGAACTCGTCAACCAGTGCCACGTCCGGCCCCCGGGCCAGCACGGCGTCGATGTCCATCTCCTCGAACGTCGTGCCGCGATAGGGCATCTTGGCCCGCGGGATGACCTCGAGGTCGTCGATCTGCTCGGCGGTGTGCGGGCGGCCGTGCGTCTCCACGAACGCGACCACGACGTCGGTGCCGCGCTCACGACGGCGATGGCCCTCGTTCAGCATGGCGAACGTCTTGCCGACGCCGGCCGCGCAGCCCAGGTAGATCCGCAGCTGACCCCTGCTGCCGGGCACGCGCGGTGCCGCGTAGTCCGCGAGACCCTCGTTCCCCATAATAATTCCCTGCGGGTGCGATTCGGGGTCGGCAGTTAGCCGCCGATCTTGGGATGAATGCCCCTCTCCGCCCGAGGCTATGCCGTCGGTGGCCAGCCATGACCGGGCGGGGTGCACCCGGAGCTGCCGTTCCCCTTCTCCGCTCATGGCTGGTAGCGGTAGCCCATGCCGGGCTCGGTCAGCAGGTGGCGCGGCCGGGGCGGGTCGTCCTCGAGCTTCCTCCGCAGCCCGGCCATGTGGAATCGCAGGTAGTGGGTGCTGTCCACGGCGGCGGGCCCCCACAGGTCGGCAAGCAGCCGGGTGGCCGGGACGAGCTGGCCGGGGGAGCGCAGCAGCATCTCGAGCATCCGCCACTCGGTCTTGGTCAGCCGGACGGGCTCCGACTCGGCGCCGACCTCCGGGCCGGAACGCCGGACGACCGTCCGGGCGGCCAGGTCGATCGTGCAATTCCCGAGGCTGAAGACCTGCCGGCTGGATGGATGCGCGTCGCGCCGCAGGAGGGCGCGCAGCCGGGCCACGAGTTCATCCATCGAGAACGGCTTGGTGACGTAGTCGTCGGCCCCGGCGTCCAGCGCGCCGATCTTGTCGCCGGAGCCGGCCCGGCCGGAAAGCACGATCACGGGAACGGCCGACCAGACCCGGAGCTGTCTGATCACGTCGGTGCCGTCCAGGTCGGGCAGCCCCAGGTCGAGCAGCACGGCGTCCGGGGGTCGCCGTGCCGCCTCGACCAGGGCCTCCCGGCCAGCCGAGGCGGTGGTTACCTCGTAGCCCCGGGCGCGCAGATCAATCCGCAGCGCCCGGAGCAGCGCTGGCTCGTCCTCGACGATGAGGACGCGGCCCGAATCAGACGGGGTACTGCTCATCGAGCGCGAGGTTCAGCAGCAGCACGTTGACCACCGGCTCGCCCAGGAATCCGAGCGTGCGACCGGTCGTGTACTTGCTCACCAGCGCCCGCACCTGGGCCGGGCTGATGTGCCTTGCGGCAGCGACCCGGTCCACCTGGATGGCGGCGTTGGCCGGGGTGATGTCGGGGTCCAGACCGGAGCCCGACGCCGTGACCGCGTCGGCGGGGATCTTCGAGATCGGCACGTGGTCGAACGCGGAGATCTGCGCCTGCCGCTGCTTGACGAACTGGATCTGGGCCGGATTATTCGGGCCGAGGTTCGACGCGGAGGAGTACAGCGGATTGCAGCCGTAATTGTTCGGCCCGGTGTTCTCGACGTAATACCTGCCGTTCTTCAGCGTGCCCAGCGACCAGTCCACGATCGCGAACGAGGGCCGCGGCTGGAAGTACTGGGCCAGTGGCTGGCCCTTGGCGTTCACGAACTCCTGGCAGAGCAGGCTGGAGCCGACGGTCCGGCCCTTGTAGCTGACCAGCGATCCGTTGGCCTGGTGGTTGAACGCCACCTGCGCGATCCCCCACACGACCACCGGGTAGATGATCCCGGTGATCACGGTAAAGATCAGGAGCGCGCGCAGCCCGGCTATGTGCTGCCGTACGAAACTGGGTAGACGATTCATGTTCAGATCACCGGAATCCAGGAATGTTCATGATGATGAGGTCGATTGCCTTGATCCCGATGAACGGGATGATCAGGCCGCCGACGCCGTAGATCCACAGATTCCTGCGGAGCATTTGCGTTGCCGACGACGGCCGGTACCTGACGCCGCGCAGGGCCAGCGGGATCAGCGCCACGATGATCAGCGCGTTGAAGATGATCGCCGAGGTAATCGCCGACTTGGGACTGTGCAGGCCCATGATGTTGAGGTAGTGCAGTCCGTGGAAGACGCCCTCGAACATCGCGGGAATGATCGCGAAGTACTTGGCCACGTCGTTGGCGATGGAGAAGGTCGTCAGCGCGCCGCGGGTGATAAGCAGCTGCTTGCCGATCTCCACGATCTCGATGAGCTTCGTCGGGTTGGAGTCCAGGTCCACCATGTTCCCGGCCTCCTTGGCGGCCGAGGTCCCTGTGTTCATAGCCACGCCGACGTCGGCCTGGGCCAGGGCCGGGGCGTCGTTGGTGCCGTCCCCGGTCATCGCGACCAGCTTGCCGCCTTCCTGCTCCTTCTTGATCAGCGCCATCTTGTCTTCCGGCGTCGCCTCGGCGAGGAAGTCGTCCACGCCGGACTCGTCCGCGATGGCCTTGGCGGTTAGCGGGTTGTCGCCGGTGATCATGACGGTGCGGATGCCCATCTTGCGCATCTCCGCGAACCGCTCGGCGATGCCCTCCTTGACGATGTCCTTCAGGTAGATGACGCCGAGCGCGCGGGCGGGCTTGCCTGCCTCGTGCTCGGCCACCACCAGCGGGGTACCGCCGACGCCGGAGATGCCGTCGACCATGCCGGTCAGTTCCTCCGGCGGTGTGCCGCCGTTGTCGCGCACCCACTGGGCCACGGACGCGGCTGCGCCCTTGCGCACCTGCCGGCCATCGGCCAGGTCGATGCCGCTCATCCTGGTCTGCGCGGTGAACTCCACGAACTCTGCGTGCTGCAGCTCGCCCTCGGGCCGCTCGCGCAGGCCGTACTTCTCCTTGGCGAGCACCACGATCGAGCGGCCCTCGGGGGTGTAGTCGGCCATGCTGGACAGCTGCGCCGCGCTGGCGAGCTCGGCGTCCGTGACCCCGTTGACCGGGAGGAACTCGGTGGCCTGCCGGTTGCCGATGGTGATCGTGCCGGTCTTGTCCAGCAGCAGGGTGTTCACGTCGCCCGCGGCCTCGACCGCGCGGCCGGACATGGCCAGCACGTTGCGCTGGACCAGCCTGTCCATGCCGGCGATGCCGATCGCCGACAGCAGCGCGCCGATCGTGGTCGGGATCAGCGCGACCAGCAGGGCCACCAGGATGACCAGGGTCTGCGGGGCGCCCGAGTAGTAGGCCATCGGCTGCAGCGTGATGACGGCCAGCATGAAAATGATCGTCAGCGACGCGAGCAGGATGTTCAGCGCGATCTCGTACGCCGTCTTCTGCCGCATGACCACCTCGACCAGGGCGATCATCCGGTCGATGAAGGTCTCGCCCGGCTTGGACGTGATCTTCACGATGATCTGGTCGGACAGCACCTTGGTGCCGCCGGTGACCGCGGACCGGTCGCCGCCTGACTCCCGGATGACCGGGGCCGACTCGCCGGTAATGGCCGACTCGTCCACCGAGGCGATGCCCTCGACCACGTCGCCGTCGCCGGGGATGATCTCGCCGGCCTCGACCACCACGTGATCGCCGAGCGTGAGCTGGGTGCCGGGGACTTCCTCCTCGGTGAGCTGAGCCTGGCCCGGCGACCAGTTGACCAGCCGCCGTGCCACGGTCTCCCGCTTGGTCTTGCGCAGCGTCTCCGCCTGGGCCTTGCCCCGGCCCTCCGCCACCGCCTCGGCCAGGTTGGCGAACACGACGGTTAGCCACAGCCAGACCACGATCGTCCAGTTGAAGACGCGGCTGCTGCCGGGTCCGGTGACCGCCGTGTAGATGCACAGGAGCGCGCCGACCTCGACAACGAACATCACCGGGTTCTTGATCTGGACCCGCGGGTCCAGCTTCTTGAACGCGTCAGGAAGCGACCGCCAGATCATCTTGGGGTCAAGGAGCCCCCCGCCGATGCGGCCATTCGCCGCCCCGGCGTCACGGCCTCCGGCCGGGGCCTCCGGCTGGGTTGTTATAGCCATCTCAGTGCAGTCCTTCTGCGATCGGGCCCAGGGCGAGTGCGGGGAAGTAAGTCAGGCCGACGAGTATGAGGATCACGGCGACCACCATGCCGACGAACAGCGGCGTCCTGGTGTCGATCGTGCCCGGGCCCAGGGGAACCGGTTCTCGCTGCCGGGCCAGCGAGCCGGCCAGACCGAGCGCGAAGATCTCCGGCCCGAACCGGCCGAATAGCATCACGAAGCCACCGAGGGTCTGGTACCACATCGAGCCCGAGCCAAGGCCGGCGAACGCGGAGCCGTTGTTATTGGCCATCGAGGCGAACGCGTAGACCACCTCGGTCAGGCCGTGCGGCCCGGGGTTGAAGATCTGCCGCTGGCCGGTCGCGGTGCCGATTGACAATCCGGCCGCGGTAAGAATCACCACCGGCAGCGTCAGGAAGTACAACGCCGCGTATTTCATCTCGGTCGGCCGGATCTTCTTGCCCAGGTACTCCGGCGTCCGGCCGACCATCAGGCCGGCCACGAAGACCGTCACGATGGCCAGGATCAGGATGCCGTACATGCCGGCCCCGACGCCGCCGGGCGCGATCTCGCCGAGCGCGATGTCGAACAGGGCGATACCGCCGCCGAACGGTGTCAGCGAATCATGGAAGCAGTTGACCGCGCCGGTGGATGTCACCGTGGTACTCGCCGCGAACAACGAGCAGCCGGGCGCGCCGAACCTCGTTTCCACGCCCTCCGTGGCGCCGTTCGCGAGCTTCGCGGCGGTGGCACCGCCGATGGCATAGTGCGCCTCGAAGAAGCTGATGCCGCCGACGGCCATCATCCAGATGATCACCATGACGGCGAGCAGCGCGTAGCCCTGCCTGTTGTCCTTGACCATCTTGCCGAAGGCGCGCGGGGTCGCGAACGGGATCAGCAGCAGGATGAAGATCGTGAACAAGTTCGTGAACGGGTTCGGGTTCTCGAACGGGTGCGCGGAGTTGGTGTTGAAGAACCCGCCTCCGTTGTTCCCCATGTCCTTGATGACTTCCATCGAGCCGACCGGGCCGCCGGGGATCGTCTGGTGCGCGCCGGACAGCGTGGTGTAGGTCTCGTAGGGGTGGAAGTTCATGATCGAGCCGCCGGCGATCAGGATGAGGCCGCCGACGAGGGCCAGCGGGATCAGCAGGCGGAACACGCACCGGGTGACGTCCACCCAGAAGTTGCCCAGCTTGTCGGTGTGGGACCGGGTGAAGCCGCGGATCATGGCGATCGCGACCACGATGCCCACGGCCGCCGACATGAACTGCTGCACGGTCAGGCCGGTCATCTGGGTCAGGTAGCCCATCGTGGACTCGCCGGCGTAGTTCTGCCAGTTCGTGTTCGTCACGAAGGACGCCGCGGTGTTCCACGCCGTGTCCGGCGGCACGTTGGGCATGCCCTCGCTCAGCAGCAGGAAGTGCTGCAGCCGCTCGATGCCGTACAGGAACAGCACGCTGATCGCCGAGAAGGCCAGGATGCTCTTGACGTAGGTGCTCCACTTCTGGTCGGCCTTGGAGTCGATCCCCATCAGCCGGTAGATGAAGCGCTCTACCTTCCAGTCCCTGTCGGAGGTGAAGATCTTCGCCATGTAGTTGCCGAGCGGTATGTAGCACGCGGCAAGGGCGAGGACGAGCAGGCCGAACTGCAGCCAGCCCGCGGTTCCGCTACTCATCTAGAACCTCTCAGGGAGCACGAGTGCCACGAATAGGTACACAGTCAGCAGGAATCCGCCGATCAGGCCGATCCAGTTCTCAGCGCTCAAAGCGCTCAACCCCCTTGACGATGAGCCAGAGCACGCCGAAGGCGAGGATGGTCAGGCCGATATAGAGCAGGTCGTACATGGTGTCCTCCAGCGGACGCCTCGGAAGTGCGTTACGTGAGACGATCTATAAAATCGCGCTGAGCAGGCGAAATACCGCGTCCATGCGAGACCCATGCAGGGCGGGTCTGGTTCCTAACGACTTCCATGCGGCCGGTTAGGAACTCATCGGGCACAACGGGCGGACCCGCCGCGGCGGCGAAGATGACCCCGGCTACCTCGCTGTCCTCCCAGCCAGCCCCGTGGTTCCGGCCGGCCCCGTGGTTCCGGCGAGCACCGTGGTTCCGGCCAGCACCGTGGTTCCGGCTGGCACCTCGCGTTCGGCCGGAACCGGGACCCGGGCCGGGAACGGTCGTGTCGGCAGCGAGATGGCCGCCTCCAGGGTCCCGAGGCGGCGCAGGAACGCGAACGCGAACCAGGTCGGCACCCAGGCAATGCTGCGCCACTGGCGGTGCCGGACCGCCAGCGGCAGGGACACGGCCAGCGGCAGCGCCCCGCCCGCGACGTAGAGCAGCGCCAGCACGCCGATGCTGGAGCGGTACCCGGGGTTGGTGAGCGCGAGCTCGGCCATGAAGATCGGCGCGACCATCCCGGCCTGCAGGGAGAACCAGGAGAAACTGCGGCGCATCGTCCACAGCCAGACCCGCGGGCCGGCCGAGCCGCTGCGTACCGGCTGGTGCTTGGCATAGGTGTGGAACCCGCCCCGCGCCCACCGGGTTCGCTGCTCGACGAACTCGGCGGCGCTGGTCGGCACGTCCTCGTAGCAGCGGACGCGCGGATCGAGCACCGACCGCAGGCCCATCCGGCCCAGCTGCATGGTGAGGTCGTTGTCCTCGCCGTTCATGCCCACCGGATACCCCCCGATGGCCACCACCGGCTCGCGCCGGAACGCGGTGTACGTGCCGGGAATCACCACGACTCCGTCCACCAGGCTCTGGCCGAGCCGGGCGAACCGGAACTGAAACAGCGCCTCCAGCGTCCGCAGCCGGTGGAACCAGGTCGTGTTGTCGGTGCGCGGCTCCTCCATCGCGCCCACCGAGCCGATGACCGGATTGGCGAACCACGGCACGCTGTAGACCAGCGCGTCCGCACCCATCACGCAGTCGGCGTCGATCCTGACCACCACGTCCGCGGACGTCAGCGCGAGGGCCCGGTTCAGCGCCATCGACTGGCCTGCATTGGGGGCGGTCAGCACCTGACCGGCGGCATGCTGGAGGCGAGCCACGGCCGCCCGCGCGATCGCGGCGGTGCCGTCGGTCGAACCGTCGTTGGAGACGATCACGCGGACCGGGCCGGCGTACCGGGCCGCGGCCGCGTCGACCGAGGCCAGCAGCCTGGCCACGTTCTCCGCCTCGTTGTAGGCGGGCACGATGATGTCGACCGGCGGCCGGTTCCGGCCGGGAACGGGCAGCCTGGGCGCCAGCCACCACAGCAGGCAGAGAGGCGCGAACATCGCCGCAAAGAGCAGGCTGATCGCGTACAGCGGCAGGAACAGCTGCCAGGTTCCCGTGCTGCCGGACACCGTCGAGGTGAATGCGTACGTGCAGATGATCAGCGAGATCGCGCAGGCGATCGCGCAGCCGGCGAGCACGCTGTCCCAGATCCAGCGCGGCCGCCGGCGCGGAACCGTGGTACTGCGCGGCAGGATGAAGCCGGTGACCGTCATCCTGGTCACGACGATGCCGCCGATCAGCAGGTTCACCAGCGTGGCCTCGATCCCGAACGGCGCGACCAGCCAGCCGGTCGCCACCCCGGCGACGATCATGAGCGCGTGCGCCAGCACCGACATGGCCACGTAGAGGACCGCGTGCGACAGCATCACGAGCCTGCGGCCCGGCCCGGCCCGGCAGACCAGGGATATGCCGATGATGTAGGCCACCGCGAGGAACAGGGTGGCCGGCCGCAGCCGGGCGACGTAGCCGTTGACGCTGGCCGGGTCGCGGGTAATCGCGACCGCGACGGCCCTGACCGCCGCAGCGTACGCCTGCGGCAGACCCGGCCGCCGCAGGCCGACGAACACCAGCCCAAGCGCGGCGCTGATGCCGAGGAAGGCCCAGGTGCGCGGCCGGTGCCGCGAGGTCGGGACCGGCCGCGGAATCAGCACGACCGCGCGTCCGTCGCCGGAATCCTCCGCGCTGTCCGCGCGCTGCGGCAGAATGCAGATGGCGGTCATGACGACCAGCAGCATGACGGTCATGCCGAGCAGTGTTATGTCCACGAAATGGACTCCTGATGGCTTTAAACGCAATTAAGGCCGCGGGTCCGCGAACCATGGGGAAGATTACTGGCGAAACGCCATCCGGGCCCGGGCTAATGCGAGGCCAGAGCCATTATGTGCAGACCTGGTGCACTTAGTATGCCCAGGCGGGCAGGTCGAGAGTTTCCCGGACAGCCCCGTTCCTAATCTACTTCCTAGCCTTTTCTCAAAAAGGTGTCACATCGAAATGCCGTGTCCGGACTTGCAGTAACATCCCTGGGGCAGGGCCGCCATTACGGGGGAGGAGCACAGGTGACCGCGTCCTTATTCAGGGATCAGCGCGTGATTGCCCAGCCGGGACCGTCGGCGCCGACGGCCAGACCGCGGGCCAGGGGCACGCGGCGGCGCGGGCCGGCGAGGCAGACAACCGGGGTACAGCGGGCTGGCGGTGCGCTGATCGCGGTGGCCTGCGTGCTCACGTGCTGCTGGTACGTGGGCCAGATCGCAAGCGCGAACCGGGATGTGATCACCGGATCGGTCACGAGCGCCGGCGTCATCGACCTCAACTTCGCCGCGGCCGGGGTGGTGGCGGACGTCCTGGTGCACGTGGGCGAGCGAGTACGCAAGGACCAGTTGCTGGCCACCGAGTTCGCGCCCGATGCCGCCGCGATCGCAACGGCGGACGCCGAGGCGGTCACCGCCGACCGGGCGCAGCTAGGTGCCCAGACTGGCGCGGTGAGCGTGGCCGGCGACCGCGCGCAGCTGGCCAGGGACGAGGCGAAACTGGCTGCGGACGAGCAGGTGATCGCGCAGAGCCGGATCGTCGCGCCCGCCGCGGGAGTGGTCACCGCGGTGGATGCGCAGCCGGGCCAGACTGCGGAGCCGGCCGGCATACGCGAGGACGTGGGCGATCCCGCGCCGGCCAGCCCGCCGCCGCTCTTCTCGCTGCTGCCGCTGTCACCGCAGGTCAGCGCCAAGACGGGGATGACCGGCGCGGCAACGCTGCCGATGATCCAGCTGCAGATCTCGGGCGGCTGGGAGGTGCTCGCCCTGATACCGGCAAGCACGGCACCGTCGGTAAGGACCGGGCTGGCGGTCCGGGTCTCTGTGCCCGCCGTCGGCCTGGGCGGCGTGCCCGGCGTGGTGCAGGAATTGCTGGCGGCGCCGGTCGCGACCGCTGAGGGCGACATGTACGAGGCGATCGTGACGGTCGCCAGCCGCAGTCACGGGGCGGAGCCGCCGCTGGAAGGCATGACCGCCAACATCGCGCTGCCGCCCGATGCCCGGTCGTGAATGCGGCCGCCCGACGAGACGTCACGCGGCGCCGGTTCCTGGGCCTGGCGGCTTCGGCGGCGGTAACGAGCGCGGCGGTAACGGGCGCGGTGGTGACCGGCGCGGCCGTAGTGGCGGCAGCGGTGACCGGCTGCGCCGCCGGTGACGGCGCCGCTTCCGATGGCAGCAC
>JASHOV010000144.1 GCA_030038495.1 Streptosporangiaceae bacterium
CTCGGTGATCTCGAAGATCAGCGACTCCGAGGGCAGGCCGGTCGCGTCGAGCGCCGCGGCCACCTGCGATAACAGCCCGCTTTCCTGGAACTGGCGCGGTGAGAGGTTCACGCTGATCGGCAGGTCCACGCCGAGGGTGTCGCGGATCGCGCGGACCTGCCGGCAGGCCTGCTCGATGACGTAGCGCCCTATGGGCAGGATCAGGCCAGTCTCCTCCGCCATCGGGATGAACCGCATCGGGCTTATCAGCCCGTTGGTGGGATGCCGCCACCGGACCAGCGCCTCCGCGCCGACAATCTGCAGCGCGTCGAGGGAGTAGAACGGCTGGTAGTGCACCTCCAGCTCGTCCCGCTCCAGGCCCTTGCGCAGGTCGGCCTCGATCTGCAGCCGCTCCGAGGACCGCGTCCCCATCGACACCTGGTCGAACACCTTATAGATGCCGCCACCTTTGGCCTTGGCCTCGTACATGGCCACGTCGGCGTCGCGGAGCACGTCGTCGGCCGACTTGCCCGGCTCGGTGAGGGCGATACCCACCGACACGGTGGCGACCATCTCGTATCCGTCGGGCAGGATCATGGGCTGCTCGGCCGCGGCGCAGATGCGGCGCGCGGCGATGACGGCCTCGTCCACGCTCGCCACATTCTCCAGCAGCACAACGAACTCGTCACCGCCGAAGCGCGCCAGCAAGTCGCGGCCCCGTACCGTCGCCTTCATGCGGGCGCTGATCCCGACCAGGAACTCATCGCCGGTCACGTGCCCGAGGCTGTCGTTGATGCCCTTGAAGCGGTCGACATCGACGAAGATCAGCGCGTGCGTCTTGCGGTTCAGCGCCGATCGCTGCAGGGCCTGATCGAGCCGCTCCACCAGCAGCCTCCGGTTGGCCAGCCCGGTGAGGCTGTCGTAGCACGCGTGGTGGTGCAGCTCGTCCTCGAACGCCTTGCGCTCGGTGATGTCACGGAACGCGATCACCGCGCCGGACGGCGCGCCGTCGCTCATGACCGCCGAGGCGGTGTACGCGACCGGCACCGTCCCGCCGTCCCGGCTGCGGAAGCGGGCGTCGTCCTCCCGGATCGTGCGGCCGGTCCGCATCGCCTCCAGCGCGGGATCGAGCAGGAAGTTGGGCGCCGCCTGACTGCCGGGACTGGTGGAGTCGTCGCTGGCCACAACGCCCGGCGGCAACTCGATCATCTCGGCCGCGGCGGGATTGACGAAGGTCAGCTTCCCGTTGGCCGCAATAGCGCAGACACCCTCACCGATGTTCATGGTGATCGAGGCCAGCTTCTCCCGCTCGACCCTGACCTGCTGGTATAGCTCAGCGTTGCTGAGCGCCCCCTCGCCCACCGCGGCCAGTGCCCGCAGCAGCCCCTCGTCGGCACCGTCGAAAGGCTCGTCCCGCCGCCGACCCGATACCACCAGCCACTGTCTGCGGCCGTCGACCTTGATGGGCGCGTTCAGCTGGCCATCCTCGGGTGCCTGCGAGGTCAGGGCAGCCTGCGGGCTTCGCAGCAGTCGTCGGGTTGACTTCACGACGGTCTCGAGCACGGCTTCCTTCTGCAGCCCCGTATTGGCCTCACGCGTCACCTCGTAGAGGCCCTGCATCCGGTAGCGGTCATACATCGCCGCGTACCGAGCACTGATCAGCCAGCGCTCCATCACTAGCCCGACTATTGCGAACCCGACTGCCCAGAGATGCGCCCTTATCGCGAGCGCCAGTATTACGCCGGTGAGGGCACCAGCACCGGCCAGCATGGCTTGGACAGGCAAATCGCTGGTGAGCTCCCTTAGGTTTGCGCCCATTGAGGCCATGACGGCGCCCACCAGCGCGGTGTTAACGATCAGGAATACCACTACACCCAGGATCGCGGCAGCCACAGCCATCGCGCTAAGCGAATTGTGGGGCACCGCAATACTGCGGCTCATTGCCAGTCCTAGGCCCACGGCGATGAGACCCTGGCCCACGTTGAAGGCAGACTTACCGAGCGATCGTCGGCGGACGGCCTGCGCGACAACGGCCGCCACCGTCAGAGAACCAAGCGTGAATAGCGGGGGCACCAGCAGTGCCAGTATGACGAAGATACTCTCGTCAATTTGCAAGCTCGCAGATTCGTCGCCTCGGTAAACGACAATCGGTCGCACTCTGTTGCCAAGCGCGAGAATGCCCATAGCCACAGCTATGACCCATTGGCTATGGTCAATATGCCCTAAGTCAGCGTGCCGCCATATGGCGACGAGCAAGGTAACGGCGCCACCTAAGACACAGGCGGTTACGAGGATCCGCGCTGAACGCGGCATCTTCACCTTCTAGCTACCCTGTCCGACATGTCAGTTCCACGATGAGCTATCCCAGGCAGCACCGCTCCAGGCAGCACCGTCCCATGCTGAACCTTGCCAGGCTGTCCCGTCCCAGGCCGCGTTGTTCCATTCCCAGCTATTCCAGGCCGCGCCGCTCCAGGCAGCGTTGTTCCACTCCCAGCTGCTCCAGGCCCAGCCGTTCCACTCCCAGCTGCTCCAGTCCCAGCCGTTCCACTCCCAGCTCGTTGTTGGCTGCGTCTGGCTGTTCCAGGACGCGCCGGACCACAGGCTCGCGTTCCAGGTGTCGGCGGTGTTGTCTAGCGGCGACAGCGGAACCGTGTCGTTGAGGATCGTTGCGATCAGGCCGAGGGCCGACTGGGCCAGGTTCATCGGCGGGGAGGTCGCGGCCGCGTAGGCGTTGAGGGCGCCGTGGCCGTCGACAAAGGGGTTCCCGACCGGGCCTTGACTAGTGTTCCCGAGCAGGACCGCCTTGAGCTGGTCCGGCGTGTAATCGGGGTGATCGGCCAGCACCAGCGCGGCCGCGCCACTGGTGATCGCGGCACTGAACGAGGTACCTGAGCCGACGAAGTTCCCCGTTCCTATCCGGGCCGAGGGGTTCTCGTCGTAAACGGTGGAGCCGGGGGCGGCCAGGCTGACCACCGACCGGCCCGAGGTGACCAAGTCGGGCTTGACCCAGCCGTCCGGCGAGGTCGGCCCGACGCTGCTGAAGTTGGTCATCTCGTCGTCGGCCACGTTGTCCTGGGCCATATCGTCGAGCGCGCCGACGGTGATGACCAGCGGATCGTCGCCGGGCGAGGTGATCGTGCCGTTGAACGGCCCGGCGTTACCCGCCGAGGCCACCACCGCGATGCCCGCGTCCCACACCGCCTGCACGGCCTGGTCCACCGGGTTGAGCACAGTCGACTCGAACGGCTCGAAGCCCAGGGAAATGTTGAGGATCCGGATACCGTACTGACTCTCGTGATCCACGGCCCACTGCAGGCCGGCGATCACCGTGGCGAGGTCGGTCTGGCCGCTCGCGCCCGCGACCTTGATCGAGACCAGGTTGGCCCCTGGTGCCTCGCCGGAGTACTGGCCATTAGAAGACGCGCCGTTGCCCGCGATCAGGCCGGCCACGAACGTGCCGTGCCCGTAGTCGTCCTGGAACGGGCTGTTATCCCCGGTCAGGTCGACGCCGCCGATCAGGCGACCGGCGAAGTCGGGCAGGTTGTCGATGCCGGTGTCGAGTACGGCCACGGTGATGCCCTGGCCGGTATCGCCCTGGGCCGCCAGCTCGCTGGCCCCGGTCTGCTGCAAGAAATCGTCGGAAGGCGTGTGCGGCCCGGTCGATTCCGGCACCGACTGCACGCTGACCGACACATCGGGCGTGACCGTGATGCCGGGCAGGGCCGCTAGCAGGGGCTCCAGCGCCGTCGGGATCGTGGCCTCGACTCCGTCGATGATGGAGAACTGCTGAAGGACGTTACCGAGCACGCCAAGGACGGCGCTGACCGGACTCAGCAGCCCGCTTGAGGTCACGATGACTGTCTCGGTTGCGCTCGCCGATGCGGGCGGAGCCGCGACGACGGACGTCGCCGCGAGAGCGCCGGCTAAGCCGGCGGCCGTGACCGCAAGCCGGCCTTTTCGCCACCAGCGTCTCGGTGCCCTGCGACCAGTAGGTGCGCCCGCCGAGCCAGTTCGCCGCATTTTGCAGCCCTCCCCTTGCGCGCGATTGACGGATCTACCGTACGCGCGGGGACCACCTTTACGTGGAATTTCCGGCTAAAGACCTGCCTATCTTTCTCCGCCAAAACGAACCATTCCATCGCGGTTACGGGCCTGACCAGCCAATCCGAGGTAGCAATGACCCAAATTGCAGGAGTTGACGGCGGCTGCCGTTCCGGGCTGAATGCAGGGCCCGATTATGCACGCAAATCCGTAGCGCAATTGCGTTGCGCTACGCAATTGCGCATTCATCGTCGTCCCACCGCACCGGGAGCTCGCGGAGGCTGTGCAGTGCCATCCCCTGCCTGAACCTGAGTTCCTTCGCGGGTACCGCCAGCCGCAGCCGGGGAAGCCTGCCGAGCAGCCCGCGGAAGGCCTCCTGGAGTTCCAGCCGGGCCAGCTGCGCTCCGAGGCAGTGGTGCGTGCCCGCACCGAACCCCAGATGGTTGGTCGGCGCCCGGCAGACATCGAGCCGGTCCGGGTCGTCGAAGACCGCGGGGTCACGGTTGGCCCCGCCGTAGTGCGGCAGGACTGCCTCGCCCGCGGCGATCACGACGTCGCCGAGCCGCACGTCCTGCTTTGCGACCCTGGTGAGCGGCAGCCCGCCGCCGAGCGGGACATAACGCACGAGCTCCTCAACCGCGCCGGGGATCAGGCCGGGATCGGCGCGCAGCTTGGCGAGGTCGGTCGGATGCGCGAGCAGCTCGATCACCGAGACGACGATCATGTTCGCCGTAGTCTCGTGCCCGCCCACCAGCAGGGCGCAGCCCAGCGCGGTAAGTTCCTCCTCCGACAAGCAGTCGTCCTGATCGCGCGCGGCAATCAGCGCCGTCATCAGGTCGTCGGCTGGCTCAGCCCGCTTGAGGGCAGCCAGCTGGCCGAAATACTGATACATCTCGGCCAGCGCCGCCAGGATCACGCCGCCGTCACGCTGCCAGTCGCCGACCGCGGCGTCCGACCAGCCGTGGAGCTGCTCCATGTCCTGCGTCGGCACGCCGAGCATCTCGCATATGACCGTCACCGGCAGGGGCAGCGCGAAACCGCTGACCAGATCGGCCGGCTGCGGCCGCGTGACGAGCGCGTCGATCAGCTCGGTCACGATGCCCGCAACCCGCGGCCGCATGGCCTCCACCCGGCGGGCCGTGAACGCGCTGCCGACAAGCTTGCGCAGCCTCGTGTGCTCCGGGGGATCGAGGCCCAGGATCGATCCGGCGGTCAGCACATCGATCCCCTGGGGCGAGCGCCCTGGCGCCACTGCCAGCGCGCGCGAGAAGCGCTGGTCTATCGCCGCCTGCCGCGCTTCATCGAAGCCGGTGATCAGCCACGCCATGCTGCCGTCGGGCAGCTCCACCCTGGCCACCGGCCGGTCGGCGACGAGCGCTCGCACCCCCGGCACCGGCTCGCCCGGCCAGGTTTGTGCTGGCGGCGGGAAGCTGATCGGGCCGTGGTCATCGGTCTTGGCGGCACCAGACTTGGCGGCATCGGCCATGGCGCACTACTTCCTCGCGCGCAACGCTCCGGGTCAGTAATCAGACCGTACGTCCGACTAGCCCACTTTGACAGCATCGCCGGCGCGTTGCGGCTGTGCACCGGCCGCGCCCAGGCAGAAGATGGCACGGCCGGGTGTGCCGGGCAACGTGCAGCCGGACTGACATCCCGCGACACGGCGGGCGACGCTGCACGCCGATGTCGGTGCCCGCCGGTAGGCTCTCGGCCTTGTGACCATCCCCGCCCCCGCTACCGCAGGTGACGCGCGCCCGTCCATCTCTCCCGTCAGGCCAGAACTGCTGCGCGCACTACGCGGCTGGCAGCGGGAGGCCTATGACGAGTACTTCCGGCTCCAGCAACGTGACTTCCTGCTGGTGGCAACGCCGGGCGCGGGCAAGACCACGTTCGCCCTCACGCTCGCCGCGGAGCTGCTAGCGCGGCGGGAGATCGGCTCGATCACCGTGGTGACGCCGACCGAGCACCTGAAGCATCAGTGGGCGCAGGCCGCGCACCGCATCGGCATCGCACTGGACCCGGCGTTCAGCAACGCTCAGGGCCGCGCCTCGGCCGACTACGCCGGCGTCGCGATCACCTACGCCCAGGTGGCCGCGCACCCGGCCCTGCACATGCAGCGCACGCTGAACCGGCGGACGCTGGTCGTCTTCGACGAGATCCATCACACCGGCGACGCCCTGTCGTGGGGGGAGGCGGCCCGGACCGCGTTCGACCCAGCGCGACGGCGGCTCGGGCTGACGGGCACGCCGTTCCGCAGCGATACGAACCCCATCCCGTTCGTGACCTACGCGCGCGATCCAGACGGCGCGCTCCGCAGTCGCGCCGACTATGTCTACGGCTACGGCTCCGCGCTGGGCCAGGGTGTCGTGCGCCCGGTCATCTTCCTCGCATATTCCGGCGAGATGCGCTGGCGCAACCGCGCCGGAGACGAGCTGGCGGGCACGCTCGGCGCGCCGATGACCTCCGATCAGCTGGCGCAGGCCTGGCGGACCGCGCTCGATCCCGGCGGTGCGTGGATCGCGCGCGTGCTCGAGGCCGCCGACCGGCGGCTGACTGAGGTGCGCCGGGGAATGCCGGATGCCGGCGGCCTGGTGATCGCCAGCGACCACGCGGACGCGCGCGAGTACGCGCGCCTGCTGCAGCAGATCGGCGGGGCTCGTCCGGTCGTCGTGCTGTCCGACGATCCGGCCGCGAGCAGGAAGATTGCCAGGTTTGCCGAGTCCGGCGACCGGTGGATGGTCGCGGTGCGGATGGTGTCGGAGGGAGTCGACATTCCCCGCCTCGCGGTCGGCGTGTACGCGACCAGCGTCGGAACCGCACTGTTCTTCGCCCAGGCCGTCGGCCGGTTCGTCCGGGCCCGGCGGCCGGGTGAGACGGCGTCGGTGTTCCTGCCGTCGATCCCGCCGCTGCTCGGCTACGCCGCCGCGCTTGAGGCCGAGCGCGATCACGTACTCGACCGGCGCGACGGCAAGGAAGACGACGAGCTGGCCGAGGCCAATCGCCGGCGGGACACCGCCGACCAGCTCGAGACGGTCCCATTTCAGGCGCTCGAGGCGTCCGCCCACTTCGACCGGGTGCTGTATGACGGCGCCGAATTCGGCGTGTCGGCCGAGGAAGAGGAGTTCCTCGGGCTGCCAGGGCTGCTGGCGCCCGATCAGGTCGCCCTGCTGCTGCGCAAGCGGCAGTCCAGCCTCCAGGTCCCGGTCCAGTCCGGGCCGGCGCCCGGTTCTCCGGCCCAGCCACCGACGACCGCCGTACCGCCGGCGCAGCCGCTGAAAGCCCAGTCGCTAGCGGTACTGCGCAAGGAACTCAACGGCCTGGTCGCGGCCTGGCATCACCAGACCGGCAAGCAGCACGGCGTGATCCACGGCGAGCTGCGGCGGGCCTGCGGCGGGCCCGCGCTGCCACAGGCAACCGCCGCGCAACTCCAGGCGCGGATCGAGGTGATGCGCAAGTGGACCAGGATGGGCCCGTGATACCGCTCGGTCAGCCCGCGGTAGACGTCGGGATGCCCGTCGGGCGCGCACCTCGGCCTCGGTGACCGGCGACCCCGCGGCGCACCCCGACCCGAAGAGCGCGGAAAGCTTCCGTTGTCGCAGAACGAAAACTCTCCGCCCTGTCGTGGCAGCCCGATGGCGCCAGCCCGGGCTGGCGGCGTAACGTCGCGGTTATGTGCCGCAGCATCAAGACACTCCGCGAGCCCTACACCGAGAACGTGACCGAGGCGGACGTGCGGGCCGCCGCGCTGCAGTATGTGCGGAAGATCAGCGGTTTCCGGGCCCCGGCGAGCCACAACGCCGAGGCCTTCGAGCACGCCGTCTCGGCCGTGGCCGCGGCTACACGGGATCTGCTCGACCAGCTTGAGGTGCGCGGCCAGCACGTTACGCAGGCCACCGGGTAGGCACGCCACTAGATAGCCATGCTCTGCGGCAGCAGAGCAGAAGGATGCTGACATGAGTGACTGGAACACGGCCATCATCGAGGAGTTCCGCGCGAACGACGGGAAGGTTGGCGGCAATTTCGAGGGCGCGCCCCTGCTTCTGCTGCACACCGTCGGAGCCAGGACCGGGCAGCAGCGCGTGAACCCGATGATGTATCGGCGGGTCGGCGACAGTTACGCAGTGTTCGCGTCCAAGGCCGGCGCTCCGACGAACCCGGACTGGTATCACAATCTGGTCGCCAACCCGGCCGTGACTGCCGAGATTGGTACGAAGACGCTCCAGCTCAACGCGCGCGTGGCCGGGCCGCAGGAGCGGGAGCCGATCTGGGCCGCGCATAAGGCCGAGTACCCGGGTTTCGCCGAATACGAGTCCAAGACGACTCGCCAGATCCCGGTCGTCATCCTCGAGCCCGCCGGCTAGCCGGCACGGCCGGGGCGTGAGTGTCCGCTCAGGCCCGCGGCCGCACCGACGTGTCGGCGCGATGGAGTACCAGGCCGGTGCGGCCGACCTCGACGCTCAGCGCGGTGCGGCCCGACGGCCCGTCAAGCTCGAGGGTCGCCGTCGTGGCGCCATCGCCGGCCAGCCACCCGCCCGGCGTACACGGGCCGGTCCAGGCCGCGGCCAGGCGCAGCTGACGCAGGATGTCGTCGGCGCTGACGACGGTCATCAGGCCGGTCGGCCACTCGCGTGCCCCGTCGTTCAGCATCGCCACGAGTATCCGGACTGCCCGGTCGAGCGCGGACCCGGGTTCGGGCGGCACGGCCACGATCAGCTGCTGCACGAGCGGCTCGGCCAGTGGCGCGAGCCTGATCTGGACGCACGCGCTGCCGCGCTCGCCGGTCAGCCACCAGCGGCAGTGCGCGGGCGAGTCGCACTCCACCCCGCGAGCCGCGTCCGGGCCGAACTCGCCGATCCTGACCCGCAGCCGGCTTATGTCGGCCTGCCGCTGCGGCAGCGGCCGGTCCAGCGCGACGTTGGCCGTGAACAGGGCCTCGGCTGCGGTCTCATCCCAGTGCAGCAGCAGTGCGTTGACTGTCTTCATAGCCGTCAGCGTCTCCGGCCACGGACCGGCCGACCCCGGACCGGCCGACCCCGGACCGGACGACCCCGGGCCGGACGACCCCGGGCCGGACGCGCCGGGCTGGGCCGGAGCGGGGCCACGCACCCGCTGGCTTCCCGGTTTCGCGGCCGGCTGGTCGGCCAGGAGGGCGGCGAGCACTTCACCTGCGAGCGCTCCGACGCCCGCATACGTGCTGTTCGCCAGCACGATCACACCGATGCCCGTCGCGGGATGCCAGCGCATCTGACTGCCGTAGCCGGGATATCCGCCGCTGTGCTGAATGACACTGCCGAACCTCGGATCATCCTCGGCAAGAAGGCCGAGGCCGTAGCTCAGCGCGGGCGGAACGCCGAACCGGACCGAATGCATTCCGTCGCCGGAGGGGATGGCGATCTGCGCCAGCTGCATGTCCCGCCGCGAGGACCGGCTGAGCGGATGGCCGGACTCGGGAGCCGAGCGGGGGGGAAACGCGTCCGCGAAGCCCGCCACCCAGCGGGCCAGGTCGTGCACGCAGCTGAAGATGCCGCCCATCGGGGCGAACGCCCCGGACGGATCCGGCTGCAGCTCGAGCCAGCCCCCGTCCTCGCCCCTCCGGTAGCCGCGCGCGAGGATGCCGGGAGCAAACTCGCCGGCCTCGAACCCGGTGCGGTCCAGGCCCAGCGGGGCCAGCAGCATGTCCCGGATCGCGGTCTCGTACCGGCTCCCTGTGACGACAGAGATGATCCGGCCAAGCAGCGCGTACCCCAGGTTGGAGTACTCGAATCGAGTGCCCGGCGCCCAGCAGCACCGGAGCTGGCCCGCGGAGACGAGCCGGTCAAGGCTGTCCAGCGGGAGACACTGCTGCCGGTCCCCCCACGGATCGTCGGTGGGGAAGCCCGCCGTCATCGTCAGCAGCTGCCGGACGGTGACCGGCTGGCAGTCCGCCGTGGGCAGCCGCAGGCCCCGGAGCTCGGGTAGGTACTGCTGCGCCGGGTCATCAAGCCGCAGCACACCGTCGTCGCGCAGCAACATGACGGCCGAGGCGGTAAAGCTCTTGGTCATCGACGCGATCCTGAAGACCGTGTCCGCCCGCGGCGCCGGACCGCCCGCGAACGACTCGCCGATGCCGCCCGCATGCACCAGCTGACCGCCCGCTACGACGCCATAGGCCAGACCCGGCTGGCCACCGCGCTCGGCGAACAAGGCAGCGATCCGGTCGACTTTCCGCGCATCCACCTTCGGAGCGGATGCATTGAGTGCGTCGGAGCTCGGTGCTTCGGTCGGTGCGTCCGCGGACCTGGCGTCCATACCGGGCACTTTACCAACTGTTTACCACTGACTCGGCGAGCAGCAAGTCGTCGGTTACTGTCTCGTCACCCAGGTCGAGCAGCCGACATCCGGCCCGGATCTCGAACCTCGCCTGGGCGGGCGACGCGACGCCCGCGAGCCAGCGCCTCGTGGCCGCCCCGAAGATCGCCTGCACCACCGGCAGCAGCCTGCGTTGCTGCTCGCTGATCGGGCGGCCGGCCCCGGCGACATGCTCGAGCATCTGCAGGTGCAGCTGCTCGGTCCGCTCGAGCACCTCGCTGTAGTCGCGGCTGGTCTCGCTGATGACCCGCACGAGCGCGGCCGTGAGCCGCGGCTCGCGCTGCTCGGCGCGGAACTCCCGCAGCAGGTGACCCGTCACCCGCTCGCGCGCCGACCCGGCGGGCTGGGCCTGAGCGGTCACCCGGGCCAGCGCGGCCGAGTAGCGGCTGTGCAGGATCGCGAGGAGGACGTGATCCTTGGCCGGGAAATAACGGTAAAGCGTGGCCACCGAGACGCCCGCGCGCTGCGAGAGCTCCTTCATCTGGAGCGCGTCCTCGCCGCCAGCCTCGAGCATCGCGGTGGCGGCAGCGAGGATCCGGTCGTGCCTGCCGTGTTGCGCGGCAGTCGACGGAATCGCCGGCCCTGCCTGTGGCACCGCTGACCCGCTTTCTGGAATCCGTTCTGCTTTCTGCCTCTGTGCTGTCGGCCGGGATTTCTGCTGCGACGTCTTGGCTAGATCCCGAGCGCGTCAGCCAGCCGGTCCAGCTGCTCGCCGGGCGCACCGAGCAGGACCTTGTTGGACAGTCCGTTCTTGTAGTACAGGTGCGCGTCGTGCTCCCAGGTGAACCCGATGCCGCCGTGCAGGTGCACGGTGTCGACCGCCGCCTCGGCGTAGGCCTGCGCCAGCAGCACCCTGGCAACCGAGGCGGCCACGCCGAACCGGCCGGGCTCCTCGTCGCCTGCCCTGGCCGCGTCGCGCAGCGCCGCATAGCCCAGCTCCCAGGCCTTCTGCATGTCCGCCAGTTTGTGCTTGACCGCCTGGAAGGCACCGATCGGCTGCCCGAAGGCGACCCGGATCTTGGCGTAGCTGCTGGTCATCTCGATGCACGCGCGCATCGCCCCGGCCGACTCCGCGGCCAGCGCCAGGTTGCCCAAGTCCTGCGCCGCGGCCAGCGCGGCACCGCCGTCCCCGGCCAGGGCACGGGCCGGCGTGCCGACCAGCGTGATCCGGGCCAGGGACCGGCTGTGATCGACCGCCGTGAGCCGGGTCCGCGTGAGACCGGCGCCCGTGCTGTCCTGGACAGCCGCACCATCCACGAGGTAGACGACGTTTCCAACCGGAACGAGCAGCACGTTGGCCTCCGCGCCGTTCAGTACCGGCGAAACGTTCCCGGTGAGGGTCACGTCCCCTGCGCTATCCGACGCGGTCACATGACTGCCGAAGCCACTGGTCAGCGCGAGTGTGGCGATAACCTCCCCGGCCGCGATCCCAGGCAGCAGCTCCTGTTTCGCAGCGTCGTCGTCCAGCCGCTGCAGCACCTCGGCAGCGAGCACCGTGCCCAGCAGCGGCGAGGCAACCAGGCCGGCGCCGAGCTCGGTCAGCGCCACGGACAGGGCGGAGACACCAGCGCCAGCGCCGCCGTACTCCTCCGCGACGGTCAGCCCCGCGAGCCCAAGCTGAGCCGTCATCTGCTTCCACACGTCGGGGTCGTACGGCTGGCCGGAGGAAATCAGCTGGCGCAGCGAGGTCAGCGGGCTGCGGTCGCTGACGAACTTGCGTACCGACTCGGCGAGCGCCTGCTCGTCCTCGGTCAGAATCAGTGCCATCGGTCCAGGTTCCTCACTGCTCAGTGCTGGCGCTGAGTGCCGACGCGCAGCTGGTTGAACGGGGTTGCCCGGTCGACACCCGGGTCCTTGGCCAGGCCGAGCACGCGCTCGCCGATGATGTTCCGCTGGATCTCGGCCGTGCCGCCGGCGATCGAGCTGCCCGGCACGGCGATGATCGACGTCGTGACCGCCTGGAATTCCTCAGAATCGGATCCCGCGAGCTGATCACCGAGCACGTCTGCGGCCACGTTCCCGGCAAAACGGCCGAGCTCGGAACCAGCCAGCTTGGCAACCGAGCCGCGCGCTCCCGGCAGCTTGCCTGCCTGCGTCTCCTGCCGCAGCAGCAGTGCGAACAGGCTCATGGCGCGGCCGCGCGCGTAGAGCTCGGCCAGCTCGCGCCGCACGCCCTGATCGCCCGTCCGGCCCAGGCCCGCGGCCAGGTCGCGGAGCGAGTCGAAGCCGAGCGCACTCGAGCGGGACGAGCCCATGGTGCCGATCGCGATCCGCTCGTGCCGCAGCATCACGACCGCCGCGGCCCAGCCCTTATTCTCCTCGCCGATGATCGCGTCGGCGGGCAGCCGGACCCCGTCGAAGAAGACCTCGTTGAACGGCGAGTGCCCGGTCGCCACCTTGAGCGGGCGCACGGTAACACCGGGCGCGTGCATGTCGACGATGAACATGCTGATGCCCTCGTGCTTGGGCTTGCTCGGATCGGTCCGGGCGAGGATCGCGCCGTAGTCGCTGTACTGGGCGCCCGATGTCCAGACCTTCTGACCGTTCAGCACCCATTCGTCGCCGTCCCGGACCGCGCTGGTCTGCAGGCTGGCGACGTCCGATCCGGCACCGGGCTCGGAGAACAGCTGGCACCAGATCTCCTCGCCGCGCAGCATCTTCGGCAGGTACCGCTTCTTCTGATCCTCCGAGCCGACCTCGAGGATCGTGTTGCCCGGCATGGACAGGCCGATGAAGAACATCCCGGTCGGCAGGTCGTAATCGCGCGACTCCTGACTCCAGATGATCTGTTCGGCGCTGGTCAGGCCCTGGCCGCCGTACTGGATCGGCCAGGTAATCCCGGCGAACCCGGCGTCATACAGCGCGGCCTGGAACGCCTTCTGCTCGGCAAGGACCGCGTCCTGGCCCCTGGCCTCCGCCTCGGCCTCGTCGTCGGCGGACCCTCGGCGCGGCGCGTTGTCCGCCAGCCATGCCCGTGCCCTGGCGCGGAAGTCCTCGCTCATCGGCGTACCTCTCGTCGGCTGCCCGGCCCGCTTCCCGGCCGGGCGAAAAAACTGAAATCAGTTATACTTCTTATTCTGGCTCCGAGCGAAGCACGGCGTCAGATCCCATGTCAACCAGGGCGCCCGCATCAGCTGCATCCGGGACTCGGGTCGGCCGTCGCGGCCAGCCGCGCTGGGGCGAAAGGACCGGAACGGATGCAGGTAACCGGAACGCTGCAGGCGCAGGCCTGGCGGCGGGCGGAGTTCCCGCCGGTAGAGCGGGTCACCGGCGGCGTCTGGTCCGTGCCGGTCCCCATCATCGGCAACCCGCTCCGGTACGTGCTCACGTACCTGATCGAGCACGACTCCGGCTTCGTCATGGTCGATCCCGGCTGGAATCACCCCGATAGCTGGCAGGCACTGACCGCGGGGCTGGCCGCCTGCGAGATCCCGCTGACTGCCGTGACCGCCGTGCTGGTGACCCACGCCCATCCCGATCACCATGGGCAGTCGGCGCATGTGCGCGAGCAGTCGGGCGCGTGGATCGCCATGCACCCGGCCGAGGACCGCTTCGTGCAGCTGCAGGCGGAACGCGGCCTGATGCGCGATGGCATGGCCATGTACCTGCAGTGGTGCGGCGCGCCGGCCAGTCACCTGGAGGAGCTGGTCACCAACCGGCGGGAGAACGGCGGCATAACGCCCATGGTCCGCGCCGACCGGCTGATCGAGCATGGCGACCTGATCGACGCGCCGGGCCTGCGGCTGCGCGCGGTCTGGACGCCCGGCCACACCCCGGGTCACCTGTGCTTCCACGACGAAACCCGCGATCTGCTGCTGACCGGCGACCACATCCTGCCCCGGATCACGCCCAACATCTCCTCCTACGACATGTCCTCCAATCCGCTCGCCGACTATCTGTCCTCGCTGGACAAGCTGCGCGGCATCCAGCCGCGTGAGGTACTGCCCGCGCACGAGTACCGGTTCGCCGACCTGGACTCGCGGCTGCACGACCTCGCTGCGCACCATCGCGAGCGGCTGGTAGAGACCGAGGAGATCCTCACCGCGGCCGGCTCCGGGCAGACCGCCTGGCAGATCGCGACCCAGGTCACCTGGTCCCGCGCCTGGACCGAGCTGGCATCGTTCCAGCGGCAGGCGGCGATCGGCGAGGTGCTCTCGCATCTGCGCCAGCTGCAGGCGCGCGGCCTGGTCGCGGAGGCCGACACCGACGGCATCGGGCTGTGGACCGCGAAAGCCGCGTAGCGGCAGTGCCCCCGGCGATCGACATCGCCGCGGGCGACCTGCGGCTGCGGTATGAGCCGGACGCGGAAGGAAGGCTGCGGCAGATCGGGTTCCGGGTCATTCCCGAGAGCGCCATCCCTGAGCACGGCAGTCCCATCGAGCGCGGCCCGTTCCCCGCCGAGGCGTTCCCGCTGGCCTTCCCGGCCTGGGGGGAGGAGACGGGCGCTCTCACCGCGCTGCGGCTAGACGGGCATGACGGCCGCCCCGGCTGCTACCTCACGCTCACCGGTTACGAGCGGGACGGCCAGGAGCACCGCATCCGGCTCGCCGACGCGCGGGCGGCGATCGAGGTCACGCTGTGCCTGCGCTGCTGGGACGCGGACCAGGTGCTCGAGCAGTGGGCCGAGGTCTCGCACCGGCAGCCCGGCCCGGTCACCCTGCACGAGCTGGCTGCGGCGGCACCCGTCGTGCTCGCACCACGGCCGTGGCTGACCAGGTACATCGGGGACTGGGCCGGCGAGTGGCAGCCGACGACCGGCGCGCTGCCGCTGGGAGTGACGACCGTGCAGTCGTTCGGCGCGGTCCGGCCGCACCTGCAGGCGACGCCGTTCTTCCTGCTCGGCACGGACGGATCCGCCGACGAGACCGCCGGTTCCGCGATCGCGGGCGCGCTGGCCTGGGGTGGGGGAATCAGGCTGGCATTCGAACGACAGGCCCGCCAGCCGGGCCAGGTGCGGGTGATCGCCGGGCACAACCCGGCGCTGGGGCCCTACCGGCTCGACCCCGGCGTGACGTTTCGTACCCCGGCGATGCTCTGGGCCTGGTCGGAGCGGGGCACCAGGCCGCTGACCCAGCGGCTGCACCGGTGGGTCCGGGCGCACGCCGTGCGGGATGGCTCGCGTCTGCGGCCGGTGGTCTTCAACACCTGGGAGGCCGCCTATTTCAACTTCGACCAGGCCAGCCTGACCGCGATGATGGCGGGCGCCGCAGACCTGGGCGCCGAGCTGTTCCTGCTCGACGACGGCTGGTTCGGCACCGAGTTCCCCCGCGATGACGACGACGCGGGGCTGGGCGACTGGCAGCCCGACCCGGTGAAGCTGCCTGGCGGCATCGGCTCGCTCACCGCCGCGGCCCGCGGGCACGGGCTGCGGTTCGGCCTGTGGGTCGAGCCGGAGATGGTGAATCCGGCCTCGGTGCTCTACCGCGAGCACCCGGACTGGGTAACGGGCGAGCCGGGCCGACCGCGGCGGCTGGACCGCAACCAGCTCGTGCTTGACCTGTGCCAGCCGCCGGTGCGGGACTTCGCCGCCGGCGCGGTGCACCGGGTGCTGGCCGAGAGCCCGGACGTCAGCTACCTGAAGTGGGATGCGAATCGTGACATCTCCGAGCCCGGCTCCGCGGCCCTGCCCGCGGACCGGCAGTCGAACCTGTGGATCGACACGGTCCTGGCCCGGTGGCAGATCATGGCCGAGATCGCACAGCGGTGGCCCGATACCGAGATGATGCTGTGCGCATCCGGGGGCGGCCGGACCGACCTCGGCACGCTGCGCTGGTTCCACGAGGTGTGGCTGTCCGACAACACCGACGCGCTGACCCGGCTGAGGATGCAGTGGGAAGCCGGCCGTTACCTGCCGCCGCAGGCAATCGCGGCGCACGTGACCCGCTGGGGCGACCAGGATCTGACGTTCGCCTGCGCGGTCGCGATGAGCGCGCGATTCGGCTTCGACCTCGATCCTGCTTCGCTCACCCCGGCCGAGCTGACCATATGCCAGCGGGCCGCGCGATGGTACCGCGACGTGCGCGACCTGGTGCAGCTCGGCGACATGTTCCGGCTGATCGCGCCGGAGACCGGCCGCGCGGCGCTGGGGTACGCCGATCCTGGCCGGCGCAGGCTCGTGGTCTTCGGATATCAGCTCGAGGACGCAGACGCGGGCGCGGCGGGCGGGCCGTGCCCGGTGGCGGGGATCGACGAGGATCTCGACTACCGGGTGCGGCAGTTCAGCCTGACGGCCGACGAGGAGCAGGACATCAGTATCCGGTCCGGCCGGGAACTGCTGACTTCGGGCTTGTCCTGGCCGCTCGACGCGGCCAGGACAGCCGCGATCTGGCGGCTCGATGCCTAGATCACTGTGACTGCTACGTTGTGTGCCAGTAAGTGCCGCTCTTGAAGGGGCTGACCTTGGCCGATCGCCACCAGTGGATTGAAGAGGGCACTTATCTCGTCACTGACGGCGTGCATCGCATACCGCTGCCGCTGCCGATGGACGGCCTGCGGGCCGTCAATGTGTACGCGATCGAGGCGCCAGAAGGCCTGGTCCTCATCGACTCGGGCTGGGCGCTGGCCAATTCCCGCGACCAGCTTGATCGGTCACTCGCCCGGCTCGGCGCCGGACTGCGGGACGTTCGCCGGTTCCTGGTGACGCACGTGCACCGCGATCATTTCACCCAGGCGATCGCCATCAACAAGGAGCTGGGCACCCCGGTAGCGCTCGGCGCCGAGGAGCGATACTCGGTCGGGCGGCTGCTGAGCGACGACCAGCGGCCGCTCGGCCCGCAACTCGATCTGCTCAGCACGGCCGGCGCGGAGGCGATCGCGGCCGAGCTGGCAGACCTGTTCGGCGGGCAGACCGCCGGAATTCGCGGCGCCGACTTCGGCTTCGGCTGGCCGACGGAGTGGATCACGGCCGGCCAGGTGCTCGACCTCGGTAACCGGACGCTCGAGGCGATCGCGACCCCCGGCCACACCCGCGGGCACCTGGTCTTCGCTGATCATGCCGCCGGACTGCTGTTCGCCGGGGACCATGTACTGCCGCACATCACGCCGTCCATCGGCTTCGAGGAGGCCCCGCCCAGGCTGCCGCTGCGCGATTACCTCGAGTCGCTCAACATCGTGCGGCGACTGCCGGACATGCGACTGCTGCCCGCGCACGGACCAGTATCGCCGAGCGCCCATGCCCGGATCGATGAGCTCATCGGCCACCATGACGATCGGCTTGCCGCCGCGATGGCGGTGTTTTCCGGCGGCGACCGGCTGACCGCCTACCAGGTAGCTGGCGAGCTGCCGTGGACCTCGCGCAAGCGCCAGCTTTCCGAGATGGACCCGATGAACAAGATGCTCGCGATCTGCGAGACCGCCTACCACCTCGATCTCCTCGTCGCACAGGACGCTCTTGCCAGCACGATCGACGGCGGGATCCGGCGTTACGAGAAGGTGCCTCCGGCGCGCCCGGGGCCCGGGCAGTAGCACTGCCCGGGCCCCGGTACTACTGCTGCGGGTATGTCCCGCTGACTAGTAGCGCGGGTTCATCCCGGCCGTTTCGCTCTCCGGGTAACTGGCGCGGCTTTGCAACTGGCCCGTGGAGATCACGAGCGTGCGGCCGAGGTGGTCACCGATCCGCTGGCGGTGCCGCGAGCACAGGATCACGATGAACCCGACCAGGCCGGTGAACGGCCACGTGTACGGGATCGCATCGAAGATCAGGCAGATCCAGCGGATGAACAGCTGGGTCATGTTGGCCGGCCCGCCGTCCTTGCTGATGACCCGCAGGCCGAGGAGCTTCATCCCGAAGGTCTGCCCGTTGTGCGAGTGCGGCCTGATCACCCAGTACCAGATGCCGATCAGCACGAACAGCGCGAAAGCGATGATCCCGCCGATGATGTGCAGGCTGGTGTGGCTGCTGCGGTCGAACGGGATCGACACGAGCGACGGGATGAGCGCGACGAGGAAGCTGTCGATCAGGTACTGGACGACACGGCGTCCGGTGACCCTGGTCTCGGCCTCGTTCACGGGGCTGCCTGAGCCTGGCCGCCCGGCATACTGCTGGGCCGGCGGCTGCTGGGCCGGCGGCTGCTGCCACTGCTCGTCTTGCTGCGGCTGGCCCTGCTGCCCCTGGTAGCCGCCCTGCTGGCCAGGGATGCTGCCGCCGGGCATCTGGCGGAAGTCCTGCTGACCAGGCATAGTGCCCTGCTGAGTGCCTGGATTGATCTGTTCGCCGGGACGAGCGCTCTGCTGGGTGCTGCCCCACTCTTCAGGCCCGTCCCTCTGAGGCATGCTGCTCATCTGTTCCCCCGATCCACGCCCGCCGTGAAGCGATTGCGGCAGCTTCCTATCCGGCGGCCGCTAGGCGTATCCCGGTTCGTACCCCCCGCACCCCTGCAGACACATCAGACAGCACAGTGTTAATCCCGCACCTTCCGCCCCGTCCGGCTGGCGTCGGTATTCGGGCAAACCTTGCCTTTCCCCCCGGTCAGGATGGCGGTGGTATGAGCACTATGGGGGTAGTTGTCGGCTTGGTGGTGCCGCTCGCGGGCTCGGGCCGGCCGGCGGGTTGACGTCCGCCGGCCGGGCCGAGCCCGGCGACTTATCGCGAGCTCGGCGGCGGGGGCTGGAGACAGGCTGCCGCGGCCTGCGCCGTCGCCCCGGCGGATGGCTGACCGTGACCCGCAGGCAGGTGCCTGGCCATGCAGGCCAGCTCCGGCACGAACAGCGCCGCGTTCACAGTGCCGACGCCCGAGGCGAGGTCATAGCCGGGACCGGCGGAGAACCCGGTGACCGTGTGCCACTTCCCGTCCTGCTTGAAGCTCACCGTGTTGTTACCGGACACGATGTCGACCAGGCCCGGTGCACGGAACTGCGACATCGCGTACAGGTACGGGTTGACCAGGCCGAGCGAGTGACCGGCCAGCTGGTCGGTCAGCGCCACGATGCCGGCGAACTCTGGCGTCGCCTCGCTGGTCCCGCAGGTCGGGTACCAGCCCGCGGGCTGCCCGGCGAAGCTCTGATACATGTCCGCGCCGCCGTTGCAGGCGCCGCTCATCGAGATGTCGGGCACGCCGCGCCGGTCGCCGACGACGCTGGCCACGCCGTTCTGGTACTTGGGCCGGCTGAAGACCACCGACAGGCCGCCGCCGGAGGCCAGCGGGCTGTCCTGCGAGGAGCCGGTGATGTAGGTCAGGGTCGGCTTGTTGTAGCTGTCGTTCCAGACCGTCGGCGTGGCGACGTTGTGTCCGCTGGCGTTGAGATGCAGCTGCGCGGCGCCGATGCCGGTCACCAGCGGGTCGCTGTCCGGCCACGAGGTCACCGGGTGCAGGAAGTAGGTCACGCCGTTGTACTTGACGTCGGCCGCGCCGCTGTCACCCGACGCCGCCAGCACCGTGACGCCCTTGCGCGCCGCGTCCTTGTAGGCGCCACGGAGCGTGAGAATCTGACTCAGGTGAGCGAAGCTCTGCTCGGTCGCGCTGAAGCTCTGGCTGATCACTCCGCCCATGTGGTGGTTGATCACATATTCCTCGGCCTTGATGATCTGCGGGAACCCGGTGATGCCCTCGTTCTCGGACGTCGGGGTCTCGACGAGCAGAAGATTCGCGCCGGGAGCCATCGCGTGCGCGTACTCCAGATCCAGGTCGGTCTCGCCCGCCCAGCCCTCGCGGTTGCTGTTCGCCTTGTAGGGCGCGACCTTCCCGGCGGGCTGAATGATCGTCAGCTTCGGCGGCGCGGGCAGGTGCGAGCCCTTGTCGAAGACGGCCAGGTCGTGCCTGGCGGTCGGCGAGCCGTAGGAGTCGACGATGATGATCGTCTCGCCCTTGCCGGTGACGCCGGTCTTATAAAGCGGAGGCAGGTTGAATGCCGTTTCGATCTGCCGGGCCGTGTAGCAAGCGATCTTGAAGTGCTTCTCGCAGAACGCCGTGCTCGGCGGGCCCTGCAGCGCACTGTGCAGGTGCACCATGTCCGGCTGCACCAGCACCGCCGGTGTTGCCTGCCCGGCAGCCTGACTGACTGCGGGACCGGCCACTGCCGCACCGGTTACCAATCCGCCCAGCAGCACCGAGCTCCCGGCCGCGGCCACCGCCCTGGCAACGCGCATCTGTTATCTCCTCGGGGCGAAACTGTGCGCTGCTGCGGGGATTTGCAGCGCGCATGGCCCCGGGGAACCAGGCCCCGGCGCCGCAGATTGAAGTATGACCCATTTTCGCGGTTTTGACTCCTGGTCTGGCCGTAAGGTCCGGGCCGATCTTCGGCCGCCCGTGCGTGCCGGTGCCATCGGGGTAGCGTGGCTTCCAGCGCAGACCGGAGAGGTGAATGAAGCTCAAGCTGGACCTGCACGACATATACAACCGCGGCCAGGACATAGACCGGGCGCTGCGGGCGATCATCGATGAGGCCGTCAGAACGTGGGCTCCGCTGGTGGAGATCATCCCGGGGAAGGGCTCAGGCCAGCTCAAGAAGCACGTGCTCAGGTTCCTGGAGCAGCCCGAGATCAAGGGGCTCTACCACCGGGTGGAGAAGGACTCGAAGAACTTCGGCCGGATCTTCGTTCACTTCCGATGGAAGTAGAACCCGCAGCTTCCTGACCTGCGCCAATCCCCCCAGGAACCCCGCCCGGTCTGCTGGTTGTCAACGGTGCTCCCGTAGCGATCGTTGCCGCGCTGGCCGTGTACAGGAAGCGGTTCCCCGAGGCGACCGTGGAGGCCGAGGCCGAGGCCGAGGCTAAGGACCAGGTCGGCGATCCGATCGGTTACTTATTGGTAACCGACTCAAAAGCGGTTGGCTGTCATACAGCAAGGGAATTGACAGCGGCGAACCTAGGTTGTTGTATGTGCGTGACTCCCCCACCCGCTTCGGGGGGTGGGTGCAGGCCCCGTCGATTCGTGAGGACGACGGGGCCTAGCTTTTGCGTGCTGGCCTTAGCTACCAGGTCGGCGGCCTGGTGATCTTCCTGCCGCGGCCGTCAAGCACCTGCGGCGGGAGTTGGCTTGCCGACAGAACACCAGGGCGGATCTGCTTCACGAACGCCGGATTGAGCG
>JASHOV010000145.1 GCA_030038495.1 Streptosporangiaceae bacterium
GTACATGACGGTCTCGGCCGGGATGCGCTTGCCGCTGGCCAGCGCGGCGATGGCGCCCTCGGGCCTGGACTCGACTGCCGTTACCGTCTCGCCGAACCGGAAGGTGACCGCCAGGTCGCGCAGGTGGTACTTGAGCGCCTCCACGACCTCAAGATCGCAGAACTCCAGCATCCGGTCGCGCTGCTCGATGACCGTCACCTTGGTGCCGAGCGCCGCGAACATGGACGCGTACTCGATCCCGATTACGCCCGCACCCGCGACGATCATCGAGCGGGGAATCCGCTCGATGTCCAGCACGCCGTCCGAGTCGATGATCGTCCGCTCGTCGAACTCGACGCTGGCCGGCCGGGCCGGGCGGGTCCCGGTCGCGACAATGATCTTCTCCGCGCTGAACGGCCGGCTGCGGCCGACGCCGTCGGCCACCTCCACGCTGGTCGAGCTGGTCAGGCGGGCCGTGCCGGTGAGAATGGCGACCCGGTTGCGGGTCAGCTGGCTGCGCACCACGTCCATCTCCCGGCTGACCACGTGGTGGGTCCTGGTGGTGAGGTCGCCGATCGTGATCTCTTCCTTGACGTGGTAGCTCTGGCCGTACATCTCGCGCTGGTCCAGGCCGGTCAGGTAGAGCACGGCCTCGCGGAGAGTCTTCGACGGGATCGTGCCGGTGTTCAGGCACACGCCGCCCAGCATGCTGGGCCGCTCCACGATCGCTACCCGTCGATCCAGCTTCGCGGCCGCGATCGCCGCCTTCTGCCCGCCGGGGCCCGATCCGATCACCAAGACGTCGAAGTCATGCATATGGCCAGTCTCCCTACCTGGCCCGGCCGGCGGAAGGGGCCGTGACCTGGCGGCGGTGCGCGCGTGAAACGGGCTTTGCCCCGCGTTAACCGGAATGTCGGTCAACGGTCGCCAGCGCGGGGTCGAGGTCGTGACCGGCCCGCTCCGGCGGGCCGCCCGCCCTGCCGCGGTTCACTGGCCGGCCCCGAGCCAGCTGATCGGATAGCCCGGTCCCGTCGTGACGACCATCGGCCCGCCGTGGGCGGATGCGACGGCCCACTGCTCGCCGTTCGAGTGCTGGCCGGTGACGGCGCACAGGATCCAGGCACCGTCGGGCGACCAGACGCAGGCCCCGTAGTCGGCGGCGCCAGGGAAGCGCTGGGCCGCGCCGGTCTCGCCTGAACTCCAGATATGCAGCACCGACCCGTGCGGGAGCTGCGCGACTATCGCCAGCGACTGGCCGGACGGCGACCAGCTCACCGATACGGTCAGGCCAGCCCGGCTGAGGGCAAAGAGCTCGCGTCCGGTTCTCGTTACGACGACGACCCCGGCACTAAAGCGCCCGGCTATCGGCTGGACCACGATGGCGATCATGTCACCGGCGGGATCCGGCTGCGGGTACAGGTCCGTCTGCGCGGAGGCAGGCAGGCCCGCGTCGCTGTTGAGCTGCCCAGCCGTCCCGAGCAGCCTGTCCTTCTTGCCCGCGTCCCTGATCACGACGCTGCCGTCAGGCCACTCGCCATTGGCCGGAGCGGCGGTCGGAGTAGATGTCGCCACCGGCGGGGCGGGGAGGGAGGCGATCACGCCGGCGCTAGCGGGGTCACCGGAAACATCATCGGCGACCCCGAGGCTCTGGGACTTCCCGGTCACGAGCGAGGTGATAGAAAGCGGGGTGCCGTCGGCCTGCGAGGCGGCGGTGTTGTAGTTCAGCAGCGCGATGTACTGATCGTGATCAGCCAGCCCGGCCGGACTCCAGGCGCTGGCATTCACGTTTCGCATGCGGGTCGAGGACAGCTGGCCGTGCGCGCCGACCGACAGTAACAGCCCATTCGAGGTGACGAGGTAACGGCTGTCGGCGGCAGCCACGTAGACCTGCTGCGGCAGCGACATCAGCAGTTTCGGATGCTGTCCGCGCAGGTCAGAAAGCGCCAGCGCTCCTTTAGGCGTTTGCGACAAGACCGTGCCGGCCGGTGCCGCACTGGCCGGCCGAGTCCGCACCGTCTGCCGCACTCCGTGCTGATGACTCGCGCTGCCATGCGACGCGTGCCCGCGCAACAGGTACGTGCTCAGGCCACCCAGGCCCGCCAGCATCACGATCACGGCGGCCGTCGCGGCGCACTTCCGCAGCCAACGGCGCATTACCTCGGACCGCGTTAGCTCGGGGTCGAGGGCAGGAAACCGCGGAGTCGCTCGATTGTGATCGCCCCGTTCGGCCCGCATGCATTCAGGTTGCCGGGCGGCAGAAACGATCGACAGATCGCGTCACCCAGTTAGTGCCGAATTGTTATCGCCGCGGTGTCTGCGTGCGCGGCGCGGCGTCAGGTTAACGGCACCTAGTCGGGCCGCCCCAGCATGACGAAGCCAGCGACCATGAGCACGATGCCCAGCACCACGCCGTCCGCCATCATCATGGCGTCGCCCTGCGGCGCGGACGGAGCGATGAGGCGCAGGACGACGCCCGCCACGATGAGCATCGCACCCACGCTGAGCATGACCGGGGCGATAGCGCGGTGCCGCCGCCTGGACGGGCAGGTCCAGTCCGGGCCGTGCACCGACCGGGGCAGCTGACAGCGTCCGCACTTGTCGATGTTGGATGGCTGGCCAACCCAGCTCTGGAACTGACGCGCAATCCGGGTTGAGCTCATCGCGCTGCCTCCGCCTGTCAGCTCTAGCATGCCTCTGGCGGCGGTGCCGCCGCTAGGCCGCGGCCGGGTTAGGCTGGGCGCACCCGTCGAAGGATGCCCGATGCCGCTGAGCACCGATGCTTACTATGCGCAGATCGAAACCGGTGCCGCCGCGCTCGCCGGCCTGCTGAACTCAAACGGCCCCGACTTGCACATCCCGACGTGCCCCGACTGGACGCTGCGCCAGCTGGCGACCCACGTGGGCCGCGCCCACCGGTGGGCCGCGGAGATCGTCAGGACGCGGGCGGCGGAGCCGGTCCCGTTCCGCGAGGTTCCCGACGGCGCCCTGCCCGCAGATCCGGCGCAGCGCGAACCGTGGTTGCGCGCGGGCGCCCGGCTGCTGACCGAGTCCGTGCAGGCGGCCGGTGCCGAGCCGGTGTGGTCGTTCGTCGGCACCGTGCCACCGCGTTTCTGGGCCCGCCGCATGTCGCACGAGACGCTCATGCATCTCGCCGACGCGCAGATCGCGGCGGGCCAGCCGATCGCGATGGATCCGGTCGTCGCCGCCGACGCAATCGACGAGTGGCTGGCGATCCTGAGCGGACCCAATCCCGGCCAGCCGGACGAGCGGGCGCGCGCATTGCCGGCCGACGCGGTGCTGCACGTCCACGCGACCGACGCCGAAGGCAACGGCGAATGGCTGATCAGGAACACCGCGGACGGAATCGTCGTCGAGGCCGGCCACGGGAAGGGCGACGCGGCGCTGACCGGACCGGCGCAGAGCCTGCTGCTCGTGCTCATGCGGCGGCTGCCGCCGGCTGACCCGTCGGTGACGCTCCATGGTGATCCGGCCATCCTGACCGCCTGGCTGGACAGCACGCCATTCTGAGGGCGCCCGGTCGCGGCGACCTGCTCGCGCTCGTCGCTGTGATCGATCGGGTGCCTACAGCCAGCTGACCCGCGCGCTGGCGACGTTGCCTTCCGGCGCATTCCCCAGTTCGCCGACCTTGACCTTGTCCAGCATCGCGGCGACTGCGTGCTGGATATCCGCGGCGCTGGCGCGCAGCTTCTCGGCGTCGGCGGCCAGCTCGTCGTCCACCTCGATGCCCGCCTGCGCGAGGAGATTCTCCAGGTCGCCGAGTTGCGCGCCCACCCACCCGACCGGATCGCTGGACAGCTGACGGTCGTACACGCGCGTGCGCGGCTCCCAGTCCCGCATGCCGGGGTGGTGGTGTGCCCGGTTCAGGCTGCCCGCCGGGCCGTCCGCGCTTTCCAGCAGATCGGCCCGCCATACCGGCTCGGCGATCGTGATGGGCCGGGCGGAGTAGATCGAGCCGGTCAGCTCACCCGGC
>JASHOV010000146.1 GCA_030038495.1 Streptosporangiaceae bacterium
AACGGCAGTCACCTGCCCGAGGCCCACACGATCTACACCCACGCGCTGCAGGCCGCCCGCCAGTCCGGCGACATAGCCGCCGAGGCCGATGCGCTGAACGGCCTGGGCGGCATCGACATCAGGAAAGGCCACTCCCGTGACGCGATCGGCCTCTACCAGGCCGCGCAGGCGTGCTTCCGGCAGCGCAACGACCAGGCAGGCCAGGCAAAAGTACTGCGCAATCTCGGCCTCGCTGAGGACCAGCTGCACGACTACCGGTCAGCGGCCGACTACTACCGGCAGGCCATCGCCGCCTACGAGGACGCCGCGGACCGACTCGGCGCGGCGCAGACGCGGGCTGACCTCGCGGCCGCCGAGGCCGAGCTGGGCTCCTACGACCAGGCCGCCGAGCACCTGCGCCAGGCCCTGCCGGTACTCCGCCAGGCGAAATACCAGCTCGGCGAGGCTGCGGTGCTGGAGGCAATCGCGGAACTCAGCCTCCGGCGCGGACAGCTAGCCTGGGCCGCCGCATACTTCGAGCAGGCGCTGGACATCTACCGCAGCATCGATCATCCGAGCGGTATCGCCGCTGAACTCGGTAGCCTCGGCGACGTCAGCGTCCGGAAGGGCGCATACCAGGAGGCCATAAGCTACCTGGAGCAGGCACTCAAGCTGCACCGGGAGACCGGCGACCAGCACGGCGAGATCAACACGCTCCGCAACTTGGCCCAGGCCCTGCACGGGACCGGTCAGCCCGCCGCCGCGCGCGCCCAGCTTGAGACAGCGCTCCGCGTGGCCACCGAGACCGGCAACACCTACCAGCAGGCAAGCGCGCACCGCGACCTCGCCGAGAATTACCACTTCCTCGGCGAGGACCAGCAGGCCCGCCACCACTGGCAGCAGGCCCTCGACTTGTACACCCAGCTCGGCGCGCCCGAGGCGAACCAGGTCCGCGCCCGGCTCACCGCCCGGGCCGCGAAACGGGCCGAACAACCGGCCGACCAGTCCACCGGCTAACCACGCGGGATCCGGAGCCCTCGCATCCCTGCCAGCCGCCCTGCCTCTTCGAGCCCGGGCGGCTGTCATAGCGTGACGGGCAGAGTTCGGTCATCGACACGGTCTGACCGGGCCAGCTAGCGGCGCTAGAGCACGCCCTTGGTGCTCGGCACCGCGCCGCCGGCGCGCGGGTCGGGCGCGGCCGCGGCCCGCAGTGCCCGGGCGAACGCCTTGAACTGCGCCTCCACGATGTGATGCGGATTGCGGCCACGCAGGACGTCCACGTGCACGCAGATCGCGGCCGTGTGCGCCAGCGACTCGAAGAAGTGCCGGGTCAGCGTGGTGTCGTAGCTGCCGATCAGCGGCGCCATCCCATCCGGCTCGGTGTGCACGGCATATGGCCGGCCGGACAGGTCGACCGCCGCGCGCACGAGCGTCTCGTCCAGCGGCACCAGCGCGTCGCCGAACCGGCACAGGCCGGCCTTGTCGCCCAGCGCCTCGCGGAGCGCCTGGCCGAGCGCGAGCGCGGTGTCCTCGACGGTGTGATGCGCGTCGATCTCGGTATCACCGCGGGTGTGCACGGTCAGGTCCAGCCCCCCGTGCCTGCCGAGCTGCGACAGCATGTGGTCGAAGAACGGCACGCCGGTGTCGGCCTGCGTGACCCCGGTCCCGTCGAGGCCCAGTTCCACCATGACCTTGGTCTCTGCCGTGGCGCGCTCCACCCGGGCGGTCCGACCAGGGTTCACCCCGACACCCCCGTTCCCGTCCTGAGCGAGCCCGCGAGCACGCTGGCCATGGCCTGGCGGAACGCGGCCATCTCCTCGCTGGTCCCGATGCTCACCCGCAGCCACTGCGGCGGTCCGGCCTCGCGGATCAGCACGCCCTGCTCGAGCAGCGCCTGCCAGACCGCGTGCCGGTCAGCGAACGGGCCGAACAGCACGAAGTTCGCGTCGGAGTCCGCGGCGGTCAGCCCGATGCCGCGCAGCCAGCACACCAGCTCGTCCCGCTCGGCCCGGATCCGCTCCACCGAAGAAAGCAGCTCGTCCCGGTGCTGCAGCGCGGCGATCGCGACGGCCTGCGTCACCGCCGACAGGTGATAGGGCAGCCGGACAAGCTGCAGCGCCTCGACCACCGCCGGGTCCGCGGCCAGGTAGCCGAGCCGTGCGCCCGCCATGGCGAACGCCTTGGACATCGTCCTGACCACGATCAGGCGCGGATAGCCGGTCAGGAACGTCAGGGCGGTGGCCGCCGGGTCACGGGTGAACTCCGCGTAGGCCTCGTCCAGCACTACCATGCCGGGGGCAGCCGCGCAGATCGCCTCGATGGTCGCCAGCGGCAGTGCCGCCCCCGTCGGGTTGTTCGGCGAGGTGACGAACACGATGTCGGGCTGCTCGCGCCCGATTACGGCCACCGCGTCGCCGGCGTCTAGGCCGAAATCGGCTGAGCGCTGGGCCGGCACCCAGCGCGTCGCTGTCGCCTGGGAGATCAGCGGGTGCATGGAGTACGACGGCTCGAATCCGAGCGCACTGCGGCCTGGCCCGCCGAACACCTGCAGGATCTGCTGGATGATCTCGTTCGAGCCGTTCGCCGCCCAGGTCTGCGTGGCGGTAAGCCCGTGCCCGAGGTAGGTCGCCAGGGCGGCGCGCAGCGCGAGCGCGTCGCGGTCCGGATAGCGGTTCAGCCCGGTCGCGACGCCGGCCACTGCCCTGCAGATATCGTCCGCAAGCGCCGCCGACGGCGGGTACGGGTTCTCGTTGGTATTCAGCCGGACCTCGACCTTCACCTGCGGCGCACCATAGGGGGTGCGTCCCGCAAGGTCTGGCCTGATGGGCAGCGGCAGCCCGCTGGCGCCGGCGCCGGCGGTCACGGCGCGTCCTCGGCGAGCCGGTTGCGGGCCTGACCCGACTTCGCCGGCACCCGGACCCGCACCGCCTGCACGTGCGCGGCCAGGTCCTCGGCCCCGCCCAGGGCATCGATGTGCGGCGCAACCGCCGCCAGCGCGCGCTCATCGCACTCGACCAGATGCACGCCACGCAGGAACGAGAGCACCGACAGACCGCCGCAGAACCGGGCGGTACCGCCCGTGGGCAGCACGTGGTTGGATCCGGCCAGGTAGTCGCCGAGCGAGACCGGCGCCCACGCGCCCACGAATATGGCGCCGGCATTGCGGACCCGGCGGGCCAGGATCGCGGCGTCCGCGGCCTGGATCTCCAGGTGCTCGGGGGCCCAGGCGTCCGACACCGCCAGTGCCGAGTCCGCGTCGTCGACCAGCACGCATGCGGACTGGCCGGCCAGGGCGGCGCTGATCCGGTCGGCGTGCCGCGCGCTGGGGACGGCCCGGGCCAGCTCGGCGTCGACCCGGTCGGTTAGTGCCGCACTGGTGCTGATCAGCAGGCAGGCCGCGAGCGGATCGTGCTCGGCCTGGGCGATCAGGTCGGCGGCGATGAAGCTCGCGTCGGCGCCGTCATCGGCGATGATCGCGATCTCCGTCGGGCCGGCCTCAGCGTCGATCGCGACGCGCTCGCGCAGCAGGCGCTTGGCCGCCGCGACATAGACGTTGCCGGGTCCGGTGATGACATCGACGGGCGCGCATTCGTCCGTGCCGTAGCCGAGCATCGCGATGGCCTGAGCCCCGCCGACCGCATGCACCTCGGTGATGCCGAGCAGGCCGCACGCGGCCAGGATCGCCGGGTGCGGCAGCCCGCCGTATTCGGACTGCGGCGGTGACGCCACGGCGATCTCGCTGACGCCCGCGACCTGCGCCGGGATCACGTTCATGAGGACGGATGACGGATACGCGACCAGCCCGCCCGGCACGTATACGCCCGCGCGCCGCACCGGGATGTACCGCTCGGTGACGGTCGAGCCGGTGTCGACGGCGGTCCACGCGTCGGCCGGAAGCTGCGTCTTGTGCACGAGCCGCGCCCGTCGTGCGGCCTCGGTCAGCGCGGCGCGTACCGGCGGGCGCAGCTCGCGGAGCGCGGTTGCCAGCGCCTCGGCCGGGACCCTCGTGCTCGGCAGCTCGACGCCGTCGAACTTGGCGGTGTATTCCCTGACCGCCTCGCCGCCGCGCGTCCGAACATCCTCGCATACCGGACGTACCGCCTCCAGCGCGGCGGTCACGTCCAGCGCGGCACGCGGAAGGACGGCCGACAGCTCACCCGCCGTGAGCGTCGCCGGGGTCTTCCCGCGCAGGTCAATTCGGGCCAGCATCCGTATAGCGTAACGGCGCGCTGCATACCGGCTGCTACCGCCGGCCAGGCTGCGGGCCCAGGGCGAGCCCGGGCCCGGCCTGGCGTGTCGGCCTGGCGCTACGGCGACTGGGCTGCGGGCCCAGGGCGAGCCCGGGGCCCGGCCTGGCGTGTTGGCCTGGCGCTATCGCGCCTAGTGATTACTCAACGATCTTCGAGATCGGCAGCTCGAGGATGTCCCTCGCTCCCGCTGCCTTGAGCGCCGGGATGAGCCGGTTGATTCCGCGCTTGGGCACTACGGCTTCCACCGCGTTCATGTCGCCGCGCGCAAGCGAGGTGATGGTGGGCGAGGACATGGCCGGCAGGATCTCCGTCACGGCCGCGAGGTCGGCCGCGCTGACGTTCAGCTTTACCAGCACGCTGCGCCGCGCCATGATCGCTCCGCGCAGCAGCAGCGCGATGTCCTCCATGGCCTCGCGCTTGGCCTGGTCCGTGTACGCGGCCTGGTTGGCAACCAGCTCGGTGTAGCTGGTCATCAGGGTGTCGAGGATCCGCAGTCCGTTCCGGCGCAGCGACGCACCCGTCTCGGTCAGGTCCACGATGGCGTCGACTATGTCGGGCACCTTAGCCTCGGTCGCCCCGTAGGAGGGAACCACCACGGCCTTGACGCCGTTGGCCTCGAGGTACCGGCGGGTGAGCGCGGGCAGCTCGGTCGAGATCCGCACCCCGTCGGGCAGGTCGGTGACCGACTGCCAGGACACCGCGGCCGGCACGGCCAGCACGACGCGTACCGGGTCGGTAGTGGCCTTCGAGTACTGCAGCTCGCCGAGCGAGACCACGTCGGCGCCGGTCTCGGTGATCCAGTCGCGGCCGGTGATGCCGAAGTCGAACAGGCCCTCCTCGAGGTAGGTCGGTATTTCCTGCGGTCGCAGGAACCGCACCCTTTCGATGCGCGGGTCGTCGATGGTGGCGTGGTAGTCCCGGTCCGATGACCGGCGGACGGTCAGGTCGGCGGCATCGAACAGATCGAGGGTGGCGCGCTCCAGCGAGCCCTTCGGTATCACCAGCGAAAGCACGTGCGCCTCCCTCGCAGGTACGGCCTTGCCTTGGATACGGCCCTTCCCGCCGGGCCTGATTTTACCGTGTTACCCGTCTGGCCCGGTGATCCCAAGAACCTCATCGCCGAGCTTGACCGCTAGCGGCCCGTGCTGCCGTCGGTGAGCTCGCGCAGGATGTCCGCGTGACCGGCATGCCTGGCCGTCTCCTCCAGCATGTGCATGAGCACCCAGCGCAGGTTGGCCGGCTCGGGATGCCGGCGGCACGGCTCGTCCAGGCCCGCCGCGGCCGCGATCGCATCGGCCTGCGCGCACGCCGCGCGGTAGGCCGCGCTCACCGACTCAACGGTGTCGGACGGCAGCACGGTCTCGTCGGGAAGGTCCACGTCGTGCCCCGCGAACCGGAGCCCGAGCCACATCAGCTCCGCTCGGGTCAGGTGCTTGACCAGCCACAGCAGCGTCGTCTCGCTGCCCACTAGCCGACGGCGGACTTCTTCGGAGTCCAGCCCGGTGAGCTTGCGCAGCAGTGATTCACGCTGGAACTGAAGCAGGGCCATCAGGACTTCGCGTTCGCCACCGGCGAGCCGAGGCGGTTTCCGGTCCGGCACCCGGCAATCGTATGCTGCTGCGATCCTTAGCCACCAGGGCACGAAAGGCGGGTCAGATGGCGCAGGCGGCTGACGTTCTTGTCGTCGGCGCGGGACTGGCGGGACTGATCGCGGCACGAGACCTGACCGCGGCGGGGCACTCGGTCCTCGTCCTGGAAGCACGAGACCGCGTCGGCGGGCGCGTGGTCAACCAGGACATCGGCGGCGGAAAGATCGTGGAGATGGGCGGCCAGTGGGCCGGGCCTACCCAGGACAAGCTGTACGCGCTCGCGGCCGACCTCGACGTGCCCACGTTCCCCACCTACGACACCGGGAAGAAGGTCCTGCACTTCGGCGGCAAGCGCGGCACTTACGCCAGCACGATCCCGCGGATCAACCCGCTCGTGATCGCCGATATCGGCCAGGCCCAGGCCCGGCTGGAGGCACTGGCGAAAAAGGTGCCCACCGATGCGCCGTGGACGGCGCCGGGCGCGCTGAGGCTCGACGGCCAGACGTTCGAGACGTGGGCGCGGCGCAACACCTTCAGTCGCGGCGCCAGGACGCTGCTCGCGCTCGGCGCGGAGGCGGTGTTCGCCGCCGAGCCCGGCGACCTGTCGATGCTGCATGTGCTGTTCTACTCGCACTCGGGCGGCTCGTTCCAGAAGCTGATCGACACCACCGGCGGCGCACAGCAGGACCGGTTCGCCGGCGGCTCGGCGCTGATCGGCGAACGGCTGGCCGCCCGGCTCGGCGGCATCATCCGGCTGGGGGCGCCGGTCACGCGAATCGCGGTCGCGGGCGGCGGTCCCACCGGGAGCAAGGTGACCGCAACGACCGGGGCCGGGCAGTTCGAGGGCCGACATATCGTCGTCACCGCGCCGCCGCTGCTGGCCGGGCGGATCGAGTACGAGCCCGCGCTGCCGCACTGGCGGGAGAATCTCACCCAGCGGACCCCGATGGGATCGGTCATCAAGACGCAGGTCATCTACGACGAGCCGTTCTGGCGGAACGAGGGCCTGTGCGGGCAGGCCACCGGGGACGGCGAGGGTTCCCGCGTGGTGTTCGACAACTCGCCGCAGGACGGCTCGCCGGGCGTGCTGCTGGCGTTCCTGGAAGGCGACGAGGCGCGCAGGCTCAGCCGGGAACCGCTGGAGGTGCGCCGGCGCAGCGTCATCGACTCGCTGGTGCGCTACTTCGGGCCACGGGCGGGCAAGCCGGAGGATTACCTGGAGCTCGACTGGCAGCAGGAGAAGTGGAGCGGCGGCTGCTACGGCACGCTGTTCGGCCCGAACGTGTGGACCAGGTACGGGCCCGCGCTGCGCGAGCCCGTCGGGCCGATTCACTGGGCCGGCACCGAGACCTCGCCCGACTGGGCCGGCTACATGGAGGGCGCGGTCCGGTCCGGCGAGCGGGTCGCGGCCGAGACAGCGGCGGCTATGGGCTAGTGCCCGAAGCGGGAGGGGGCAGCACGCGGCCGCCCCCTCCGCTCGCGACTTGTTACCGGCCGCCGGCGGCGTGCGCCAGAGCCGGGACGAACACGGCCGCGTTCACCGTGCCCCATCCGGTCGAGTCGGAATAGGTACCAGTCGCCGGGAAACCGGGGACCGTGACCAGGTCAGAGCTCGACGCGCACGCGTCGGTATTGCTGTTGATGTCAGCGGCCTGGCAGAAAATGAAGGTGTTGTTGCCGTCGGTGATCGGCACGATCCCGTCCTTGCCGCCCTTCTCTGCCATGGCGTACAGGGCCGGGTTCAGGTAACCGAGGCTGTGCTTGGCCACCTGGTCGGCCAGGGCCACGATGCCGGAGAACAACGGGGAGGCCTCGCTGGTCCCGCCGACGAAGCTCCAGCCACCGTCGGTCGAGTCGTAGAAGTCAACCCCGCCGTTGACGGCGGCGCTCATGGCGATGTCCGGCGTGCCCCGGCTGTTGCCGACGGTGCCCGCCACTCCGTCCTGGAAGGCCGGCCGGGAAAAGACAGTGGACAGGCCGCCGCCGCCCGCGCCCCAGGTGTACACGGGCCCCTTAACTCCGACAGTGCTGCTCAGGTCGTTCCAGACAGTGGCGGGCTCGGTCGCGTTGCCCTTGTCGTTGAGGTGCAGCTGGGTGCCGCCGACGGCAGTGACCAGCGGGTCCGACGCGGGCCAGTCGATCGCCCGCCCCGAGGTGCAGCAGATCACGTTGTTCGGGTTCGCGCAGCCATTGCTCGGGGAGCAGATCTGGTCGGTCGCGCCGTTGTCACCGGCCGCCGCCAGGACCGTCACGTGGTGCCGCTCCGCGTTCTTGTAGGCATAGCGCAGTGCGAAGATCTGGCTGGGATGGGTGAAGGTCGCCTCGTTGGCGCCGAAGCTCTGGGTGATCACGTCGCCGAGGTGGTGCCTGACGACGTAGTTCTCGGCCGCCACGATCTGCGGGAAGCCGTAGACGCCCTCGGTCTCCGTCATGGGCGTCTCGACCAGCAGGATGTTGGCCTCAGGCGCCATCACGTGCGACCACTCGACGTCAAGGCTGGTCTCCACGGTCCAGCCGTCGTAGTCGGAGCACAGGTCAGGCTTGCCCCGCTTATAGGTCTTCGTGCAGGTCTTGGGGGTGGTGGTGATCTTGCCCTCGGGAGTGATCACCCGGAACGAGGGCGGGTTCGGCAGGCCAAACCGCGCGTCGAAGGTATGCAGGTCCGACTTGATGGACGGCGAGCCGAAGGCGTCGACGATGACGATCGTCTCGCCCCGGCCGTTGATCCCCTTGTGGAAGAGCGGGGCCAGGTTGTATGCCTTCTGTATCTGCCAGGGCTGGTAGCACGCGATCCCGTAGTGCTTCTCGCAGTATGCGGTCGTCGGCGGCCCCGACATCTTAACGTTCGGGTACATGTGCCCGACTACGAACGGGACCGGGACCGCGGCGGCGGTTGCCGGCGCTACGGCAGCGGTGCTAGCAGCCACCGAGGCGCCGCCGAGCCCGAGCGCCGCGATCGCGGTCGCACTCACGCCGCGAACCAGGAGCAGTGCTCGCGAACCTCTCATTCAGGAACCTCCACATTCGCCATTGTTGGCCGACCGCGCGAGAGCAGACGTCCGGCAGTGCCCTGCCTCAAACTGCTTGCGCGGTCATATCGCATAAACGCGGCAGAAGGCTAGCATCAGCCTGTAATCCGGCGATAGCCCGTCAGAGCCCGCGGCTCCGTTTTTCGGGCCACGCAGCAGCTGCAGGGCCGTCGGGCCCGTATTGCCCGTTAAGCCGCTGAATGGGCCTTTGATACCGACTGGCGGCGGCGCGCTGACCCGGCCCGGCGACCGGACCCGGCCGGCACCGGTCGCCTTCAGGCAACGCGTGCGTATCTAGCGCCGCTGGCGCAGCACTAAGCGCGCACACGTTCGATGTTAGGTCGCTGGGCAGCGGAAAGTGATTTAGATCACATGACTTCTTTGGGCGTTTTAGTGCTCCTCGTCGGTTTATGGCGTTGACTGTCGGTGACCGAGAACACCCGGGCGCGTGATGTAGCCCATGGCTCAGCGCCGACGCCGTGACCCGCGTCGGCACTTGCGCGCCGCCTGCCGCCGCCTGCCGCCGCAGGCCGCCTAGCCGGCCGAGCGGCACGGTGCACAGGGTGTCCGCTTCCGTGCGCACCGCGCCCGACCCAAGGTTGATCGTGCCGCCCAGTCATCGCGGATCGCACGGCAAGCACCGCCGCGCCCGCCCACGACGACGCGCACGCCTGCCACTGTGGACCGCGGCCGTGACGGCCACCACGGTGATCGGCGTTTCGGCCGGGGTCGCGCTCGCTTCGACGCCCGGCCCCGAAGCGGGCGGCGCCGACGAGGCCGGATCCGGCCGCACCGCACTGCACCCCAGTGCCGGGGCATCCGGTCAGCTGGCTTCTGCTCCGAACCGCGCGCAGGGCCAGTCCGAGGGTGCACAGTCCGGCCACGCTCAGTCGGGTGGTACTCAGCACGGAAAGTCCGCTGGCACCGACGCCGGCCGCCGGACGGCAGGCAGGGACAGCGCCAGGCAGCCCGCCCGCCAGTGGCCTTACCTGATCTACGACTCGGTCAACCCGTCCGCCGTGCCGGCCAACCGGGTGCTCGCCGCCTATGCGACCGGTCCGTTCGCGGTTTCCCCCGCGCAGGTCGCCGGGCATAAGGCGGTCCTGTGGATCGACGTGGTCGGCACCGATCCCGCCGCGTCGGCCGTAGACGTGGAGCCCGGCGACGTGACGCCGAACGTGGTGCCGAGCTGGGTATCGCGCAAGCTCACCGCAGACCCGAGTGGCCTGGCCATCATCTACACCAGCCGGGCGGAGTGGCCGGTAGTGCAATCCGCGGTCAGCACACTGCCGGCCTGGATGATCGCCCGCATCCGGTGGTGGATCGCCGACCCCACCGGTTATCCGCACGTGCTGCCCGGAGCCAGCGCCACCCAGTGGTACTGGGGATCCGCCTACGACATCAGCACGGCACTGCCCGGCTTTTAGGCAGGAGCGCGGACGGGCCCGCTGCGGCCAGGCCGGCGTGGCAGCTCAGGCGCCCGCCGGTGCCGGTCTGGCGGCCGGACGCCGCAGCCAGATCGCGGCCAGGGCGGCGGAAAGCCCGGCGGCCGCGGTCGCATACCAGCCGTGCCGGAACGCGGCCAGTTCCGCGCCTGCCCCGCTCGGGCTGCCCAGCACCGCGACCAGCATCGCCACCCCCACCGCAAAGCCCACCTGCCGCAGCATGTTCACCGCCGCGGACCCGGTGGCGAACGACGACGGCGGCAGCGAGGACGCCGCGGTCGACATCAGCGAGGGCAGCGTCAGGCCGACGCCAATGCCGGTCACCAGCATGCCGGGCAGGACCGCCACGTAATCCGGCTGCTCCTGGACGACCAGCGCCCACCAGATGATCCCGAGGCTGAAGACGCTCGCGCCGAGGCCTATCACCACGGCCGGGCCGTACCTGGCCAGCAGCCGCCCGGTGACCAGGAAGGTGAACAGCGGCACCATCAGCGGTCCGGGCGCGATGCCCAGCCCGGTGCGCAGCGCCGACCAGCCCCAGGCGTCCTGCATCCACAAGACGATCGACAGCAGCATCGCGCCAAACGACACCGAGAACAGCAGCGTCGCGAACGACGCACCGGAGAAGCTGCGGACCCGGAACAGGGCCGGCTCGATCAGCGGATTGCGGTGTCGCAGGCAGTGCAGCACGAACAGACCCACCGCGATCGCGGCGGCCACCAGCACGCCGATCGTCGCGGCCGAGCTCCAGCCCCACGCGTCGCCGCGGACCAGGCCGAGGGTAAGCCCGCCGACCCCGGCCGTCACCAGCAGAGCTGACAGCGCATCCGGGCGTGGACCCGGATGGCCGGGAACGTCAGGTAGCTGGCGCCAGCCCACGACGAGTGCGGCCAGGCCGACGGGGACATTCACCAGGAACACCCAGCGCCAGCTGGCGGCTACGAGCAGGCCGCCGATGGCGGGCCCAAGCGCGGCGGCCATGCCCCCGGCCGCGGTCCAGGCCCGGACTGCCCCGCCCCGGCGCTCGGCCGGGTAACTGGCCAGGATCAGGCTAAGCGAGGCCGGCGTCAGCAGGGCGGCCCCCGCCGCCTGCACCAGCCGGAACGCGATCAGCATCGGCACGCTCGACGCGGCACCGCACGCCGCCGAGCCGACGGTGAAGATGGCCACGCCCAGCAGGAAGCCGCTCTTGCGGTTGCGCTGGTCGGCCAGCCGCCCGGCCAGCACCAGCAGGGCCGCGTAGATGATCGCGTAGCCGTTCAGCACCCAGGAGAGCGCGCCGAGACTGGGCTCGTGCAGCTCCACTGCGATCTGCGGCAGGGCTACGTTCACGATGAACAGGTCCAGGCTGGCCATGACCACCCCGGCGCAGACGATGATCAATATCCGGGCCGGGCTTGCCGTCCGGGTCGCGGGCGCGCTCGACTGCTGACTTAGCAAACTCATAGCCAGACCTTAACCAGCTGGCTTAGTAATACGCAAGTCAGATATAGTTCAGGCATGGGCGAGGAACACGCCGTCCGGCTCGCGGGGCCGCTCAGCCCGCGTAGCGGCTGGCAGGCAACGATGTGCTCGATGGCCAAGGCACTGGACGTCGTCAGCAGCAAGTCCGCGCTGCTGCTCCTGCGCGAGGCCTTCTACGGCACCTCCAGGTTCGACGACTTCGCCGAGCGGGCTGGGATCAGCGAGCCGGTAGCGGCCGCCCGGTTGCGCGAGCTGGTTGAGGCGGGCCTGCTCGCCCGCGAGCCCTACCGGGAGCCGGGGCAGCGCACCCGGATGGCGTACCGGCTGACTGACAAGGGCGTCGAGCTGATGCCGGTCCTCGTGGCGCTGATGCAGTGGGGCGACCGGTGGCTGCAGCCAGACGGGCCGCCGGTGCTGCTGCGCCACACCGACTGCGGCGAGATCGTCCAGGCCGAGCTGCGCTGCGCGGCCGGGCACCAGACCACCGCCGGGGAACTCGACCTGACGATCGGACCTGGTCGGGCCAGATATGGCATTACGGCTAACCGGGCGGGCCAGGGGTAGTACATCCTGCACTATGACCGGAACGGCGCAGCCCGCGGACGACCGGCGCCGCGGCAAGCCGGCGCAGCTGATGCAGAGGGCCGACCGGCTGCAGCAGCGAAACCGGGTGCTGTCGGTGGCCGTCGCGACGTACAAGAAGTTCAGCGACGATCAGGCGGGTAACCTGGCCGCGCTGATCGCTTATTACGCGTTTGCGTCGCTCTTCCCGCTGCTGCTGGTGGCGGTCACCATCGTCGAGCTCGTTGCCAAGCACGACGCCGCCGCGCGGGCCAAGCTGACCTCGGCTCTGGGCAGCTATCCGGTGATCGGCCCGCAGCTGGAGAAGAGCGTCTCGCACGGGCTGAACGGGACCGGCTTCGCTCTCGCCATCGGGATTCTCCTCACCCTCTACGGCGCGCGCGGCGTGGCGACCGCGATGCAGAACGCGATGAACACCGTCTGGGGCGTGCCGCTTTTCCGGCGGCCGAGGATGCCCTGGTCGCTGCTGCGCAGCCTCGGTCTTATCGCGGTGATCGGGCCCGGCCAGCTCGCGACGATCGCGCTCTCCAGCCTCGCGGGCGGCGCCGACCATCTGCCCGGGGCGCTGTCGCGCATCGCCGCGATTCTCATCGCGCTGGTGCTGAACATCGGGCTGTTCTGGCTCGGGTTCCGGCTGGCGACTTCCAGCGAGATCGCCATGCGCGATCTGCGGCTGAGCGCGATCCTGGCGGCGGTGTCGTGGCAGGTACTGCAGGTTCTCGGTGGTTACTTCCTCGCCCATCAGGCCAAGACCAACTCGGCCTACGGCACCTTCGGGGTGGTGCTCGGCCTGCTCACCTGGTTCTACCTGGAGGCGCAGATCACGCTCTACGTCGTGGAACTGACCGTCGTCAGGTCGAGGCAGCTAGCGCCGCGAAGCCTCGCACCGCCACCGCTGACCAGTGCCGACCTGGCTTCCTACGAACTGCACGCGCAGGCGCGTCGGCTCCGGCCGGACGTCGAGGTGGAGGTGCGGCCGGAGCCGACCGCGGACGGCGGCCCGCCGCAGTAGCCGCCGGCAGCCGGCCGTCGCCGACGGCCGGCTGCCGGCTGCCGGCTGCCGCCCTTCACCCTTGGCCGCGATCGCTAGCCGGAACGCTCCGCCGGCTCAAGCGGCGGCGCGCCCACACAGCAGCTGGCGTGGGACTCGGCGGGCGCCGCTGCCTTACCGACGGCCGGGCGGAGCACGTTGTTATCGGTAGTAACCGCGGCCAGCACCGCGGCGATGACCAGTACCACCGCGCTGCCGACCGCCGCCGCCATGAAGCCTGCGCTGAATATGGCGGGCTGGTGATAGCTCGCCGCGCCGAGGCCGACGGCAGCAGGCAGCGCGGCCACCGCCAGCAGCCCGGCGGCGCGCGCCACCGCATTGTTGACGCCGCTCGCCACGCCCGCATGCCGGACGTCGGCGCTGGCCAGCACGGTGGCGGTGAGCGGCGCCACGGTCAGAGACAGGCCGAGCCCGAACACCACGATGGCGGGCAGCACTTCGGTGAGATAACTCGCGTGCAGTCCGATCCGCGCCATCAGCGCCATCCCGATCGCACAGAGGCTGATACCGGCCGTCATCAGCCAGCGCGGTCCGACCCGCTGGGCGAGCGCACCGGATCGGGCCGATAGCCCCAGCATGAGCAGCGTCAGCGGCAGCAGCGAAGAGCCCGCGGCCAGCGGCGAGTAGCCGGACACCACCTGCAGTTGCAGAACCAGCAGGAACAGCAGGCCGCCGAACGCGCCGTAGACGAGGAACGTGACCACGTTGATGGAGGTGAACTCCCGCGCGGCGAAGACGTCGAGCGGCAGCATCGGCGTCACCGGCTCCGGCCGCCGGGTACGACGGCGCTCGATCAGCACGAAGCCGGCAGCGGCCAGTACACCCAGCAGTCCCGCGGCGAACGGCCCGGACGGCGATGACGTATGCTCGGGCGCCTCGATCAGCGCGTAGGTGATGCCGCCGAGCGCGAGCGCCGCCAGCACCGCGCCGGCCACGTCGAATTTGCCGTGTGCCATGGGATCGCGTGACTCGGGAACGTGCCTGGTCGTCACGAGCACCACCGCCACGGCGAACGGCAGGTTCAGCAGGAAGACCCATCGCCACCCGGCCGACTGGACCAGCCAGCCGCCCACGATCGGGCCGACCGCCGAGGCCACTCCGCCAAGTCCGGACCACGCGCCGACCGCGCGCGCACGGTCGTCCTTGGCAAATGTGGCCTGGATGATCGCAAGCGAGCCTGGAGTCAGCAGCGCCCCGCCGATGCCCTGCAGAACTCGGGCCGCGATGAGCACGCCGATATCAGG